>JAYVZG010000075.1:0-3240 GCA_043783565.1 Flavobacterium sp. | reverse complement strand
ATTTAATTGCAATTGATTTTGGGTGTATAAAAGAAGTTCCGGAGGATTTTTATATTCCATACTTTGAATTAGCAGTTCCTGAAATTATAGGAAATCCTGCGCTTTTTAATAAAAAATTATACGAACTTGAGATATTACGTTTGGACGATTCTCCAAAAGAAATTGAGTATTTCACCAAACTTTTTTATGATTTATTAAGCTTGTTTACACGACCATTCCACGGTGATTATTTTGATTTTTCGGATGATGAATTTTTCGGACAAATTGCTTCCATGGGCGAAGATTTTGCCAAAGACACCCAACTTCGTAAAATGAATGGCAATCGAGGTTCGAAACACTTTTTGTATATCAATCGGACTTTTTTCGGACTTTATAATTTAATGCACGATTTGAAGGCAAGGGTGCAAACCAAGAATTATGAAAAATATGTGTAATAAAAAAGCGGAAAATTTTCACCGCTTTTTTATTCTATTTTTCTGATGAAGGTTTTAATTCTTTCAAATAATCTGAAGTTGACTTAACTTTTAAGTCTTTTGTTTCAAATTTTATAGGAGCTAACTCAAATCGAGTATCAGCATTTTTTGAAATTCTTCCATTTTCCATTATTTCATCAGCTCTATTTCCGACAATGTGATATTGAAATTTTGCATTACTTTTTCCTGCTGCCAATTCAATCACATCAAATGAATCTGTTTTTTTGTTGGTAACATAAACACCATTACAATCATCTTCTAATTGTATATAGACTCTTAATGGATGTTTTTCGTTTACAATAATATTTTTTGTAATTATTGGATCAATAATAATGTGAGTTTTACCTTCAATGAGTTGTCCTTGTCCGTAATCTTCAAAATAAATTTCAGGAGCCTCAGTACAGTGTAACACAACCCGTTCCCCATCAACTCCTCTTGCTGTTGTAGATACAGTTCCAGTTCCGATTATCTTATATTGAGTTATTCCAGACCAGTAATTAACTCTTGTAACACCACCAAAATCATCATCTGCAATAATTCCTTGAGATATTCCAGTTGTTCTGGTTTTTGCGTATAAACCAGTAGTACTTCCAGTTACTGCGCCACCACTTCCGGTTGTAGGATATGATCCAGTTACATTCTGCCCTACTGAAAGCATTCCAGTCCCTGATGTATTTGTGTTTTGTGAATACACACCAAAACCGCCAGATTGTATTGAAGTGGCTAAAATTCCATTTCCAGTACCGGCTCCTGCTGTTGCAGAATTAGCGGCCACTACACCATTCCCTGTTGCTGATATATTATCACCTTGAACACCTGGTCCGATGCCAGTATTTTTACCAAGTACACCAGCTCCATTACCAGTATTAAATCCAATGACCCCTACACCCGCGCCTACACTGCCTCCTTCTACACCTCTGCCACTATTAGTATTTTTTCCTAATACACCCCAACCTGAACCATTATTTAAACCATAAATACCAAAACCTGTTAGTGTAGAATATCCGCGAATGGCTTTATCCGTCCCTGTAGCATATACACTAAATTTATCTCCTGCAACCGGAGTTGTACTTCCTATTACTACCTCTCCAGTTGTTGGAGCAATTCGCATCCATTCGGTATTACTAGTAAAAAATCGTAAAGGGTTTGCATCAGTTGTTCCTATAAAATTTGCTGTCATTCCCGAGTTTCCAGTAGTTAACCAAGCCGAACTGTTTAATATTGCAATAGTTGTTTGCCAAGTAACATTACCAACCCCATCAGTTTGCATGATTTGATCTGCCGAAGAAGCTCTAGTTGCTGGTAAAATATAATTATCAACCCCAAGACTTGAATTTGTGCCTATGGTTACATTACCTATAAATCTCCCAGCATAGTTGCCAGCACCGAGTACATCAGCAAAAACACCATAGTGTATTCCTCCAGCTGTTGGAGGTATGTAAGTATAAGTTCCTGTTTTTGAACCATTTCCTGTGCCGGATAAGATACTATGAATTCCTGTATGATTTCCATTTCCAGTATTATCAATTGATGAATAAACGCCTGTTATATTTCCGTTTCCAGTGCCACTTATATAATTACTATTTCCACTTGTAATTGCATCATTATTTAATGTAATTGTATTGCCAATACCAATTGCCAATCCATTAGTAAGAGGATTTCCATCACTTGCAGTGGAATTTATAGAATTGTTAATACCATAAAGACTATCTTCTACATTTGAAGAAATGGTGTTTTGAACACCAAATTTACCACTTGATTTATATCCGCCAATCAAGTTATAAACCCCATAACTACCACCAATGCCAGCAGAAGCACCTGATGAAATTGAATTATATACTCCTGTTGAAGGATTATTTGAACTGTTATTGGTAATAGAATTTTCTACACCTGTAACTGCACTTGCTGACGTGCTATCTGTATTTGTAATTAGGTTATAAACTCCTTTATGAGAAGTGGTTGCGGAAGAAACATTTGAATTTATAATATTTTCAACACCAATTTTTGAAGCACCTGAACCATTTATAGAATTAGAAACACCTCTTTTATAACCTGTTCCTGCTCCTGATAGTTGGTTGTTAATCCCGTAGATATCAATTGCAGTTGCAACGGTATTGTTAGTTGCAATTGAGTTTGTATTTGTTGTATTTTCTACTTCTAATTTTGAGTTTAGAATCGTATTTTTTCCAATGGCAACATTACCAGTATGGAACATATCATCAGTAATTGCAGTAGGTGCAATAGTAGTCCCTACTTTGTACCAATTATTGTCACCATTTTGAGTTGATAATAATCCTATCCATGATGCTGGAGAATTATTCCAGTAGTAAAATCCTGGTTGATTTGTTCCAGAAAGAGTTGTTAAGTAAACTAACATTCCTTGCTGCGATGCTGTTGGAGTAGCAGTTAAATTGTCAACTTTAGGAATCAAAATACCATCAGTAATTGCAGGAGTTGCCTGACTTGAAGAGGTAATTTGCAATTTTGCATTGGGATTTGCTTCTCCAACACCAATTTTTCCAGCAGTTGTAGAAGTCATGGTGGTTCCGTAAATAACATTTCCGATAGATAGTTGATCGTTATTTGCCAAAACTGGTACTTCAGCATTAGCACCAATAATAATGTTATTTGCACCCGTAGCGCCAAAACCAGCTTTGCTACCTATTGCTGTATTATTGTCTCCCGTTAGATTATTATATAAACTTTGATATCCCACAGCAGTGCTATTGGCATAGGTGCTTATATTGGCAGTTATTAAAGCATTTCC
>JAYVZG010000074.1:0-3271 GCA_043783565.1 Flavobacterium sp. | reverse complement strand
TTCGCTTTTTTAATTGCTTCCATATCTTTATTTTAAACGGTTATTAGTTAATTCAATAGCCTTTGGGTTTATGTCACAGCCTATAAAGTTTCGGTTCAAGAAGTTCACTCATTAGCATTGCACAAATGGCTTCTTTCTCTTCGTGTTTAGGTTCAAAACTTCCCATAAAAGAACGGCAGTATTTCCACGCATTACTTTTAAACTCTGCATCTATTCCTTCTTTGAATTTTATCTTTCCACCTCCAAAGAATAGTTTTGAGAATAAATCGTTGTAAGGCGTATGTCCATCATAGAAGCCCCGTTCTTTTGCCTCTGCTAATAATGCCTTGTCAGTTTTGAAAGTTGAGAACGCCATATCAAGTCCGTTCACTTCTGGGAATTTGAATTTTGTTAAGTCCATAGTTATTTAGTTTAAAATTGCCCCGCTAAAATTTTTAAAATACTTCCTATAACACAGTAAATGCAAACGTTCTTAACAAAGCCATTGCCTTTTCCTTCGGTGTCATAGTTTATTTTGTTTTATGAATTGGACATAAATAAGTTTGATATTCCGAATTACTTCCTGTAAACCTAAAACACTTGCACTCCTCATCAGGTTTATTTAATTCTGCAAGTCGCTCGCGTTCACTTACAACGAACTTATCATACACATCTTCTAAAGTGAATCGCTCTACGCTCTTACCAACTATCCACCACTTTTCATCAACGGTAGATTTACGCCATTTGTTTTTTTGTAGGTATTCTGCAAAGTTGCATCCAACCATTTTCATTACTCCTGTAAACATATTTTCCTCCCTCAAAAAATTAAATTTATTTTATCCTTGCTTCCTGCATCTATGAAGCTACCTGCGAAACCGCGCCTTCTGATAACAATAGGATTAATGAAACCCGCAGCGTACTCAGGCTAATTACTACTATGTTACTGTGTTGCTTTATCATGCTTTTTTACTACTATTGAACGTGGGCTTCATTAATCCTCCGAACGTTAGTGGCAACCGTAGGACACCCGACACCGAGCATCCTACGAACCACAATTTTTAAGACTGTCTTGCCCAAAATATCGCTTCTTGTAATTTGGTTTTGACAAGTGAAAGTTCCCTGCTTGGTTTTTCTGCAATACATCTTTCAAGTTGCGTAAGCGATTCTGAAAGGCAGTAAAACAAACCAAAGTCAGAAGGTTGTTTATCCAAAAAAACATCATCTAATGAAACCTTACCAATTTCTTTTTGTTGGTGTTCTTGAAATTCACTTGTCAATTGTGCAAGTCCATTCTTAAATGCTTCATCTGCATTTTTAAAGTCGGCTCTTAATTTTTCCATTTGTGCCATAATATAAAATCGAGTTTTACAAAGCCGCTCAAGGCATTATCGTGATCCGATTTGGCTTTAGTGCTAAGTTGAAGTTTCGTTCTCCGAAATCCCCACCTGCGTAAAGCAAAACCATTATTGGCAAATTTTTTAACCCGCCACCGCACCCTGCACGATAGTAATTATCGTTCCTGTTGGTAATGGTGCATATTCATTTTCGTGTTTGGTTATATATCCCTCTTTGCCACCATCCAACGGCTGAACCCATACAACATTATCACTGTCAGGTCGTGATTGAATGTTAACTACCATTATTTCATCTATTCTGTAGTTCTTGCCAATGGGTTCTCCATCGCCTCTCCACACGGCTAAGTATGGGTATTCTCTTTCGGGGTGTTGTTTTGTAATTTTCATTTTGTATTTATTTATAGTTAATAATTCCTTCGCTCAAAAAGGTTTTTAAATCAGCGTATAACACCGTATATATGCTATTCTCCCACCCACAAGCAACGCACAACAGAGCATATACTTTTTCGTTCTAAGAAATTTTAAAACCCCGCCACCGCACGAGTTACTTCTTAGCTAATATCTCATCTGCTAATTTTGAAAGTCCGTCAGGGGTTGCATCGCCTACATTGGAACCTATCAGTGCCATTCCTTTACCAAAGTTTTCAGGCGGTTTCGCTCCTGCCATACAGCAACCCCAAGCACTCAGCCCGTCTGCTATTAAACTTTCCCTTGACCACCCTTTCGGCAGTTCTCCTGTCATACAAATTTCTGGATAATCTGTTTCATTCAGGTCAACGAACATGCTACCTATGAGCAACCTCCGTCTGTCTTTTGTTGTTTCTAATTTCACCATTTTATTTATCGTTTTTAAGCCGTAAAAAATCCTTCATAAATCTCCGATGAGTTATAGGCAAATAAAACAAACGCCTACACACGCTTCGGTTCAACTCTTATTGCATACTCAACAGTTTCATACTTATATTCAGTTTGTAAAAACCCTGCATAAACAACAGTTACATTATCCTTATGGTTTTTTACAAGTTCTTCAACTTTTTCGTGCATCTTGCTTTCCTCCATTCCAAATTCTTGTGCATACATTCCACCACCTTCATCGGGGTAGCCACCTAATTCATAAACTAAAATATATTTTGCCATCGCTTGTTTGTTTAATCAGCCTATAACATACGCTACGACCTGATATATCCATAGTGTTTAGAAATTTTATCAAGTGTAGGTATTCCATAATTTGTATAGTTGTCAATCATACCAATTATTTCATTGTAAAACTTTTCGTCATCTAACCAAATCCAAGTTTTGAAATGAAGTAGACTTCTACCTGCTGACAATCTTCTTTCTCCTTCAGCTTTATCATCTGCAAAATCTAAATAGTCTAAAATCTCTTTTTTTGGGTCTGTTGATACTTCCCATTTTTCCTCACCTGCCTCAACTTTTTTTACATGATCTTCTTTTAAAAAAGGCTTTGCAAATTCAAATTCCATATAGGAAAGTAAATCACCTTGTTGTGTTCCGAAAAAGTCGTCTGCTTTTTCAAATCTTGCTAAAATTTCTTCTTGTGTACGCATTTTAATTGTTTTTTAAAGTTCCTACTGATAAACCGCCCAGCAGGTAATAGCGGTTTTGTGCAATTGGGGCTGATGTGCTAACATCAACAGTAGTTTTTTAATTTGGCTTTTGTACTGAAACGAACATTTGAGTTTCGATTTCCACAACTGCACAAAGCCGTAAATGTTAAATTTAAGTTTTAAAATTGCCACCCTCATATACCTAATCGTAATTCTTCTCTCAATATGTATAAGTCATCTAACTGGTTTTCTGTTGCCTTTTTTATCCCATCATTCATATCGCTACCGCCAACTATTTTCATCCATCTTTGGTAATCGAATTGTAACCACTTTTCGGGATTTGCTGTTCTTGCCCAGTTCAGCATTTGTTTT
>JAYVZG010000073.1:0-8906 GCA_043783565.1 Flavobacterium sp. | reverse complement strand
CATTCCAGACGAATTATTCATAACATGTAATTTACTAAAAGGATTACTGTTTCCAATTCCTACTTTTCCACTATGAAACATATCATCCGTAATTGCAGAAGGTGCAGTTGTTGTTCCTACTTTATACCAATCTTTGTCACCATTTGCCGAAGAGGATATACCAACCCAACTGGTTGTTGTATTATCCCAATAGTAAAACCCAGGTAAATTGGCACCTGATGCAACCATCAAATAAACCATCATGCCTTGTTGGGTAGCGGTAGGATTTGTTGCGGGAAAAGCATCAACTCTAGGAATAATAATACCATCTGTATTTGTTGGTGTTGCTTGATTGCTAGCTTTTATCTCGAACTGCGCTCCAGGCGTTGTAGTATTAATACCTACTTGAGCATTACTTTGTATACAACAAACTAAAATTACTATTTTAAAAATTGTTTTCATTTTATTTAATGTTATAATTGTTTTTGTTTACTAAATGAAATTGTTCCACCTCCTTGTTTCAATAGTAATTCGTTTACGGTCTGGTCGCTATTTGAATTAAAACTTATTTCCACACCAATTTGTCCGTTACTAAAAGTAGTAGGTGTAGTAGCATCCATTGGAAATTCGGGCTGACCATCCGCTTGTAACATCAAAGTATTGTTTTTATTAGTAATTGCTATTTTAAGAGCTATCTTATCAGAACTATAAACTCCATTAAATTTTTCAAGTTCTTTTTCACTAAGTTGAATGGTTTCAAAAGAAGGAATCTTATAATCAGCTCCCGTGTAAATTTTATAAACTGCCATCATTATTTCATCAATCGAAAAATTGATACCATTGCTTAAAAAGGCAATACTTATCTTTTTTTCTGGAAAAAAAATGACACAACTATTAAACCCATCAATCGCTCCGGTGTGACCATAGCCAACTTGGTTTTCTAATTCATATTTCATTATACCGTAGCCCAAATGTTTGGTTACGTTTGTAATCAAATCTTTCCATTGCTGATTTAAAATGGTTCCTCCAATGTAGTTTTCGGCAAACAATGCCACTTCATTGGCAGTAGTTGTAATAGCACCTGCACCGTGAGGTACACTCAAATTGGTTTCGGGTTGCTTTGTCCACTGCTTGTTTTCATAACTAAAAGAAAATGCTTCGTTTTTTGAAAGATCAATTTTGTCTCCATAGTTTGTCTGTTTAGCTCCAGTGATGCTGTTAATGGTGGACTGAAGATTTTGTTGATATGATTTTTTACTGATAGCTTCAATAATATATCCCAGTAAAACATAATTGCTATTGCTGTATTGTGTTTTTGCATCAGGATCAAAATCAGGAGTGTAAGCTGCTATTTTAGAAATCATTTCCTCTTTTGAAATTGGGTTTTGATACCAACTATCAAATGTACTGTCGCTAGTAATATTAAAAATACCACTGGTATGTCCTAACAATTGTCTTATGGTTATTTTATTTGCATTGGGTATCGTTGGAAAATAGTCACTTAATAAGGTTTCCATTCCCAATTCACCCTTTTGAATCAATTGAAAAACCATCGCAGCTGTGTACATTTTTGAAATAGAACCGATTCTATAAACCGTTGATTGCCCTGCATTAATAGGTTGTGTATTGTTGTTGGATGTAAAACCTATTGACTTGGTGTAAACCAATTTTCCATCTTGACGAATAGCGACCGAACCCATGGCTTTATCGTTTTTTTCTAACGCTTCAAAAAGACTGTCTACCTTTTTTGCATGCAATGGAGCGCTTACACTTTTCGGATTTTGAGCATTACTTGAAAAGGCGAAACCTGTAAATAGTAAAGCTATTATTATTTTATTTTTCATTGTTTTTATTTTTTTGTAAAAATTTATTTATTGTTTATTTTCCGCAGTAACGGTTAGTAATAGTTCTAATTTTTCAAGTCTATTTGTTAACAGTTGGTTGGCTGTTTTGAGCTTTTCAAATTCTGATTGGCTATCCGTTTTAGCAATACTATTTTCAGTTTTCAACGCTTCGTTTTCTGCTTTCAATTCTTGTATGGCTTTTACCAAAGGAGCAAACAAATCGTTGTAACGAACACTTAGCATTCCTGCATCGTCTTTGTTGATGAATCCTGAATTTGTATTGTTTATACCATATTCGGCAAGTGTTGCTTCCAATTCCTGAGCGATAAAACCATATTCCGATTTTTTACTTGCATCATTAATACGAGTATAAGAAACAGGGCGTAACTTATTTACAAATGCCAAACCTAAGTCGGTGTTTTTGATGTTTTCTTTCCATCTTTTATCAGAGGTAACCGTCCAAGCTACTTGTATGCCTGCATAAGTAACGGCTATATTACCTATGCGCACCTGATTACTACCAGTTCCGGATGGTACTTCTGCATTGAAACCAATTGCTGTATTATTGCTTCCCGTAGTGACATCAGATAATGCACCAGTGCCAATTGCTGTATTACTTGTTCCTGTAGTATTATTTAATAATGCGGCTCTTCCTGTGGCTGTATTATCAGTACCAGTTGTATTACTATATAATGCAGCAACACCATTTGCTGTATTTTGAAATCCTGTAGTGTTAGAATACAATGCCTGAAAACCATTGGCGGTATTATTAGCACCTGTAGTGTTGAAAAACATTGCCATATGACCATTAGCTGTGTTTTGATAACCTTCGGTGTTGGAATACAATGCCTGAAAACCATTGGCGGCATTACCACCACCTGTAGTGTTGCTATATAAAGCACTATGACCTGTTGCTATATTATTTATTCCTGTAGTGTTAGATTTTAATGCATTAACACCATTGGCGGTATTGTTATTTCCTGTTGTGTTAGAATTTAATGCATTAACACCATTGGCGGTATTTTGATTACCTGTAGTGTTAGAAAATAATGATTGATAACCATTGGCGGTATTATTAGCACCTGTAGTATTGAAATATAATGCCCTAAGACCATTAGCTGTGTTTTGATGACCTTCGGTGTTGTGATACAATGCCTCATAACCATTGGCGGCATTACCAACACCTGTAGTGTTAGAATATAGTGCCTGATAACCATTAGCTGTATTGTAATTTCCTGTAGTATTGGAAAATAATGCCTGAGCACCATTTGCTACATTTTGAACTCCTGTAGTATTAGAATATAAAGTAGCATAACCTGTAGCGGTATTATCAGATGCGGTATTGAATCGCAACGCCAAACTACCATTTGCCACATTTCTATTTCCTGAAGTGTTGAATTGTAATGCCCATTTTCCGGTAGCGGTATTATTACTGCCTGTTGTATTGGTGGCTAATGCCTGATACCCAGTAGCTGAATTATTAGTTCCTGTGGTGTTGCCATTTAATGCCTGAAAACCAGTTGCTGTATTTTCGGTTCCTGTAGTTATTGAGGTTAATGTGCTTACCCCAAAAGAGGTATTAGAGTCCGATAATCTTCCAGCTACATTATTAGTACTTTTGAAGACTAAATCAGCGCCATCTGTTGTTCCAATAAAATTGGTTGCCGGGTTTGTGCCTGCATTACCTGTTAATCCCCAACCAGAACCACTGCCACCAGTTGCATTTACTACATATGGGCTACCAACTGTACCAGCACCAGTAATGGTTACATTAGTACCAGCAGTAGTAACACCACCTTGACCATTTGTTCCTGCAACACCTTGAATCCCTTGTGCTCCAGTAGCACCTGTTAAACCTATTGGTCCTTGTGATCCTGTTGCACCTACTGCTCCAGTAGCACCGGTTAAACCTATTGGACCTTGTGGTCCTGTTGCTCCTGCGGCTCCTGTTAAACCAATTGGTCCTTGCGCACCTGTTGAACCTGCTGCTCCAGTAGCACCTGTTAAACCTATTGGACCTTGCGGACCAGTTGCCCCAGTTAAACCAGTAGCACCGGTTAATCCTATCGAACCTTGCGGACCAGTTGCTCCTGCGGCTCCTGTTAATCCTATAGGACCTTGTGGACCTGTTGCACCTGCTGCTCCATTAGCACCAGTTAGTCCTATTGGACCTGCAGCTCCTGTTGCACCTGCAGCTCCAGTAGCACCAGTTAATCCTATTGGACCTTGTGGTCCAGTTGCCCCAGTTAAACCAGTTAAACCAGTTAAACCAGTAGCACCGGTTAATCCTATTGGGCCTTGTGGTCCTGTTGTACCTGCTGCTCCAGTAGCACCTGTTAAACCTATTGGGCCTTGTGATCCTGTTGCACCAGTCAATCCAGTTAATCCTATAGGACCTTGTGGTCCTGTTGCGCCAGTTAATCCAGTTAAACCTGTTGCTCCTGTTGAACCTGCTGCTCCAGTAGCACCTGTTAAACCTATTGGACCTTGCGGACCAGTTGCCCCAGTTAATCCTATCGAACCTTGTGGCCCTGTTAATCCTGTTAAACCAATTGGTCCTTGAGGTCCAGGAGTTCCTCCATTTGCACTAAACAATGCATAAGGCACACTCATTAATTGGTTAGTTCCAGTAATGGTGTAATTTGTTCCACCTGTTGGGTCGGTTTCGGTTTTAATAAAATAAGTACCTGTTGCCCAATTGATTCCTGCAAACGTACCATTTACAACAGTACCGCTTCCAATTTCTAAACTTACTAAACCATTGGCATTGGTGCTTGGGGTTTGAGTTTCTACATATACTGCTGTGCCAGCAGCTGAACCTTGCAATACGCTTACTCGCATACCTACAGTTGTTGATGTAATTAAGGCACTACTGTTATTACGAATTACGGCTTGGTAACTCATTTTTTGAGGTGCTTGTGCATTTACAGAGAAAAGAGAAAAGAACATAGAAAATAGAAAAACTATTTTTAGTGTTAAAGATGTATTTGTTTTCATGGTTTTAGTTTTTATTGATTATTTAATTGTTTGGTTCCCGATATTTCGCTTACGCTTCAATCGGGATTAATTCGACTACGTGTTTTAAAAAAAAACACTGTCTCATTAAGTTTTAATGATTTTAAATGTTTTTATGGGTTTGTTATTATTGGATACTCTTAAAAAATAGACCGCATTGGGTAACTGCTCCATTCGGATAGTTTCAATAGAGTTGGTGATTTTTTTGCTTTCAATAACTTTTCCCGTTATATCAAACAAATCAAAGTTGAAGGTTGAAAAGTCTTGTTCTCCAACATTCAAATTCAAATAATCGGTTGTTGGGTTAGGATACGCTACTATTTCTAAATTAATAGTGGGGTTGTCAATACCCAATACTACCGATATTTCAAAAGGTTGTTGCATTCCTTGAGCTATAGAACCATTTGAACCTGTGTTTGTGGTGTACGCAATTTGTCCAACGCTATAGGTTACTGTTCCACCGCTTCCTGTTGCGGAACCTCCAGCAGCCGTAGTTGCTTGTTGTGCGTTAACTAGTACAATGCCAAAACATAATACAAGAGTTAGATACTTTTTAATTTTTTTATTTCCCATTGTTTCAAGCTTATATTGTTAATTTCATAGCAAAGATTTATCAAAATCAGCACGTACATTTTTTTATGTGACCAATGAGCCAAATTTGTGATGAGAGATAAAATAGTTGTGATGAACTCAATTGGTCACAAAATTTTTTGCTTTTTAAAATAAAGACGCACCTTTGTAGTATGAAAGGATTAAAACTCAATACCAATGCAAAACAATCGGTTATAGATTCACTCTATTTTTGGGGTTTCTGGATAATTTTAGTTGGGACTATTGTTGGAATTGTTGGTGGAACTCTCATGGGTTCTCTGAAAAGTATATCTGCTTTCATCGTACCTCATATCCTTCCCGTTTATTTAATAGGTTTGTTGTTTGATAATTTATATATCAAAAAAAAGGTTATGCTTTTTTTTGTTTTGGCTATTCCATTTGCTTATTGCTCTGGCAGTTTGATAAATGTTTGGTTTAATTGGATTATGAAAGATTCCAATGTAAAAATGAGTAATGAAATTATAATTTTTGTTTTTGCTATTATATATATTGGCTTTAGGTACATCAAATTAGCCATTGCACAACGGAAAGTGCTTAACGAAGCTGAAAACAAACAAGCATTATCAGAATTACAATATCTACGTTCGCAATTAAATCCTCACTTTTTATTTAATTCACTTAATAGTATTTATTCTTTAGTCTTGTCTAAATCAGATAAGGCAGGTGAAGCGGTATTAGCGCTATCTGAATTAATGCGGTATCACATAGACTTATCAGGAAAACTGGAGATAAATTTAACCGAAGAAATTGGTTTGATAGAGCGTTATATTGCTTTAGAGAAATTAAAATTGGAAAATAGATGTGACATAAAGTTAGCTATACAAGGTAACCCTAAAGACTGTGCAATTGCTCCCTTACTGCTTATGCCTCTTGTTGAAAATGCGTTTAAATATAGCATAACATCCAATCCTTCCTCCAATTTTGTTCACTTAAATATTGGAATAGAAGACAATAATTTGCTTTTGGAAATTTCGAATTCAATAGCAAAAAAGACAGCTCTTGAACAAAAAAAAGGACTTAAAATAGGCATCAGTAATACACTTAAACGACTTGAATTACATTATAAAGGGAATTATACTTTTTCTAATATCGAAGAGAAATCAATATACAAGGTATCTCTTTCAATAAATTTAAAAAAATGATGCTTAAGTGTATAATTGTTGAAGACGAAAAATTAGCTCAAGATGTATTGCAAAAGTATATTTCTTTAATTCCTACACTACAATTAGTTGCAGTTTGTAGTAGTGCTTCGGAGGCTATTACTTACTTGCATACGAATACGGTCGATTTAATTTTTTTAGACATTAATATGCCTGAATTAAATGGAATCGATTTTTTAAAAACCTTACAGCATCCACCAAACATCATTATTACAACTGCTTATTCTGAATTTGCCATAGAAGGTTATGAATATTCGGTATGCGATTACCTTTTAAAACCAATTCGTTACGAACGATTTGTAAAGGCAATAAATGTTGTTATTGAAAGAAGTACTAATAAAAATAAAACAGACAAAAGTTTAGACACTGCTTTAGATGAAACCAATGATTTCATTTTTATAAAAGAAGATCATATTATTCACAAGGTGTTTTTTAATGATTTGATGTACATTCAAGCTTACGGTAATTATTTGAAAATTTTCACCACATCAGATAAAACTATTGTAGCTCGTGTTACATTGACAGAAGTAGAATCGCAGTTGCCTAATCATTTGTTTTTGAGAGTTCATAAATCTTATCTTGTAGGGATTAAATCCATTGATAAAATTCATCATAATGAAATTTATATTCAAGACAAAATAATTCCATTGGGAATGACTTACAAACAAGATGTACTCAAAAAAATTAAAGGTTAGTACGCAATCTTGTAGCTCTTTGTTTTATGGAAATGTGCATTTTATTCTTTTGAATTTATTCTCAAGATTTTGAAATTACTTTAGATTCAAAAATAAATGAAGGAACAATATTTGTCCTTTCATTTGCTTAGTTTCTACTCCTCATACGTCACCAAAACTCGAATTGGTTTGGATAAAATATTCACTGAATTTGCGGTTTTATTTACAATTACTAAGTTGCCTCCGTTGATGTAATAATCATATTCATATCCGGCTCCTGCAGTATATGATGGCGGAACACTACTGCCTGAAACATATTCAACCAATATATTTACGGCAAGTATTTTTGAACTAGTAAGTCCATGTGCCATCGAAATTGAAGAACCTTGCGCAGCATTGGTTGTTCCGGTGAGTTTAATCATCTTTACCGCAGGTGCTGTTGTTCCTAATTTAGTAAACCCATTCACTTCTAGTTCCGCAGTTGGCGTTGCTGTTCCTATGCCTACTTCTCCGGTCCCTTTGATTCGCACTCTTTCTGTAAATGCTGCACTGCTGCCATAACCAAAAGCAATATCATCTGTACTTCCAGCGGAATGTATTTGTAGTAAAGCACCTTGAATTCCCAAACCATAATGGGCTCCAGTTCCGCCAAATAATGAAATCTTATCTCCTATCGCTGATTTAAATTGCAAAGGATAATCAGGAACAATAACGCCAATCCCAACATTTCCATTACCTCTAATACGGACACCTTCAGTAAAAGAACCGCTGCTACCATATCCAAAAGCGATATCGCTTCCTACAAGATCTGAATGAATTTGTAACAAGTTACCTTGAACTCCAAAACCATAATGCGCACCTGTTCCACCATATAATGATATTTTATCTCCTAAAGCTGTTTTAAATTGTAATGGATAATCAGGAGTTGTGATTCCAATACCCACATTTCCATTTCCTTTAATACGCATCACTTCGGTCATAGCAGCACTAGTTCCGTAACCAAAAGCAATGTCGCTAAAAACAAATCCACTATGAATTTGAAGTAAATAATCCTGAATACCAATGCCATAATGGTCTCCTAAGGCGCCAAAAAAAGAAACTTTATCTCCTGTAGAGTTACTAAATTGTAATGGATAATCTGCCTTAAAATTACCTATAGCCACATTGCCAACATCTGAAATAGTCATCCGAGTATTATTATTGTTAGTCCTGAATTGCAGTGCTTTGGGCATACTTGCCGGACTATAAACAATACCCCCGCTTGTAGGAATACCTTGTGTTCCGAACAATACTCCAGATTCTTGATTTGACAATATATTTAAAAAGGTAAAATCATCATCTTCAATTATTGCTGACGCAAAAGGATTTGGAGTCATTCCAGTATCCACAGTCTTGATGTGGAGTCTTGACAATGGAGCGCTTTCGCCTATTCCAACATTACCATTTCCTTTGATGCGCATATTCTCGGTAAAAGCAGCACTGGTTCCATAACCAAATGCGATGTCATCACTACTATTGCTGGTGTGAATTTGAAACAAGTTAGTTTGAACTCCAAAACCAAAATGAGATCCAGAAGCACCATATAAGGAAATTTTATCGCCCAGATTATCATTGAAATGCAA
>JAYVZG010000072.1:0-3306 GCA_043783565.1 Flavobacterium sp. | reverse complement strand
TGATCGAAATTGGGTCATGGATTGGATTGGCAGCAATGACCAAAAGCGAAATCACTATCAAAAATGTTTCGTGGGACAACTTGGGTGTAATTCCTTCTGTTTTCAGAAAACTCGGAATCACGTTAGAAAAAAGAGGCGACGATATTTATATTCCTGCGCATACCAATGGTTATGAAGTAAAAACGGATATTGACGGCTCGATTTTGACCATTGCCGATGCGCCATGGCCCGGATTTACGCCCGATTTATTGAGTATTGTTTTGGTAGTAGCAACGCAAGCTAAAGGCGATGTTTTGATTCATCAAAAAATGTTTGAAAGTCGCTTGTTTTTTGTCGATAAATTGATAGATATGGGTGCGAAAATAATGCTTTGCGATCCGCATCGTGCGGTAGTTATGGGGCATGACTTCCAATCGCAACTCAAAGCTACCACCATGAGCTCACCAGATATTAGAGCGGGAATTTCGTTATTGATTGCAGCACTTTCTGCCAAAGGAACAAGTATTATACAAAATATTGAACAAATAGATCGTGGTTACGAAAATATCGACGAACGTTTGAGAGCCATTGGCGCGAAAATTGTTCGGGAGTAGGTTATGTTATTGTTTTTTGATATAGAATCCTAATCGTTATAGATTGGGATTTTTTTTTATAACAGTTTATTTATAATTCCTTTAAAAGAAAATTTTTAAAATTCAGCCGTTTTTTTTAAAACTATTTAGAATAAAAATAAATTAAAAAATTAAATAGTTGTTTATCAGATCTTTATAATTTATAATTTATAATTTATAATTTAACACTATTTTTTATTAAATTTATAGCATAATTTTATGAGATTATTAACACAAAATCTTATTTATTATGAAAAAACAAAGAATGAAAATTGCCACTTTGGCAATGAGTCTGCTTCTTCTTGGAGCAACATGCTTGGTTTCGTGCAACAAGAGCGAGGATGATGCTGTTGTGCCCGTTGAAGCTAAAAACGTGGTGCAGATGCGTAATTTTGCTCAGGCAACGTTCGAATTGAGTAAACCAGAAAATCTTAAAAATACTAGTTTGACTTCTAAAGAAGCTGTTGAAAAAACAACGAACTTATTGCTAAACCAATCTAAAGATTTGTTGATTAGCAACGGAACAACCGAAAAAGAATTAGCTACAATGACTTCAAGTAAGATAATCGAAACCGCTTTTGCTGTCTATGCCGAACAATGTCAGAAACAACAATCTTTAAAAAACTAAAACCATGAAAAAGATACTTCTCTATTTGTTGTTTTGCTTTTTTGGAGCAACAACTTTCGCACAAAACACAATGTATATCAGAAACTATTCGCCAAGAAAAGTTAGAATGCAAACACAGGCATTACCCTCAAGTGGCATAACAACTACAACATTAACTAATGCCACTTATATAACCATACCTGCTGGTTCATTTGCAACACCAACAATCTATACATTTACCAATTTTAATAATACAGCCCCAGCAACATTAACATCGCAGTTTACACAATGGGGTAGGCTTATTAATGGTACTGGAGCAACTTTATTAACAAAGGCAAATGCTCAAACACTGTATGGTCCAACTCCGGTTTGGAATTCAATTAAGTTTGATGTTATAAACGCCACAACAAACGTTGGTATAGGTTCGGGTGGTATTTCAAGACCGTTAAGCGGTTATTACCCTACTAGTTGGCCGTGCACTACTCCGGGTTGTACCTCGCCCGGAAGCCCTATTACTCAAGGCACGTTTTCAGCAACTTGGAATGGACCAATAGCTGGAGCAGGTAATATAACATATATAGATTTTTACGGAACCTTATAATAATTAAAGTGGGGTTGTTTGTTCTTTAACACACAACCTCGCTTAAATAACTTTTGCTATGAAAAATACATTGTTATTTACTTTACTTTTTATTGCACACTTAGTGGGTTTTAGCCAATTCAACTACCAACGGGATTGGGCAACTTATTATGGTGGCGAATCTACGGTTGTAAATGATGTTGCAAAAGACAGCTTGGGTAACGTGTATATTGTAGGCAAAGTTGAAGGTTCAGCACCTTACTCCAATAGTTTTGTTACTGCCACGGCACACCAAAATTATTATGGAGGTGGAGTTTCTGATGGGTTTATTGCTAAATATGATCGTGATGGTTTGCTTGTTTGGGCAACTTTTTATGGGGGCTTGCTTTATGACGAGATAACAAGTATCACTCTAGATAGTCAAGATAATGTTTATATTTATGGCACTACACTAAGCGATACAAATATAAGCACAACAGGGTCGCACCAACCCAACAAATACAACCCTAACAGTGAAGAAACTGATTCTTTTTTAGCTAAATTTTCTGTGCGAGGTGTTCTACAATGGGCGACGTATTACGGTGGAAATCAAGGCGATGGAGCTACAAGAGTAGTCTGTGATTTGGCTGATAATATCTATATTTTAGGCTCAACACAAAGTACTAGTAATATTGCCACATTAGGAAGTTTTCAACCCTACATAATTGGGTTTTATAACGGTTTGATTGCAAAATTTGATAGTAATGGTAACCGAATATTTGGCACGTATTATGGTACTTCAAGCATTGTAAATGATTTGATTTTTGATACTGCAAATAATTTTTATGTTTCTGGACGAACGAGTGATAATACTGGGTATTTTGCTACTCCCAACTGTTATCAATCGCAATATTTAGGGGCTGAAAGTGCTTTTATTAGCAAATTTAATGCTAATGGAGAACGGTTGTATAGCACTTATTTTGGTACGCATTATGTAACAAATGGTTTGAGTATAAAGACGGATAGTGCCCGGAATTTATATTTATCAGGTATAGTTCTTGATGGAGCGTCAGCCAGTATGGCAACAGCTGGTGCCTATCAAACAGAATATGGAGGTGGTAGTAGTGATTTATTCATAGCTAAATTTCAAGAAAACGGAAATTTAATTTATTCCACTTACTATGGTGGAAGCAACGAAGATGGAGATATTAATAATTTTCGTTCCTCAAGATTAACAATAGATACTGAAGATAATGTTTATTTAAACGGTATTACTAATAGCACTAATGGTATTGCAAGTGCAGATGCTTTTAAGGAAAGTATTTCAGGAAATGAAACTTATGATTGTTTTATTGCAAAATTCAACCCTTATGGAAATAGATTATGGGGTACTTACTATGGTGGCGATGACGATGAAATAAATACTTCAAGTTTTATTTTTGGTAATGAATTTTTTATATGTGGCACAACAAAAAGCACTGATAATATTGCTACTATAGGGAGTTATCAACCAAATAAAATTGGAACCA
>JAYVZG010000071.1:0-8966 GCA_043783565.1 Flavobacterium sp. | reverse complement strand
AAGATTGATTTATCCAACGAATGAAAGATTGTACAATCCAAATTCTTACAATCAAAATTCTACAATGCAGAATCCTAAATTGTATTGGGATAATTAATAACTGTATTGTTTTCTGTTCTTTCATTAATGATTGAATAACACAAAAAAAATAGGCTGCTTGAAAAGGCAGCCTATTTTTTTTATTCAACCTGAAAAAAAATAATTATTTGTTTGAGTTTCCTCCGGCTTCTTTGTTTTCTAGCATAGGCACAAATCTGAAATTCTTGAGTTCTGTTTTTATAATCGTGTCGTCTGTTGTCTTTTCAATCAACGTCATCATTTGTACATCTCCTGCCCCCACAGGAACAACCATCTTACCTCCTACTTTTAATTGCTTAACCAATTCTTCCGGGATAAAAGGAGCGCCACATGTAATTAAAATTTTATCGAATGGAGCATAAGACGGCAATCCTTTATATCCATCACCATAAAATAATTTTGGCGAATAGTTCATTGCACTCAATAAGACTTTCGTTTTATCGAACAATTCTTTTTGACGTTCAATTGAGAATACCTTTGCTCCCATTTCCAAAAGAACACACGTTTGATACCCACTACCGGTTCCAATCTCTAAAACTTTATCTCCTTTTTTGATTTCTAATAATGCAGTTTGAAATGCTACGGTGTATGGTTGAGAGATTGTTTGACCTGCGCCAATTTGAAAAGCATGGTCAGAATATGCTTGATTTAAAAAGGCAAGTTCAAGAAAAAAGTGGCGTGGAACTTTCATCATTGCTGCTAAAACGTCGTCACTTTCAATGCCTTTCGCTTTAACTTGCTCAATTAATTTTTTACGCATCCCTTGATGCTTGAAATTATCTTCTGGTAATTTAATCATAGGCTGCAAAGAAACATCTCTATTCTATGCAAAATTCGCTTTTTTTGTCTAAATATTAACAACGAATAGTGCTAAATCCTTCGTTCTTTATTGTGATGAGGTGGTTTTTATTCTTAATTTCGCGGCTCTTAATAAAATTGATTTTCAAGCAGATGTTGAAAGTAGGAGTCATTGGTGCCGGCCATCTCGGTAAAATACACATTCGACTCTTAAAAGAGATCGGGAATGCTCAACTGATTGGATTTTACGATAACAATGTTGAATATGCAAAAGTATTCAGTGCTGAATCTGGAATTCCTTTTTATGAAAACGTTGATCAACTCATTGCACAAGCTGATGCGATCGATATTGTTACTCCAACAATTTCGCACTTTGAATATGCAGTCAAAGCATTGCGTGCATCCAAAGCAGTATTCATAGAAAAACCGATTACACATACGGTGACTGAAGGGAAAAAATTAGTTTCGTTGGTAACAGAAGCCGGGGTAAAAGCTCAAGTTGGCCATGTAGAACGATTTAATCCGGCCTTTTTAGCAGCGAAAAAATATTTGAATAGCCCTTTGTTTATTGAAACGCACCGACTCGCGGAGTTTAATCCTCGTGGTACTGATGTTTCGGTTGTTCATGATTTAATGATTCACGACATCGATATTATTCTTAGTGTAGTGAAGTCTCCAATTAAAAAAATAAACGCAAGCGGCGTAGCTGTTGTGAGCGATACAGCTGACATAGCCAATGCTCGCTTGGAATTCGATAATGGATGTGTAGCTAATTTAACAGCTAGTAGAATTTCGTTGAAGAATATGAGGAAGAGTAGATTTTTTCAACGCGACGCCTATATTTCAGTCGATTTTTTCAAAAGAAAAACTGAAGTTGTACGTTTGAAAAACTTAGTTGGTGATCCAGGGCCGCTCGATATTACAATCGATCTTGGAAATAACAAGGGATCTAAAATTATTTATTTCGATCAACCTATAGTTGAAGAAAGTAATGCTATTAAGATGGAACTTGAACAATGGATTCATGCTATTTTGGAGAACGAAGAAACGCCGGTAACAATTGAAGAAGGATATCAAGCACTTGTTGTAGCTCATCAAATTATGGATAAAATTAATGTATCGTTGAACGTCATTGCATAAAATGAAATCAAATCATTTACATAAATATTTAAAGGGAGTAATTTTTTTACTTATTGGGTTTGTGCTACACAGTTGTTCAATTGTAGAACCTCCATCACCTACTCCAACTTACGTTTCGATAGAAAGTATACAGCTTACAACAGACTATGCTACACAAGGAAGTAATGCCAGTAAAATTTCTGATGCTTGGATTTTGATTGATGGCGTTTATCTCGGAACATTTCCTTTGCCTTGTAAGTTTCCTATTTCAGGAACCGGTACTCACAAAATTACAGTAAAAGCAGGAATAGTGATTGACGGTATTTCAGGAATGCGATCGGCATTTCCTAAGTATGCTAATTTCGACACAACTATTAACGATATGGTTGCTGCGAAAACTTATGCAATCCATCCTATAGTTAGGTATGAATCGTATGTAACTTTTCCTATCATGGAAGATTTTGATGATGCCAGTTTGAATTTAGTAAAAACGACGCAAGGGAACACTGCTTTTACAATCATTACTCCTCCCGATCCAAATGTTTTTGAAGGTAATTCTGGAAAAGTAACATTGGTAGACACGAATACTGTTTTTGAAGTTGCCGGAAATTTACCTTACTACCTTCCTGTAACGGCTTTGTCGTATGTCGAACTGAATTATAAAAGTGATATTGATTTTGTTGTTGGAACTTATATTACCACTTCTTCAGTGACGAAATGGGAATTACTAAGTATTCGTGCATCAAATTCATGGAAGAAAATTTATATTAATCTGAATGATTTGGGTGGTATAATAAGCAGTGGTGTAGCATATAATATTTATTTGAGAGCAGAGAAACCTGCAAACGTTACAACAGCTAATCTCTATTTCGATAATTTTAAAGTTGTGTATTAATGAACAATAAATTCCAAACAGCTAAGTTCATTATTGCCGATTGGTTCTCGGCAACTTTAGCATGGACATTATTTTTCATTTACCGAAAGTTGATATTAGAATCTCAAGTTTTTTCTAGAGCAATATTTTTACAAGATAAAAAATTCTTTTACGGAGTTTTTTTTATCCCTATTGCTTGGATAATTACCTATGCGCTCGTAGGGAATTATCAGAACATTTTTCGTAAAAGTCGGCTCAAAGAATTGGGTCAAACATTGTTCCTTTCTCTTTTAGGCGTATTGATAATTTTCTTTTCATTATTGCTCGATGATACTGTTATTTCTTACAAATCATATTATCAAAGTTTTTTTACTCTGCTAAGTTTGCATTTTATTATCACAGCATCTCTACGATTTACGTTATCAACTCAAGTTGTCAATCGCATTCATAAAGGAAAACTAGGGTTTAATACAATCATGATTGGAAGTAATTTGAATGCAGTAAATTTGCTTCACTCCATGAAAAGTGAGTTTAGATCTGCCGGGAATAAATTTGTTGGCTTTGTTCATGTAGATGGAAATAACGATCATCTTCTCTCAGGCCAAATGGATAATTTGGGTGGAATAAAAAATTTGAAAGATATTATTGAGAAACTAAGAATTGAAGAAGCAATCATAGCTCTCGAATCATCTGAACATGAAAGCATAGGAAATATCATCAACGAGTTAGAAGAAACAGCTGTAATCGTAAAAATTATTCCTGACATGTACGATATCCTTTCAGGATCAGTAAAAATGAATTCAATCTTCGGAGCACCATTGATTGAGATATCGCCTAATCTGATGCCTGTTTGGCAACAATCATTGAAAAGAATTCTTGATATAATGATTTCCATTTTTGTAATGGTTATCTTTTCTCCGCTTTATATTTTTACTTCAATCGGTGTAATCTTATCCTCACCGGGTGGTTTATTTTACAGTCATGAACGGATTGGATTGCATGGAAGACCATTCAAGATTTATAAATTTCGTTCGATGATGAAAGATGCTGAAAGAGCCGGACCTCAGCTTTCAAGTTCGTACGATTCAAGGATTACGAAATTTGGCAGGTGGATGAGAAAAATTCGTTTAGATGAAATTCCGCAATTTTATAATGTGTTGAAAGGCGATATGAGCATTGTTGGTCCACGACCTGAACGGCAATACTTCATAGATCAAATCATGGAGAAAGCGCCGCACTATCGTCATCTACATAAAGTGAGGCCGGGAATTACCTCATGGGGACAAGTGAAATTTGGATATGCAGAAAATGTAGATCAGATGATTGAACGATTGAAATATGATTTGATTTATATAGAAAACATGTCGTTAGCCGTCGATTTTAAAATTATGATCTACACAGCTATGATTATCATTAAGCATAAAGGAAAATAATATTCGTTTAATTTTTAAAAGTATACTATGAAAGTTGCAGTTATAGGTGCAGGTACAATGGGAAATGGAATTTCGCATGTGTTTGCTCAGTACGGTTTTAAAGTAAATATGATAGATGTTTCTTCAGATGCACTTCAACGTGCGAAGGATGTGATCGGAAAAAATTTAGATCGCATGATACTGAAGGGAAAGTTGACTGAACAAGATAAAACTTCTACTCTATCTAATCTCACTTCTTTTACTTCTCTAGCAGATGGAGTTAAAGGTTGTGGATTGGTTGTAGAAGCTGCTACAGAAAATATCGAATTGAAATGTAAAATTTTTAAAGACTTAGATAAATTTTGTGATGCTGAGACAATTTTGGCTAGCAATACCTCTTCTATATCAATTACTCAAATTGCAGCGCAAACAAAACGCGCAGATAAAGTAATTGGTATGCATTTCATGAATCCTGTTCCGCTCATGAAACTGGTCGAGATCATTCGTGGTTATGCAACAAGTGATGAAGTGACAAAAACTATTGTAGAGCTTTCGAAGAAATTAGAAAAAATTCCTGTTGAAGTAAATGATTACCCCGGATTCATTGCAAATCGAATATTAATGCCGATGATTAATGAAGCTATTTATTCACTCTTTGAAGGAGTGGCCGGTGTTGAAGAAATTGATACTGTTATGAAATTAGGGATGGCTCATCCGATGGGTCCTTTGCAGCTTGCTGATTTTATAGGCTTGGATGTTTGTCTTTCAATTCTGCGTGTTTTGCACGACGGATTTGGGAATCCAAAATATGCACCTTGTCCGTTGCTTGTAAATATGGTAGCAGCCGGGAATTTAGGTGTGAAAAATAAAATTGGGTTTTATAAGTACGAGGATGGTTCTAAGGAATTGAAAGTAGCCGATAAATTTGTTCGATAGACTACTTTGTTTTGTTCTGTCCGTAGACTAATTCAGCTTGAAATCGTTCATCGATTACTCCGAGTTTTTCTGCTCCTGCCTTCGATAATTTAATGATCAATCCGGAATTGTCGCCGGTATCAGGTAATTTTCCAACAACTTTTACATAGATTGAACTTGAGTTCATTCGGTTAGTAATTTTAATAATCGTACCAATTGGTGCTGTTCGGTGAAGTGCGTAATATTTTGTTGATTTAGGATTTTGATCTTCAATCCATCCTGCAACACCAATCTCGTTAAATTCTTGACGATTGTTTGAGAAGATAACTTTTGCTTCCTCCTTTTTCTCGCTTGTAACAACAGATGAAATTGGTTTTACTTCTATTTTATCACTTCCTGAATTCTTGGATTTCGGATGGCCTTCTACTTCGGCCACAGTTGAGTTGACTATTTCTTTACTTTCATTTTTTGATTGCGAAACAGTTTCAGTTACTTCCTTTTTTGAGTCACTAATGATTAGAACTTGATCTTTATGAATCGTAGTTGAGTTCAAATGATTTAATGATTTTAGATTGTCGACAGATAAATTGTATTTTTTCGAAATAGAAAAAAGGTTTTCACCGGCTTTTACTTTGTGAGTTTTTGAAATAGTGCTTTTTGGCCTCTCATTTTTTTTATCAAGATGATTCTTTTGGTAAAAAGCGTCGTTTGCTTTTAATTTATTAGCAGGAATATTTATTTTTTTTCCTGTAATCAATTTATCCGATTCTGTATTGGCAAGACGAATTTCAGAATAACTCACTTTGAATTTTCTTGCGATTGAATACCAACTATCACCTTTGTTAACTGAATAGATGTAATACTCTTTTCCTGCAATTTTGTGCTTTGGTAATTTCTCTGTTTGAACACTAAAAACCAGTTCGGAAATTAATAATAGTAATAAGATACTTGTAATTTTCATTTTGTAAATTTATCAATATGATATGTGATACTATCATTACCATGCCATAATAATGGTACTCTTATCAACATCAGTTTTGTTAAACGTTTTCTTTTTTTAATGAGATTATGTTCAACCCAATAAAGGTTATTAAGCCGTTCAAGATCAATAATTCGAATCCGAATTTGTAATTATTGAACCAAACAGTTGAATGTTCATTGATAATGTAACAAATAAAGGGAGAAGCAATACAAACAAATGGTACTAATTTGTCTTTTGGTGTTTTCTTAGAAAATATTCCAAATGTGAAAAGACCCAATAATGGCCCATAGGTATAACCTGCAACAGTAAATAATTTGCTTATCACTGCGTCATCGTTGATCGCTTTAAAAACTAGTATGACTAATAGTAGAATAATGGCAAAAGAAATATGGACTACATATCTTCTTCTGGTCTTTTGCTTATCAGGCATAGTCGATTTATTGAAGTTCAAAAAGTCGATGCAAAACGAAGATGTTAGAGCTGTTAATGCACCATCAGCACTTGGATATGCAGCCGAGATTAATCCAATAATAAAAACAATTGCAACAAATCCACCGATATGGTTTATAGCTATAATTGGAAATAGGTCGTCTGATTTTGCAGGTAATGTAATTCCCTTTGCTGAACTATAAAGATAAAGTAGTGCTCCCAGACATAAAAATAGAAAATTTATAAAGACTAAAACTATACTAAAAGTAAACATGTTTTTTTGTGAGTGTGCTAAGGTTTTTACGCTGATATTTTTTTGCATCATTTCTTGGTCGAGCCCTGTCATAGCAATACTAATAAACATCCCACCAAAAAATTGTTTTAGAAAAAAAGTCTTTGAACGCCAATCTGAATTAATCATTGAATCATATCCTTTTTTATGAATAGCCGAAAAAAGGTCACCTACTCCCATGTGTAAAGATGAAGCAATTGAAATCACGGAAATGATAACAGCTAAAAGCATAAAAGTAGTTTGAAGTGTATCTGTCCATACAATCGTTTTAACTCCTCCTTCGTAGGTGTAGAGTAAAATAAGCACGATGAATGATGCAACAGTTACCCAAAATGGAATACCCCATGCATCAAAAATAAAAAGTTGCAGCACATTTACTACGATGTATAATCGGAAAGCGGCTCCAATCGTCCTACTCAATATGAAATAGAAAGCGCCTGTTTTATAACTCCAAAATCCTAATCTCGATTCTAAATACGAATAGATGGAAGTTACATTCATTTTGTAATAAATGGGAAGTAGAATCAAAGAAATGGCTGCATAACCAAAAAAGTAACCAAATACCAAGATCAAATAGGAAAAATTTGTAGACCCTACTATTCCTGGAACCGACATAAAAGTGACGCCAGACAAACTTGCGCCAATCATTCCATAGGCCACTAAATACCATTTGGACGATTTATTGCCTATGAAAAAGGTGTCATTCGTTGCATTTCTGCTCGTTCTCCAGACCACAAAAAACAGGAGAGCTGAATATGCAATAACGCAGGTTAGTATTATACTTGGTGACATTGATGGACTGAGTTAGATGATTCGGTTGACTTGATTATATGATGATATTAAGGAAGAGCGAGATTCGTTTAAGTACTTTTTCGGGTTAATAAAACAATAAATATTCTTGGCTTCAAGTCCCAAAATAAGTAATTTAGCCAGCTCATTACCGTCGTATGGGTGTTTAATTATCAACATTACTTTGAGTCCACTTTCGTCAAAAATAGTAGAAGAATCAGTCGCTGAATTTAGTCGTTTACCGGGTATCGGAAAAAGGACAGCATTACGCCTAGTATTACATCTATTGAAGTCTGACAAAGAGAGTTCATACCGTTTAGGCAATGCGCTCACTCGATTGCATACTGAAGTAAAGTACTGTAAAACTTGCCATAATATTTCGGAGTCTGACAATTGTGATATTTGTTCGGATCAAAGTAGAGACACACTCTGCTTATGTATTGTCGAAGATCTTCGAGATGTTATAGCGATAGAGAATACACAACAATACAGAGGTTACTATCATATTTTGGGAGGAATTATTTCTCCTATGGATGGTATTGGACCAAACGATCTTAATATACCGTCGTTGCTAGATCGGCTTAAGGATAATAGATTTCAGGAGATAATTATTGCTCTACCTGCAACTATGGAAGGCGAAACAACGTCCTATTTTATTTTTAAAAAAATAAATCAAAGTGATCGAAAGGATTTGAAATTTACTTCAATTGCCAGAGGAATTTCTGTTGGCAGTGATTTGGAGTTTGCTGATGAAGTTACTTTAGGTCGTTCTATTATTCAGCGCGTTCCTTACGAAAATTCTTTGATCAAATAATTTATGACATCAAAGAACTACATCCCTTTTTTACTTTTGAAAATCTCTGAACAATAGCTGTGAAACTATCTGTCGTAATTGTTAACTATAATGTGAAGTACTTTCTCGAACAGTGCCTCCACTCTGCTCTTAAAGCTGCTGAAAAATGTACGGCAGATATTTGGGTTGTCGATAATAATTCGGTTGATGGGAGTGTAGAAATGGTGCAGAAGAAATTTCCAACGGTAAACGTAATTGCAAATAAAGATAATCGTGGTTTTTCTAAAGCGAATAATCAGGCTATTCGTGAGTCTCAAGGGGAATATGTGCTTTTGTTAAATCCGGATACTGTTGTTGAAGAAGATACATTTGAAAAGATTGTTCATTTCATGGACTTACATCCTGATGCCGGAGGATTAGGTGTAAAAATGATTGATGGAAGCGGTAAGTTTTTGCCTGAATCTAAACGAGGGTTGCCTACGTAT
>JAYVZG010000070.1:0-3314 GCA_043783565.1 Flavobacterium sp. | reverse complement strand
CAATGCGTTGGTGCCATTTCTGCCGCAGGAACGTTATTATTTATCCTTTCAGGAAAACCAGGATTTGCAATCGATAATACCAAAGCAGGCGCATTTGCGTCCAATGGTTTCGGTGCTTTCTCGCCAGATGGTTATTCTATGGTAGCCTGTTTCTCTGCCGAATTTATGCTGACTATGTTCTTCTTACTCATCATTTTAGGAGCTACAGACAAGTGGGCAAACGGAAAATTTGCAGGTGTTGCCATCGGATTGGCTTTAACTTTAATACATTTAATAAGTATTCCTATTACCAATACCTCAGTAAATCCTGCACGATCCTTATCGCAAGCTATTTTTACCCAAGGCGAGCCGTTACAACAACTTTGGCTATTTTGGTTAGCACCAGTTTCTGGCGCATTAGTAGGCGGATTCATTTATAAATTTGTGCTTGAAGACAAAAATAAAGATTAATTTTAGAAATATTATTTTTTAAAATATTTAAGAACCGATACCAACTTGTATCGGTTTTTTTTATATTTTTACACAAAAATATCTCAAAACCAAAATATTATGAAACATAAATTACTCCTCGTTTTGCTGTTTACTAGCGCTTTTTTGTTTGCAAGTACAACAAAGAAAATGGTTACTGGACCATCTATGTCATTAGTACTATCGTCACTTTATTTTGATGAAAATGGCGATGGATTAATTAATGCTGGCGACACCATTATTTATACCTTTAAAATTACCAATACGGGTGATGTTGCATTAAGTAATTTGAGTATAAGCGATGTAATGTTGAATCCTTCTACTATAACAGCTGCTACTTTATTAAGTCCAACTGATAGTTATATACTATCAAGAAATTATACTATAACTCAAGCCAACATTACCACAGGTAGCATTACCAATACAGCCACAGTAACAGGAACTTCGCCTAATAGCACAACAGTAACTGATGTTTCAGACAGTGATAATACTGCATTACTAGGTAACAATGACCCAACAGTAACCCAATTACAAACAACAACGCATCCTGCAATAGGATTAATTATGGAAGGTCAATATCTAGAACCGTCTTTTGCGGAATATACTTTTAGAATAAACAATAAAGGAGACGAAACTTTGACTGATATTTATGTTTCTAACTTACCTGTTAACAATCCTGCTTATCTATCTTATCCTAGTTTGAATATTACTAATCAACAAAGTGGTGGAAATCCTCCTATTCACATTGCGAGTTTAGCTCCAGGACAAGAAGACACCTATACTTTTAGAGGAAATAATTATCAATCGTGTTTTAACCAAAATCAAGCTATGGTTATTGCAACAACTAGTACCGGAACAAAAATAACCGATTTGTCTCATCCTTGGGATTATTATGGCAACCAATTTACTCAAACAATTTTTGACCCTATAATGCAATTTACTAGCGATGGGGTTTATCAAGATGCAAATAACAATTCTATAGTAGATTTAGGTGATGTTGTTAATTATACGTATCAATTAAATCCTGGCCCTAATCTAATCTTTAATCTATTATTTACATTACTAGATGCTAATGTTGTTATTGCCAATCCTAATGGGAATACCCCTTTTTGGTCAACAACTGGAGTTCATACTATTAATCAAACTGATATAGATTTGGGTTATGTAACCAGTAGTCCTTCAGTAAGTTTTCCGCAATCTCCTTGTCCTATTTTTCCTGGCAACATTCAATTTTATGACCCAACACCTTGTAACAATTGCCCATTTCCTGTTAATTGTTTAAATAACAACAATTTTATTATTACACGAATTTCACCACTTTTACCAAACCTCATTAGTGGCAATGTTAAGTTTAATACCAATAACAACAATTGTACAACAGGAATTGGTTATCCTAATAAATTGGTAACAACTACATCTGGTGCAAACACCTATGGAACCTTTACCAACAATAGTGGTAGTTATTCTTTGTATATTCCAAATACTGGTAGTTTTAGCACAAATGCTCTAGCCAATTTAGGTTCTGGCCTTTCGTCTAATCCTAATAATGTTTCACATGTAAGCAGTGGAGAGAATATGAATTATCCAGCTAGTTTTTGTATTAGTTCGGCGACTAATGTCAATGATTTATCAGTAGTTTTAATCCCAACAGATCACGCTAGACCAGGTTTCAAATCATATTACAGATTACATTATGAAAATAATGGGACGACTAGTTTAAATGGTACACTAAAGGTAACGTACAACAATAATAAATTAAGTCTCGATACATTTAACTCAAATAGTCCTAATTCCACTACCTCCAATAGTGTAAGCTACAATTTTACTAATTTGTTACCTTATCAATCTGGCGATATTTATATCACTTTTAATGTTTTAGCACCGCCAACAGTAAATCAAGGAGACGTGTTAACGTTTACTTCTCTTGGTACGACAACTGCAACCGATGCTAATATCGCTGATAATACTTATGTTTTAAACCAATCGGTAGTGAACTCTTTCGACCCTAATGACAAAACCGTGCTAGAAGGTGCTACGATTACTGCCGCACAAGCAACAAGACCGTTGCATTATATAACTCGTTTTCAAAACACAGGAACTTTTGCTGCTTATACAGTAGTTTTAAAAGAAACTTTGGATTCCGATTTGGATTGGAATACTATAGAGCCTATTGGATCCAGCCATAATTACAGAATTCAAATAAAAAATGGCAACCAGTTAACGGTAACTTTTGATGCTATAAATTTAATAAACAGTTCGGCAAACGAACCTGCAAGTCACAGTTGGTTTGCCTATAAAATTAAACCAAAAAGCACTTTTGCTGTAGGCAAAATTGCAAGTTCTACCGCATCTATTTATTTTGATTATAATTTACCTATTGTAACTAATACTGTAAATACACAAATTGGAACTTTAGCCAATGCTGGTTTTGATGCAACTAGTTTTAAAATTTATCCCAATCCAGCCAATAGTTATTTTGTTATCGAAAATGGTTTGGAGCAATCAAGTACTTACGAAATTGTAACTATAAACGGAAAAACACTTTCTAGCGGAATTGCAGAAAATTTAAAACCAATTGACATTAGTGCATTGGCTTCAGGTTTTTATTTTGTAAATATAAAAACCCAAGATTCCAAACAAACCTATAAAATTGTAAAAGAGTAATTTTTTTCCAGAATTAATTTCAAAAGCGATGTGATACTTTACATCGCTTTTTTTATTTTTACAGTATGAAATCTTTATTCCCTTCCGAAAAAATAACTTTCGATCTGCCCGATGCCGAAATTGACTATTATCCCGATTTTTTTAATCAAGAAAAAGCCAATGAACTTTTCGAAAAACTCAAA
>JAYVZG010000069.1:0-3328 GCA_043783565.1 Flavobacterium sp. | reverse complement strand
GTTGATAGTGAGGGCGGGGGAATTGTGATTTTTAATTTTGAGTATTTGGGAGTTTAAAATAAGTTTTTTTATTTTGATAGTATAGATGGTATATAGGGGATGAGTTGCGTTAATATTAATTTATGCCCAACCTTATGGTGAATCTGCAACTTCAAACTTCCTGCAAGAAACCGACATTGTGCAAGGTCGTAAAAGCCGTGTTTGCCATCCTTCATAAAATAAAATTAGAGGCAGCTCAACTGCACAAAAAGCCAATGCAAAGTCACCTCACATTTCATTTTGCCCAATGCGCCCGTTTAGATTGAATTAAACTGCATTTTTTATAGCTACTGCTTACTTACATTGTTAACTTTACAAAAGAAATTCAGATAATCAAACCATACTTCATTGATATGAAAGCAACTTCAACCAAAAAGAAATCTCCGGCAAAAGGAGAAGTGAAAGAAAATACTTTTCCGGTAGTTGCTATTGGCGCATCAGCAGGCGGGTTGGAAGCAATGATGGAGTTATTGAAATATCTTCCGGCCGACACGGGCATGGCTTTTATTTATGTGCAGCACCTTAGCCCCGACCACAAAAGCATGTTGACTGAAATTTTGTCGAAGAAAACACAAATGTTAGTGCAGGAGATAGATGACATGGATTTAATACAGCCCGATAATGTTTTTGTCATTCCATACAACAAAGGAATTGAAGTAACAGACGGACACATAAAATTAATTCCCCGTTCAGAAACCAGCGCGGCCATATCTATTGACATTCTTTTCTCCTCACTTGCCCATGCACAAAAAGAAAGGGTTATCGGTATTATTCTTAGCGGCAGCGCAAGCGATGGGACAGTAGGCATGAAAGACATCAAACAGGAAGGCGGGTTAACTTTTGCGCAAGACGATACTGCAAAATTCAATAGTATGCCTCACTCTGCAATTGCGGCAGGTATGGTTGACTTTATTTTATCGCCAAAAGAAATTGCGCTCGAATTAGTGCGTTTAAGTAAACATCCTCTTATAAAATCTATTAGTGTAAAAAACGGTGAAGAAGATTTAATTGACAATCACAATCCTGATTTAAAAATTATTCTAAAACTATTACACAAAGCCACCGGTGTTGATTTCAGCGTGTATAAAATGACCACCGTCAAGAGGCGTATTATTCGCAGAATGTTGCTGTATAAAATAACGCAACTTAAGGAATATGCAAAACTGCTTTCGCAAAAAAAATCCGTTCGAACCAAAGATGGCGTTCAGTCGGGTGGGGAAGAAATAGATATTCTGTATCAGGATTTATTAATTAATGTAACCAGTTTTTTTCGCGATACCGACACGCACAAATATTTAAAAGAAGCTCTTTTTCCAAAGCTGTTCAAAAGAAAAAAAAATGGGGAGTCGCTGCGTATATGGGTTCCAGCTTGTGCCACAGGCGAAGAAGCATATTCCATTGCAATGATGTTGCTCGAAATTCAGGAAAGCAAAGCAACTAATATACCCGTTCAAATATTTGCAACCGACCTAAGCGAACAGGCTATAAGCAAGGCGCGTATAGGCATTTACACCAAGCACGACCTGGAATCCGTTTCGCCAAAACGCATTCAGCGTTTCTTTACCAAAGCAGATGGTGGCTTTCGTGTAAACAAGGTTCTGCGCGATATGTGCGTATTTGCTCCGCATAATATTTTGCTCGACCCGCCTTTTGCGCGTCTCGATTTTATCAGTTGCTGCAACCTTTTTATTTATTTTGATAACCCGGCACAAAAAAAAGCCGTCAACACTTTTCATTATGCCTTAAATGATGATGGGTTTTTGATGCTTGGCAAATCAGAAAGCATAAGTCATTCTGCAAATCTTTTTGCGGGTTTTAATAAAAAGTATAAAATATTTTCGCGCAAAATAAATTCGGGCGCCCGCACATTGCCTGCACTATTACCACGTTATGCGCAACAAACCGTTACCGAAAAAAATATTCCGGGAAACAAAAAAAACAAAACAAAACGAAGCCCGATAGCTATCGGGACTGTTAATCACCACGGACTTGACAACGCCATTGATGCTGTGCTTGTTTCTGAATTTATGCCTGCAAGTGTTGTCATCAATTACCAAATGGAAATTGTACAGTTTCGCGGCACCACCGATTTATTTCTCACACACCCTAAAGGCAAAGCCACTTTTAATATTTTAAAAATGGCACGACCCGAAATCGCTTTTGAATTGCGCAATGCAATTTCAAAAGTCATAAAAACAAACCACCGCATTCGTAAAAGCGGAATTGAAGTAAAAATAAATTCTGCAGTCAGAATTATAAGTTTGGAAATTGTACCACTTGAAATAGACCCGATAACTATCGGGTGGGATGAACCATTACTCTTAATTCTTTTTACAGAGCAGGAACCAACAGAAATTTATTCGGAACAGCTTAAAGGCGGAAAAAACACCCCGATAGCTATCGGGGCGGCAAAAGACCGCAGGATAAAAAAATTAGAACAGGAATTGGCAGCAGCACACGCTGATGCACTTGCAATTGCACAGGAGCAGGAAGCTTTTACCGAAGAACTGCAAAGTGCCAGTGAAGAAGTAGTTTCAAGCAACGAAGAATTGCAAACGGTAAATGAAGAACTGGAAACTTCAAAAGAAGAAATTGAATCTGCCAACGAAGAGCTCACCACCACCAATCAGGAACTTCAAACACGCAACGACCTGCTCAACGAAGCATACGGTTATTCAGAAGCCGTATTTGCCACCATACACGAACCCATGCTTGTGTTAGATAAAAATCTTCGTGTAAAATCTGCCAATAAAACATTCTATAAAATATTTAATGTTAATGAAGAAAATACAGAAGGAATACTGTTGTATGATTTAGGAAACAAGCAATGGAATATTCCGCGCCTGAGAGAGCTTCTCGAAGACTTACTTCCCAAAAACACTCACTTCCACGATTTTGAAATTACACACACCTTCCCGCTCATTGGCGAAAAAACAATGCTGCTCAATGCAAGACGCATTATTCAGAAAAGGAATCACGAAGAATTAATTCTGCTCGCCATTTCAGATATTACAGAACAAGCTATTGCAAGAAAAAAAATTGAAGAAAGCGAGAAACGGTATAACATGTTGCTGATGAATTCGCCTTTTACCTTTGTTGTGCTAAATGGTAAAGACCTGATTATTTCCCTTGCCAACGACCGGGTTAAAGAAATTTGGGGAAAAGGGAAAGACATAGAAGGTAAATCGCTGCTTGAAATTATGCCCGAGCTTAAAGATACGCCATTCCCTGCTTTGCTTGAGGAGGTGCGCACCACCGGTATTCCTTTTCATGGTACTGAAGTCCAGAG
>JAYVZG010000068.1:0-26339 GCA_043783565.1 Flavobacterium sp. | reverse complement strand
AGGCGGCCAATGGAACACGGTATTTATCGAGCAACCCTATTTGCCGGATGGCATCGACAGAGAATACATTCGTTGGTTGTATACCGCGATTACACGTGCTAAAGATAAGTTGTATTTGATTGGGTTTAAGGATGAGAATTTTATGGAGGAGTAACTGAGTGGCTGAGAAACTGAGTTTCTGAGTTCGTCTTGGTATACGGAAAACCCTAGCCCTGATTGCTTCGCCAGTTCGCTACGCTCGTGTGAAGCATTTATCCTTTTGTGCCGTTGTTCGGCGCAATAGATATGGCGGATAGCAGGATACAGCTTCCAGAATAAAAAAAACTCATTAACTTAGCAGCTTCAAACTCAGAAACTCAGGCACTCAGAAACTCAGAAACTCCAAAATGAAAATCATCGCCGTTATTCCCGCTCGTTATGCTTCCACCCGTTTTCCTGCGAAACTCATGCAAGATTTAGGAGGAAAAACCGTCATCACTCGAACCTATGAAGCGGCTGTAAACACTCAGTTATTTGACGATGTTTTTGTAGTAACCGATTCGGATTTGATTTTTGATGAAATCGTTTCGAATGGTGGGAAAGCGATTCGAAGCATCAAAGAACACGAATCGGGTAGCGATCGAATTGCCGAAGCGGTAGAAAATCTTGATGTTGATATTGTTGTGAATGTGCAAGGCGACGAACCTTTTATCGATGCTGAATCACTATCGAAAGTCATTGAAGTTTTTAGAAATGATTCGGAACGGAAAGTTGATTTAGCGTCTTTGATGCGAGAAATTAAAGACGAAACGGAAATCAATAATCCGAATAATGTCAAAGTGGTGGTGGATCAAAATGGAATGGCGTTGTATTTTTCACGTTCTGTAATTCCGTATCCACGAGATAAAAATGTCGGTGTTCGGTATTTTCAACACGTCGGAATATATGCTTTCAGAAAACAAGCATTGATTGATTTTTACCATTTGCCAATGAAATCTTTGGAAGCTTCCGAAAAACTTGAGCAATTGCGTTATCTAGAATTTGGCAAACGCATCAAAATGGTCGAAACTACGCATGTTAGTATTGGTATTGATACCTTAGAAGATTTAGAAAGAGCTAGAAAATTACTGTAATTACTCTTTATTCTCGGGATCAAAATATCCTTTACTTTTGATTTGTGTCGAGAAGAAATTCAAAAATAATACGACAAAGAATAAGAACAGTAACGCTTGGGTACTCACCAAGAATTTTCCGTAAGTCGTCACCGGATAGAAATCCCCATAACCAATAGAAGAGGAAGTAATGATGCTAAAGTAAATTGCATCAAACCAATGTTGAAAAGGTTTGTTCAGATTATTGCCACAAGTGTACAAGACTGCATACGCTAAAACAATTTCCAAGTAATTGAAGAATAACAATAGCATGGATCGTTTGTAGGAACGCGGTCTAGAAAATAAATCAGAGGCGAAAATTAGTGTTGGTATATAAAGAATGGTTTCTAGTAAAAGGTAGACTAATATCCAAATAAGCACTGGATATTGATGCCAGTGATAGACTATCAAAAGTATTGGGAAAGTAACTTTTACTAAAATATATAAGTCAAGAGCCAAATCTTCGTATTCATTTCCTATTTTGGAAGCCAAATACTTAATGTAAATTCCGGGAAAAAGCATTTGTGAAAAGGAAAGTAGCAAGCGTATTATTTTTTCAATGCCATTATCGTCTTGGTGATCATTGTTCCAAATTGCTTTGATGTTGAGAATACGTTTTTGAATCGGATTGTATTTGGATTGTGGCAATCGCGATACATTTCCAATTAAGAGTTTGGCTAAAATGGATTGTTTTGGTCTTGTCATAATGCAGTGGCATTTGGTTGAAAATCAACTCTATTTCGTTGTACTTAAAAGTACTATAAATATGCTAGGCAGCAAAGGATAATTTACTTATTATAGAGAAAATAATACGCTTCTACATTGTCTAAAAAAGCGCCGTCAAATCCAGCGTCGAGTATTTTTTTGAGGTAGGATTCAGGGTTTCCATAGATGATTTTTTTCCAGTCGTCGTGCCAAAACTGCACATAAAATTCATCTTCATAACCCACATATTTTTTCTTGAGCCAAATAGGGTTATTGAGACGCCAATTACGATTCCAATAATATCTCCAGTTTTCAGCGGCTCCAATATTCATATAGGAAATAATAAGCCGTTTACCGCCGTTGGCTTTTGTTTTAAGTTGTTCTAAATCCTTAGCTGTTAAGGGTTCGTCATTAAAGAACAAGTCTAGAGTAATCATATCAAAATTAGTATCTTGAATTGCTTTGATGTAGGCGCTTTTTGTTTTAATAGCTATTGGATTGATGAGATACAAATAGTTTTTAGCATCACTCAATTTTAGAATATCATTAGAGTTCTCATTCGGGACCATTTCAGGGATTTCATGATAATGTTCGTTGCTATTGACTCTAGGATATAATAAAAAACCTTCTTTCGAACTTTGTGCTTTTATAGTTTCAATTGCCTCAGACATGGTGATGAAATCAGAAACCATCACTTGTTTTTCAACTTGTAATTTCCGAAGCATTTGCAAACGGTATGTATCTATTTTAGGTTTTCCATTATAAAATAAATCTTCCACAGCAATGCCATCGATAGCATTCATATAAGCTGTTTTGAATTTGCCATTGGTATTGATTTTTTCAAAAGCTAATTCAGGTCCATTTTGCGGAATAACAATAAAATTACTATCGATACTTCTTGCATATTTTGAAATAACAATGACAAAATCTTGCATTTTTAAAGCCGCTTTAGTGGTTTTACTTTCTTTCAATGGCTTGACAGCAGTAACTAGTATTAGTACAATGAAAATGGCTATTGATGATTTATTTATCATGATTTAATTACTAATGGGGTAATAATAATTCGAATTTATAATTTTTGGATGATAATTAACTCGTTATGATTTTCAATTCGAGGGACGGTGAAAATAGAGTAGGATTTGGTGTTGAATTCTTGAATATAGGCATTATTTCGTTGGTTTTGTTTTTCATTTAAAAGCATGGTATTGAATAGAATATAACCATTATTTTTTAATAGTTCTCCAACACGATTGATAAAGAATTTTTCAAATAAAAAATTGGGCATTTCGGTATCTTGAAAAATATCAATAATAATTAAATCATAGGTTTCTTTGGTTTTTAAAACAAATTCAAATGCATCCTCTATCACAATTAATAGATTTGAAATTTGATTCAGTTGAAAATAAGTGTTGGCAATTTCAATAATAGCAGGATCTATTTCTACTCCAGTGATTTGGCCTTTAAATTTAATTTCATCCACTAATGTTTTAATCACACTTCCTCCAGCAACTCCGAGAACTAAAATACTTTCCATTGATTGGATGGTTTCAAAACCAATTTTTTTCAATCCAATTCGTAAAATTCGTTGCAAACTACCATAGGAATAATTAGTATTTTTAGAATCAATTACGAGTTGACCGTTGTTCCAGTTGACTTCAATCGATTTGCTTATAGAAGAATTCTTCTGAAGCACATGAATGGGAATAAGATAACTGAGAAGTCTTCGGAACATTAAAATTATTTTATTCAAAAATAAGAGATTAATGTTAATTTTACAGAAATAGTTTAGAATGAAAAAAAGGATCTATAGTTTTATTTTTACGCGGCTTTTAGGGTGGAATATGCACGGTTCTATTGATGTAAACCTCAAAAAATGCATAGTAATTGTCATTCCACACACCAGTAATTTAGATTTTATTATTGCACTTTTAATACGTGGAATTTTAAATGTTCCAATTAATTTTGTTGGTAAAAAGGAATTGTTTGTATTCCCATTTGGATATTACTTTTCAAGTATTGGAGGCGCTCCTTTAGATCGCAGTGGAAATAAAAACACCGTAGATGCAACAGCTGAACTATTTAAAACACGAGATGTTTTTAGATTGGCTTTGTCTCCAGAAGGTACAAGAAAAAAAGTTACCGAGCTAAAAACAGGCTTTTATTACATTGCTGTTAAAGCGAATATTCCGATAATTCCAGTGTCATTTGATTTTGGAAAAAAACAAGTAAATGTGGGAGATCCATTTTATCCAACAGGGAATTATAATGACGATATGAGAAAAATATTGCCTCACTTTATAGGAACAATCGGGAAAATCCCTGAAAATAGTTTTGAATATAATCCTGAAAACTACACGAATTAATTTTTATTATTAATTATGAATGTCCAACAAATCATTAATGACTTTAAAGTAGAAAGTATAACTGGAAGGTACATTACTTTGGAATCTATTGAACCTATTCTAAAAGAATGGAATACGGATAATCAATTGAAGATTGAAGGATATTCTGTTTTAAAACGACCAATTTATTCCTATACAATAGGTACAGGTTCAATGAAAATATTGCTTTGGTCACAAATGCATGGAAACGAAAGTACCACTACCAAAGCCTTATTTGATTTGCTATTGTTTTTAAATAGTAAGGATCAAAAGGCAAAAGATTTATTAAATCATTTTACCTTTCTATGTTTTCCTATGCTCAATCCAGATGGTGCTTTGGCTTATACAAGAGAAAATGCAAATGGTGTTGATTTGAATCGAGATGCTCAAGATTTATCACAGCCAGAAAGCCAAATACTCCGACAAGTTTTCAATACTTTTCAGCCAAATTTTTGTTTCAACCTTCACGACCAACGCACTATTTACGGTGCTGGAACTTCAGGAAACTCAGCCACGGTTTCTTTTTTGGCTCCTTCTTATAATAAAGAACGAGAATATAATGAAACAAGAAATAAAGCGATTGAAGTTATAGTTGCCATGAATGAAGCCTTACAAAAAATAATTCCAAATCAAGTTGGTCGTTTTGACGACGCTTTCAATTTGAATTGTGTTGGAGATACTTTTCAGTCTTTAGGAGTTCCAACAATTCTATTTGAAGCAGGACATTTCCAAAATGACTATCTAAGAGAACATACAAGAAAATTTCTTTTTTTAGCACTTGTTTCAGGAATACAACGTATTTACGAAAACGATATAGTTAACAATGAAATTCAAGAATACATGAGAATTCCTCAAAATAATGTCAATTTTTACGATATTGTTTATAAAAATGTCAAAATAAATTATGATGGTATTATAAAAAGCACGAATTTTGCCATTCAATTTGTTGAAGAATTAATTGAGAATAAGATTTCTTTTTGTGCTTATTTTTCTGAAATAGGCAATTTGGATTCTTTCTTTGGTCATTTTGAATACGATGCAAATGGTGCTCTATACTCAGATGACGAGGATAATATTCCGAAATTAAATCAAAAAGCTAATTTTTGTTTAGAAAAAAATATCAAAATCGTTAATGGTCTGCCATTTAATTAATATTTTTTGATTTTTATAACGAATAGTTCAATAAGTTTTTTTAAATTGTACCAATAAACAAAAACAAAACAATTTTATAGTTATGAGTAAGTTTCGATTAGATGAAGTAGATCACCAGATTTTAGATATGTTGATTGATAATACTAGAATTCCTTTCACAGATATTGCAAAAAAATTATTAATATCAGCAGGAACTGTTCATGTAAGAGTAAAAAAAATGGAGGATGCTGGAATCATCATGGGTTCTTCATTAGTTTTAGACTACGATAAATTAGGATATTCTTTTATAGCTTATATCGGAGTATTTTTGAATAATACCTCTCAAACTAAATTTGTTTTAGAACGTATCAATGAAATTCCGTTCATAACAGTGGCTTCTGTTACTACTGGAAAATTTAATATTTTCTGTAAAATTAGAGCGAAAGACACCAAACATGCCAAAGAAGTAATCTTTATGATTGATGATATTGAGGGTGTTTACAGAACAGAAACTATGATTTCGTTAGAAGAAAGTATTAACGACAAAAAACGTTTGATGCACACGATTTTTAAAAATATGTAAATAAACTTGAACACATTATATTCCATGAAACCTCAAGTTTATACTTGGGGTTTTTTATTTTAAATTATTTGCAATGTATACTCTTACCAAAATAGAACGCTTCAATCAAAATGTATTGTCAAAATACCATGTTTATAATAGTGTGTTTCTAACATTGCCTTTTGATTCCATTGATAATACGGGTGTGTTATTACCATTGTTTACTGAAGTATGTGAAAAAGGATTTAAAAAACAGGAGACTCCTATTCAAATTGTAGAATTTTTTAATACAAAATATCTCGACAATAGTTCAGAATGGGAACGAATCGACCTATTGTTTCGCTTCATTCAATATATCGAAAGACAAATCGTTCTTTTTGATGCTATAGAAGACGCCGCTTTTCCAGTTGTAAACAATTTAGAGGGTAAAGGTTCATTGCGGGATATTAAAGATAAAGCTGAAGATAAAGATAAAGTTGACGAGTTGCGCCAGTTTTTAGAATCTTTTAAAGTGCGACCAGTATTAACGGCACATCCAACACAATTTTATTCTGGTTCAGTTTTAGGAATCATCACCGATTTAACCGATGCTATTCGCAAAGATGATTTAGTTAAGATTAAAGAATTACTTTCTCAATTAGGGAAAACACCTTTCATCAAACAACAAAAACCAACTCCTTTTGATGAAGCTGTGAGCTTAATTTGGTATCTTGAAAATGTTTTTTATGAAACTAGCGGTGAAATGTTGAGTTATATTCAGAAAAATATTTTTAATAATGAATCCATTAAAAATTCTATTTTTCAATTAGGGTTTTGGCCTGGTGGTGACAGAGATGGAAACCCATTTGTAACTACCGAGATAACGCTGAATGTAGCCGATCGTATAAGAACAGCCATATTAAAATGTTATTATAAAGACATTCGAAAATTAAAAAGAAAATTGACTTTTCACAAAGTGGATGCTATGATTACGGATTTGGAATCAAAAATTTACAGATCTGTTTTTTATTCACAAGGTGACATTTATATTACACTTGAGGAATTCAAAAGCCAATTGAATGAAATCAAATCGATTGTTATCCATCAGCATCAATCGTTGTATTTGGATGAATTGAATGCATTGATTAATAAAGCAACGTTGTTCGGATTTTATTTTGCTTCCCTGGATATTCGTCAGAATAGTAAAATTCATGATACTATTTTTGCACACATTGCTCCGTTTTCTGTGGAATTTGATACTAAAACAATAGCCGAAAAATTAGATGAATTAGCGGCACTTCAGGGGAAATTAAATCCAAAAGATTTTGCTCACGAGATGACAAAATCTACCATCGAATCGATTTATACAATGAAAACGATCCAACAAAAAAATGGTGAGTTAGCTTGTAATCGTTATATCATCAGTAATTGTGATAGTGCGGTTCATATCATGCAGACTTTTGCATTACTTCGACAATGCGATTGGGAATACCCGACTGTGGATGTTATTCCGTTGTTTGAAGTTATCGATGATTTGCAAAATGCACCTCAAATTATGGAGCAATTGTATTCGAATAAAATGTATAGAAAACACCTTGAACGTCGTGAAAACCAACAAACAGTAATGTTAGGATTCTCTGACGGAACAAAAGATGGTGGCTATCTGATGGCGAATTGGAGTATTTATAAAGCCAAAGAAAACATTACTACTATTTCGAGAAAGTATGGGATTAAAGTAATTTTCTTTGATGGTCGAGGAGGACCACCGGCTCGTGGTGGTGGAAAAACTCATAAGTTCTATGCTTCAATGGGTTCCTCTATCGAAAATCAAGAGATTCAAGTAACTGTTCAAGGCCAAACCATCAGCTCCAATTTTGGGACTTTGGATTCTTGTCGGTATAATTTAGAAAATTTATTAAGCGCTGGTGCGACCAATCAAGTGTTTTCAGAAGGGAAAATTTCTTTAACAAACGAAGAAAAAAACATTCTTGATGAGTTGGCTGAAATTGGATTTATGAAATATTCGAATTTCAAAAAACATCCTAAATTCATTCCGTACTTAGAACAAATGAGTACGTTAAATTATTATGCTAAAACCAATATTGGGAGTCGTCCAGCGAAGAGAAAAAACTCTGAAACACTCGATTTTTCTGAGTTAAGAGCGATTCCATTTGTAGGATCGTGGAGTCAACTAAAACAAAATGTTCCTGGTTTTTTTGGTGTTGGCACCGCATTAAAACATTTTGAAGATTCGAATCAATGGGATAAAGTGCAACATTTATATGATTCTTCTTTGTTCTTCAAAACCTTGTTAGAAAATAGTATGATGTCCTTGGCAAAATCCTTTTTCCCTTTAACTGCTTATATGAAAGATGATCCTGAATTTGGAGAATTTTGGCAAATTATCTATCAAGAATTTTTGGAAACCAAGCGGCTTTTGCTTAAAATTGCGGGGCATGTAGAATTGATGGAGAATTATCCTGATGGAAAAGCATCCATTGCTGTTCGGGAAAACATTGTAAAACCATTGTTGACCATTCAACAATATGCTTTGTCAAGAATTCATCAATTGCGTCAACAGAACGATCGTGATGAAGAATTACTTTTGATGTATCAGAAAATTGTTACGCGTTCGTTATTTGGAAATACGAATGCGAGTAGAAATTCCGCTTAATTAAAATCTATGAAATCAAATCAATTACAATCTACAGAATACGCTGCTTATTTTGCTCCGTATATTCAATCGGTATCTGACGAATACAAGCTTATAGAAGAACTAGAAATTTCGGTACATCGACTCATCAAATTCGTTCAAAACATTCCTATGGATAAATTTGATTATCGTTATGCGGAAGATAAATGGACGATTAAAGATATTCTGCAACATCTTATTGATGCAGAGCGAATTTTTGCATACCGAGCTTTGCGATTCTCAAGGAATGACACGACACCTTTGGCTAGTTTTGATGAGAATGAATACGTTGTTGAAGCTAATGCCAATCGAAGAAGCATTCAAGAGTTATTGATGGAATTGGCAGTAGTTCGTCAATCGACTTTATCATTATTTAAGACATTTTCTGAGCAAGAATTACTACGAACCGGAATAGCTTCCAAAAATCCTATGTCGGTGCGTGCCTTGGGTTTTGTAATTATCGGGCATCAAAACCATCATCAACGCATTTTTGAAGTACGTTATTTATAAAAAATACATTCATTGTTAAAAGGTCACTTATTTTTTTTAAGAATTAATTGTATAAAGAAAAGGAGTAGAAATAAAATTTTTCTGCTACTTTTTTTGTGTTTTTAATTGTAATAGTTAAAACGTCCATTTTCATTATTTTTTAAAACTCTCTTATCAACTTTTAAGGAATTTATCCAAATATTTGAAAACAAAAAAACGATTGAGAAAAAAGCACTTTTTACTTAATCGCTCTATAAAATAATTTTAAATTGGAAGTTTTTTTAGTGACTTAAAGCAAAAGCGTAGGTTTTTTTATCTCTTAAAATTCTTACAAAATGTTAATAACTATTGCGTAACTTATTTTTTAATCAGAAAAGTACCAAACGTATAATTCTAATTTTGGCAATTCTAAATTGTGTTCGAAAAAATTTATAATTGATTCCAAAACGAGACGAACATCATGTTTTGTTGCCGTAAATAATCTTTTTATCAATAGAATGTTTTTGTAAAAACTTATTGATTTTGATATTATAAAATTCAGTTTTAAGTAAACGCGTCAAAATACATTTAGAAATTGCCTCAAAATATAAGCTAATTTAAAATTGTTAATCTATGAAAATTTCACAAAAACTATTCTTTATCTGTATTATGTTAAACGTCTTTAATGGTTTAGCACAGACTGCGGGATTAATTTACAAACCTGCCGGTAATGCTTTAGGGAAAAGTGTTTTAGATACTAACGGTGATGGATTTTCATCGCCAACATTATCAGGATTTTCAGGAACAGATTATGGGACTGGAAGTGAGTTGCAAATGGTAGCTTTACCTGTTATTATTGATGAACCACTTGGCGATTTAACAACAAGTTCGGCTGGCGGACCGATGGATATTGTCACAAATAGCTCTGGTTCTAGACAGTCTTGTTATTTATTAGTCAAAAATGTAGGAGGTATAGATTATCTTATAGCCCGATTTAGAATGGGTAGTAATTCAACGGCACCAAAAGCATATTCTATTTTATTGGATACTGACGGAAATATAACTAATAACTATTCCTCTACAAACCCCGGTTTTGAAAGAGAAATTGTGCTATCAGCATCTAATGCGGTGTCTATTTATTCTCATAACGGTTCAGGAGCTACTTTAATTCAAAGTTATAATGTTGATAATTATCAACAGAGATCTGTTGCCTTAAGTACTGTTAGCGGAAATGCAGATTATTTTTACGATTTTTTTGTGCCTTTAGCCGCCATTAATGCGCCTAGTGCTGTTCGTATGTGTGCTATGACTGTAAACTCACTATCGAGCGGTCTTTCGGGAACAATATCCGATATTAACGGAGTTAATGATACCAGCTTTGGAGGTAATACTGCTACTATATTCCAAGCTGTTATAAGTGCTTCACCTCCTGTAACGTTAACTTCTTTAACTGCTGGCTATTCGTTTCCCAATATTATAACATCAACGCCAGTAGTTACTAGTGTTTTAACTACAACAAGTACTTCCATTTCAGGAACAAGTCAAGAAGCCAATGGAACAACGATTACTATTTATAAAAACGGAATAAGTATTGGAACTACAACAGTAACTTCTAACGCATGGACTTTAACAGGAGTTTCGGGGTTAGTTGCAGGAAACTTAATTACTGCCAAAGCCACTGCTACAGGCAAAAATATATCGGCAGTTTCTAATACGGTTGAGGTTTCGGCGGTTCCTACGTGTTATACACCAGCACCAATAACTTTGGTTAGAAATTCGGGTCAAACAATTACAGGAAATTATGCGCATGTTGGTGGAGCAATTATTGTAGCGAGTACCGTTAGAATAAGACTTTTTGAGCAAGTAAATAGTACTACTTTTAATGAAATAAATGCTGGTGCAACAGTATATGTAGCCACCAATGGAACTTGGTCTTTTTCAACTGGATTAACACAACCTGTTTTTAATAGTACGACTATCGTAGCAACGGCTACTTATAGTGGTTGTATTTCAGGATACTCTGTAGTAAACAAAAAAACATCAGGACAAGTTGGAACTACAACAGCTACGCCAACAATGGTTACTACTCAAATTATAGCTTCACCAACAATAGCAAGAAGTGTTCAGGTAATTAATAATGATGCAACAGCGAGTTATTTAATTTTGTATATAAACGGGTATCAAGTAGCAATATCTCCAACAACGATAGCCACTGGTGCTTCTTATACTTTTAATTATACTGGTTTTATTGAAAACGATATTGTAACTGCAAGAGCACAATCGGCAACGGTAGATTATTGGCTTTCCAATCCTACTGCTCCTGTGAATGTAATAGCTTCGGCAACACCAAGTTCAGCTCCAGTAATAACAGGAACTTACACAGCAGGTTCGGGGAAAACCGTTACAGGAACTAGTATTGAAATTTCAGGAACAGTAATTACATTGTATAAAGCAGGTACTATATTACTAGGTACAACAACTGTAAATTCTTTTGGAAATTGGTCTGTTACCGGATTAACTTTAGTAACCGGCGATGTGCTTACCGCTTACGCTAAAGCTAGTGTGAAAACTCTAAGTGCTGTTTCAAATTCGGTTACTGTTGCCGCTTCTGTGCCAACAGCACCTACAGTAACAGCCCCAATTACAGCTGGTCAAACCACAATTAGTGGAACAGGAGGATTAGGAACAATTACGGTTTATGTTGATGGTTCTTCCATTGGCACTACTACTGGCGCAAGTTGGACATTATCTAGTATAAACCCATTGTATGTTTATAGAGGAGGAGTTGTTACAGCGACCAATACTGTTAGCGGTATTCCTAGTGTTTCTTCCAATCAAGTTACTATTCAAGGCGTGGTTAGTTTTTGTATAACAGATGCAAGCGGGAATCCAATAACAACTAAATTATCAGAGGATCCGTTTTCTATAAAAATTACAGCAATGAGTGGTGCTAACTGCACGGGAAGTGTTTATACCAATTTCACTGGAACTGTTGCGATTAGCAGTTCTAATGCTATTGTTTCTGGTGGGGGAACAACGTCTAGTTTTGTAAATGGTGTTTTAACTACTACAATTGCACTTGGAGGTTCAGGAACTGGTGTTTCAATTAATGTCATTAATACTAACGACCCAACAGCTATCGGTACAACTTCATTGAATGTAACGGCTATAACGGCTGTTGTTTCTTCAAATCAAACTATTTGTTCGGGAACATCACCAGCTAATTTAACTTTAACAACTAATTTGAGTACTACTGTAAAATGGCAAAAATCATCGGATACAGTGTTTACTTCACCGGTAGATATTGCAAATACTACAAGCACTTTATCAGGAGTAAGCATTGGTAACTTAACATCAACCACTTATTTTAGAGCAGTACTTTTAACAGGAAGTAGTTCTACGGTATATTCCAATTATGCAACTATAACTGTTATTCCAGCTTCTGTTGGAGGAACTGTTACGGGTGGCACAGCTACTTGTTCAGGAACAAGTAGTGGATTGTTAACTTTATCAGGTCATACAGGAACAATTGTACGATGGGAATATTCGGTTAGTCCGTTTACTAGCTGGACTACTATAGCCAATACTAACACTATCTATACCTCTGGAGCTTTAATACAAACAACTCAGTTTAGAGCTGTAGTGCAAAGTGGTGCTTGTTCAGAATCAAATGCAGTACCTACAACAGTAATTATTGATAACACAACATGGAACGGAAGTTCATGGTCAAATGGCACTCCAACTGGTACAAAAAGCGCAATATTTACAGGAGATGCTACCATTGGATCAGATTTGAATGCCTGTTCACTTACTGTTAACAATAACGCTGTAGTATCTGTTACTTCAGGATTTGATGTTACTTTAAATGGTTCTTTGACGGTATCATCGGGTAGTTTTACACTTAATAATACTTCCAATTTAATTCAAAATGGTACAAACTTTATCAATTCGGGTAACATAATTGTAAAACGAAACTCATCTGCTTTGAAGCGTTTGGATTATACGTTATGGTCATCGCCAGTTACAGGACAAGGTCTTTATGCTTTTTCTCCTTTTACATTACCAACCCGTTTTTATTTTTATAATACGGGCACCGATTTATATAGTTCTGTTGGATTTAATTTGGCAAATTTGCAATATCCATCTCCTTTAGTTTCCCCAAACGGTGTTAACGGGACAGATAGTAACAATGTTCAATTTGATTCTGCAAAAGGATATTTAATAAGAATGCCATGGGATCATCCTACTGCAGCAACAGTTTGGAATGGTACTTTTACAGGAGTTCCAAATAATGGAGATAGGACTTTTGCCATGACCACAGGATTTAATGCAGTTGGAAATCCATATCCATCAAGAATTAATGTTCATGATTTTATAGATGGTAATACGAATATTACAGGGACGATATATCTTTGGAGAAAAACGAATGACACTACAGTTTCTTCCTATGCTACTATTACAAAAACAGCTTATGTAGCTAATGGTGTAGCTGGTGGAGATACCGGAACAGGATTTTTTAATGCAGGAAGCGAAACCAATTGGGTTCTTAATATTGGACAAGGATTTCTTATAAATGCGACTAGTAGTACAAACTTAAGTTTCAAAAATAGTATGAGAAGAAGTTCAAATTCAGACCAATTTTTTAGAGCATCTCAAACTGTAAACACTGGATTGTATTGGTTAAATTTGAATACAAATACAGGTATTTATAGCCAAATGGCAATAGGATATAGTTCAGAAGGAACGTTTGCAGAAGATAGAGGTATTGATGGTAAAAACATCAATCAAGAATTTTATTTAACAAGTCTAATTGGAACGGATGAATATTCAATTCAAGGACGTCCAGATTTTCAAAGTACTGATATTGTTCCTTTATCATATAAAGTTGGGACTGCTGGTAATTATACAATTTCTATTGATCATACAACAGGACTATTTACGGGAGGTTCACAATCTATTTATCTAAAAGATAATGTAACGAATATTATTCATAATTTGAATACAGCTGCTTACACTTTTACATCAGAAGCAGGAACTTTCAATAATCGTTTTGAAATTGTGTATCAAACGCTATTGGGTAACCCAACATTTACAGTCAATACTATTGTTATTTATAGCCAAAATAATGGGTTTGTAGTTAATTCTGGAAATTTCATTATGTCCTCTATAAAAGTATTTGATAGTAGAGGCAGATTATTAGAAGAGAAAAAAGGTATCAACGCTAGTCAAACAACTATAAATGGAGGATTGGCAAACGAAGTACTATTAGTTCAAATCACATCAGAAGAAGGTGGAATAGTAACTAAAAAAGTGGTTCGATAAAAGACATTGAAATAAAAAATGACCCTTAAAATTAGAGGTCACAGAAAATTATTTGAAGAATTATTGGTCAAAGAAAAGGAGTAGAAATCAATTTTTTCTACTCCTTTTTTGTGTTTTAAATTGTATTGATAATTGTTTTTAGTAACTGTTGGAGTTCCTTGTATATTTATTCTTCATCCTCATCATCCTCATCATCCACGGTGTCTTCCATGTCATCGTCATCCTCGTCATCCTCTGAGTCTCCATCGTCTGAGCCACCAGGATCTTTCATTATATCCACTTCTTCTTCATCTTCTTCTTCGGTGAGCGCATCTTCATCAATGCCTTTAATTACATCGATTGGATCTACAATATCATCAATATCTTCTTCATCAAATTTTTCTAATCTACTGGCTAATTTGGTACTAACTTTCACCAAATAAATGGTATCATCCGTACGAACTTCAACGGCTTCGATTAATTCGTTGTGAGCATTTCTGAATCGGATAATGTTGGAATCATCATATCCGTCAGGAAAACGATCTACCAATAAGGTTAATATTTCATTGGTTAATTTAGAGTAATCAACAATAATTCTTCTCATAGTTTTTTATAAATCTAGTAGGTAAGCAAATATTAATGGTGCAACAATCGTTGCGTCTGACTCTATAATAAATTTAGGTGTTTTAATGTCCAATTTTCCCCAAGTAATTTTTTCATTTGGAACTGCTCCAGAATAAGATCCGTAACTGGTTGTTGAATCGGATATTTGACAGAAATAACTCCAAAATGGTACATCATGCATTTCCATATCCTGGTATAACATGGGTACGACACAAATCGGAAAATCTCCTGCAATTCCACCACCAATTTGGAAGAAACCAACACCGTTTTTACTGTTTTTCGGATACCAATCGGATAAAAATACCATGTATTCAATTCCAGATTTCATTGTGGAAGCTTTCAATTCCCCTTTGATTACATACGAAGCGAATATATTTCCCATCGTACTGTCTTCCCAACCTGGAACAATAATAGGCAAATTTTTCTCAGCAGCCGCATACATCCAGCTGTCTTTTAAATCTATTTCGTAATATTCTTCTAAAACGCCTGAAAGTAGCATTTTATACATGAATTCATGTGGGAAATAACGTTCTCCTTTATCATCAGCATCTTTCCAAATTTTGTAAATATGTTTTTGCAAGCGACGAAATGCTTCGTGTTCAGGTATGCAAGTATCCGTAACTCTATTCAATCCACGTTCTAATAAATCCCATTCGTCTTGTGCTGTTAAATCTCTATAATGTGGCACTCGTTCGTAATGAGAATGTGCTACTAAGTTCATGATATCTTCTTCAAGATTGGCCCCTGTACAGGAAATAATTTGCACTTTATCTTTGCGTATGAATTCGGCGAATATTTTTCCAATTTCGGCAGTACTCATAGCACCTGCAAGGGTTACCATCATTTTGGCACCATTGGCCAATTGTTGTTCGTAGCCTTTTGCAGCATCGACTAAAGCTGCTGAATTGAAATGCAGGTAATGTTTTTCGATAAATTGACTGATAGGTCCTTTACTCATGGTGATGTTGTTTTTAATTCTGTGGACTTAGCCCTGATAGCAGTGGAAATCCTTTTTTGAGGTACGAAAAAAAGATTGCAACGAATAGCAGGAATAGCTCCTAGAATTATTATTCAAAAATAATTTATTTTTTATTATATCCTAATATATCGAGCACTTGTTCTGAAGTTTGTTGCTCAGAAAAAATTTCTGTCGCCAAAATACCATTTTCGTCGCGATCAATTAAGATGTGCTTTGGCTGTGGAATCAAGCAGTGATGCAATCCGCCGTAGCCTCCGATGGTTTCTTGATAGGCTCCTGTGTTGAAAAATCCAATATATAAAGGTTTTTCTTTGTTGTACTTGGGTAAATAAATAGCATTCATATTTTGTTCGGAATTGTAATAATCGTCGCTATCACAAGTCATTCCTCCCAAAAGTACGCGTTCGTATTGGTCGTTCCAACGGTTGATTGCCAACATGATGAAACGTTTGTTAATTGCCCAAGTATCTGGTAAAGTTGTGATAAATGAAGAATCGATCATGTTCCATTTTTCTCTATCGTTTTGTTGTTTTTGATAGAGGATTTGATAGATAGCGCCGCCACTTTCGCCAACGGTAAACGATCCAAATTCGGTGAAGATATTCGGAACATCGACTTCGGCTTCTTCGCAAGCAATTTTGATTTGATTGATAATTTCGTCAATCATGTATTGGTAATCGTATTCGAAAGCCAGTGAATTTTTGATAGGAAAACCACCGCCAATGTTGAGTCCATCGAGCGTTGGACATTCTTTTTTCAAAGCAATATACACTTTGATACACTTCACCAACTCGTTCCAATAATACGCGTTATCATTGATTCCGGTATTGATGAAGAAGTGAAGCATTTTCAACTCCAACTTATTATTTTCTTGAATTTGTTTTTTGTAGAAGGCAACGATGTTTTTGTAACCAATTCCTAAACGTGAGGTATAGAATTCAAATTTTGGCTCTTCTTCGGCAGCGATCCGGATTCCGATTTTAAATTTTCCTTTAATTTCCGCTTGTAGCAAATCAAGTTCTTCGTAATTGTCGATGATCGGAATGGCGTTTTTGTGGCCATTATTAATCAATCGTGCAATGTTTTGAATGTATTGATCGCGTTTGAATCCGTTACAAATGATGTAAGTACTTTTATTGATTTTACCTGTTTCGAGTAAGTTTTCTACGATGTTAATATCGAAAGCAGAGGAAGTTTCGATGTGAATGTTGTTTTTGAAAGCTTCATTCATAATGTACTGAAAGTGAGAACTTTTTGTACAGTAACAATAATAATATTTCCCCTCGTATTTATTTTTTTCCATGGCATTTCGGAACCAGTTTTTGGCTCTTTTAATGTTGCTAGAAATTTGTGGTAAATAGGTAAATTTTAAAGGAGTTCCATATTGTTCTACTAATTTCATCAAATCGATATTGTGAAATTGAAGATTGTCTTTGTTTAAAGTAAATTCTTCTTGAGGGAAGTAATACGTTTGATTGATTAAATCGAAATATTTTGTATTCATTAGAGTGGATTCATTTTAGAATTAAAAAAAGTTGTGTACGATTTTTAAATTCCAATTCAAACCCGAATATTAGCGTATATAATAGGAAGTTTTTCGTTGTATTGTTTGGTATTGTGGCTTATTTCAAAACACAACAAATTACTGACAGTAAAAACATTCTTCAAAAAATGAAGGAATGAATTCTTTGAAAAATGTTCAAAGATTGAAGAAATATTAGTATTTGTGTTTTTATTCATTGACGCAAATGTAAAAAATAAAATAAGTGATATGCAATCATTACATTAAAAAAATATTAAGTTTTATAATTTAAAAAAGCGGCTGTAATTAATTCTTTTTCAGCAGTTTGATTGATTTTTATTTTTCCAATCGAATCTAGTAAGGCAAATTGAATCATTCCATATTCATTTTTCTTGTCATGTATAAGCAATTCTTGAATCGGATCGAGGTCAGATTCTTCAAAAACGATAGGATTAAAAATATGATTTACGGTCTTTTTGATTTCGAGATATTCGTGTTCTTCGATTAGTTTTTTTTGCCATGAAATAAAGCTTTCGAGTATCATTCCAGCTGCAATGGCTTCTCCGTGGAGTAAAGTTGTTTTGTGTTCGTTTTCCAAAAAATAACTTTCAATGGCATGACCTAATGTATGTCCGAAATTTAAGGCTTTGCGAATGCCGTTTTCCGTTGGGTCTTGCATTACGATAGCATTTTTAATTTCGATGGAATGGTAAATTAAAGTATCAAAATCCGCAAAATCGAGTTGTTTTAAATCGAGAAATTTTTTCCAATACGTGGCATCATGAATCAAACCGTGTTTGAGCATTTCGGCTAAACCAGATCGCATTTCGTTTTTAGGTAAAGTTTCGAGATAAGCCGTATCGATTAGTATCATTTTAGGAACATTAATTACTCCGATTTGGTTTTTTAAGTTTCCTAAATCGACACCATTTTTTCCACCAACGGATGCATCGACCATGGCAAGTAAAGTTGTTGGCACGTGAATAAAGTCGATGCCTCTTTTGAAAGTTGATGCCACGAATCCACCCAAATCAGTCACTACACCGCCACCTAAATTGATGAGTAAGCTTTTTCTATCGGCACCTAATTCGGTTAAGGCTTCCCAAATTTGAACACAAGTTTCGATATTTTTGGAGCTTTCACCAGATTCGAATTCGATGATTTCGATGGCGATTTCAGTTGCTAAAAAAGGCAGAAAATGAGGTAAACAATATTCATTGGATTGACTATCAACGAGAACAAAAATGGAAGAATACTTTTCTTTAACAAGCATTTCATTTAAAGCTTCGTAGCCATTTTCAGAAAAATAAATTAAATAGCCATTGGCTTGAATGGTTTGCATCATGGTCTTTGAAAATATTTGGCAAAATAAGGGATTTTTTCTTGAATATTGTTTAATAATAGTCTCTCAATTTTATGAAAATATTTTGATTCTTGTTTAGATAATTAAGTATTTTTGTTGAACTTTATTTTTAAAATAGTAAACAAAAAAATACTAATGCCCAAAGCAAGCGAATTTAGTGACATAGAAATAGATAGAATTATTGAAATGGCTTGGGAAGACAGAACCCCATTCGATGCAATAAAATTCCAATTCGGTCTATTAGAGTCTGAAGTAAAAGCTTTAATGAAAAAGGAACTAAAGTTTAGGAGCTATAAATTATGGCGAAAGCGCGTTGAAAATTGTAAAACAAAACATGCTTCGAAAAGAGTTGATGGTATCGACAGATTCAAGTGTAAATTGCAACGTGCGATATCGAATAACAAAATTTCAAAGCGATAGTAGAAATCGTTAATATCAAATCAAAAGTACAATTATGATGACAAAGGTAATTCCAGACAATGTAGTATATACAGACGAAAAAGGATATCATGCCAGTTTATTGCCTTATTCAACGAGTGTTGGCGCACCTGTAATAAAAGTAGATGATGTTGTTTCCTGGAAAAGCCGTGGAATCAGTAACGTCAATAAAGAGTTTGAAAATAAATTCAATGAACTCAAATTACAATATCAAAATTTAATGCAAGATTACGAATGGAACGAACTGGTTTACAAATCTAAATTTTCTTTTGAACCAGTCATTGGGGAAATTTATCATTTGTATCGTGGGGAAGATGGCGTTAATTTTCTTTCCTTGATTTCTCCACTAGAATGGAATAAAGAGCACATTGGTACTTTCAAATTAAATAGCGATAAAAAGTGGGTTTCACTACTTTAAAAATATTTGTATAATTTACATACGCAATTTTAATATGCAAAAACACATCAATTTTGAGAATATCATGGACATGCAAAAGCAAGAACGCGTTCATTTTGTGAATAGCATTGTAGGCTTCAAAAATGTTTGCTTAATCGGAACGCAAAATAATTTGAATCAAACGAATCTGTCGATTGTGAGTTCACTCATGCATATTGGTAGCAATCCACCATTATTGGGAATTATTTTTCGCCCTGGAGTTGTGGAGCGGCATTCAATGGAGAATATTTTGGAGACGAAATTCTTTACGGTCAATCATATCAATGAGACAATCTATAAACAAGCCCACCAAACCTCTGCGAGATACGATAGAGACATTTCAGAATTTGATGCTTCAGGCTTGACTGCAGATTTTAAAGACAAATTTTTTGCGCCATTTGTAAAAGAAAGTCATGTTCAATTAGCCATGGAGTTCAAAGAAAAACTCGATCTTACAATCAATAACACAGTTTTGGTTATTGGTGAAGTCAAAGCCGTATATTTTCCGTCGGATTGTCTCGAAGAAGATGGTTTCTTAAATATTGAAAAAGCCAACTCTATAACCTGTTCTGGTTTAGATAGTTATCATAAAACGGTTCAATTAGATCGATTGAGTTACGCAAAACCAGACAAAGAACTAACATCCATCAAAATAAATTGAGTAAAAAAGCCATCAATATTGTTTGGTTCAAACGTGATTTACGTTTTTTAGATCATGAACCACTTTATTGGGCACAACAAGAGAATCTACCGATACTTTTACTCTATTTTTTTGAGCCATCAGTCATGAATTATGATGATTCGGATAATCGTCATTGGCGCTTTATTTACGAGTCGATAGTAGACATGCAAATCAAATTGAATGGAATTGGAGCAAAAATCTATTTCTTTCAAAATGAAGTGAAAACCGTTTTCAAAGAACTAGCTAAAATTTACGATATAAAGACTGTTTTTTCTCATCAAGAAATTGGCAATAAAGTGACCTATGATCGCGACATTGAGATGCAGTTTTTCTTTCAGGAATCCAAAATTCATTGGAAACAATTTCAAATGCATGGCGTCATTCGAAAACTAAAATCGAGAAGTGATTCGGACAAAAGATGGGAAACGGTAATGCGCGCTGATCCGAAAGTCATTGATTTCAATACACTCAAAATTGAAGCGCTAGATGCTGAGTTTTTTGATTCGGTAAAAGGAGAAAATTTGCCCAACGAGATTACCACAAGAAACAAAAATTTTCAAGAAGGCGGAGAAAATTTGGCTTGGCGTTATTTAGATAGTTTCGTAAAAGAGCGCTACGTCAACTACAGTAAACATATTTCAAAACCAAGTTTGAGTAGAAAAGGATGCAGTCGGTTGTCGCCTTATTTGACGTATGGTAATATTAGCATGCGCATGATTTATCAATTTACAAATCAGCACTACGAAAATTCCAAAAACAAACGAGCGATACTCAATTTTGTCTCCAGATTGCACTGGCATTGTCATTTTATACAAAAGTTTGAAGACGAATGCCGCATGGAATTTGAAAATGTAAATCGAGCCTACGATTCATTAGTAAAGACAAAAAACGAAGCCTACATCAAAGCTTGGCAAGAAGGTAAAACAGGAATTCCAATTATTGATGCGTGTATGCGTTGCGTAGTTGCCACTGGCTATCTTAATTTTCGAATGCGGGCCATGGTGGTTTCTTTTTTTACGTTTAATTTGTGGCAAGATTGGCGTGAATTGCATTTTTTAGCGCGACAGTTTTTGGATTATGAACCTGGAATTCATTATCCGCAATTGCAGATGCAATCCGGGACAACTGGAATTAATACCATTCGAATTTACAGTCCAATTAAGAATTCTGAAGAGCACGATCCTGATGGTGTTTTTATCAAGCAATGGGTTCCTGAATTGGCAGAAGTTCCAGTCGATTTAATTCACGAGCCTTGGAAATTGAATCCTATCGAACAGCAGTTTTATCAATGTGAAATTGGAATAGACTATCCAAATCCAATTGTGAATATTGAAGAAACGCGAAAGTACGCTAGCGATATCGTCTGGAGTTTTCGCAAAAAGGATTCGGTTAAAGAGGAAGGTAATCGAATATTGAAAAAGCATGTAAATAGTGCAAATCAAAAATTTAAAGCAACGAGAACACAATAATGGCTACTTTTTTAAAAGCAAATTGGGAAAACATCATCATGGTCAACTACCAAATTGATCCAGAAATACTACTGCCTTTTTTGCCCAAAGGCGTTGAACTCGATTTATTTGATGGAAAAGCCTTTGTGAGTTTGGTTGGTTTTATGTTTAAAAACACTAAAATATTTAAAGTCCCGATTCCGTATTTAGGGAATTTTGAAGAAATCAATCTACGGTTTTACGTGCAACGAAAAGAAGGCACGACCATCAAACGCGGTGTCGTTTTTATCAATGAAACCATTCCCTATCGCATCGTCGCTTGGATGGCGAACAAATTATACAAAGAACATTACACTGTTGTGCCAACAAAACACTTTATTCAGGAAATAGGTGAAAAGCAGCTAGTAAAATTTGACTGGCTATTGAACAAAAAATGGAATCATATTTTGGTTGAAGCCGAAACCGTTTCGATAGAAATGAGCCGTAATACATTTGAGGAATTTATCTACGAACATTATTTCGGTTACACTAAGGTGAATGAAAGTGCGACAGAAGAGTATCGCTTGGAACATCCTAGTTGGAAGGTTAATAAAGTTTTGAGTTACGACATCAAATGTGATTTTTCAGCGATGTATGGTTCTGTTTTTTCGGTACTCAACGAAACAAAACCTACTGCGGTTTTTTTAGCGAAAGGCTCTGCGGTTACGGTAGATTGGAAAAGAAACAGATTACATTTTACCCATGAAAGGAGTTAAAAAGCAACATCTACCGAATAAAATATGCATGGTTTGCAACAAACCTTTTTCATGGCGCAAGAAATGGGAAAAAGTGTGGGATGAAGTGAAATATTGTAGTGAAAAATGCAGAATGAACAAATAAAATGACAACAAAAACTCTCAGATTAATTCTCGGCGACCAACTCAACACCAATCATTCTTGGTTTGAAGGTGTTGATAGCAATATGACCTATGTTTTGATGGAAGTACGAACAGAGTCCGATTATGCTACACATCACATTCAAAAAGTAGTCGGGTTTTTTGCGGCCATGCGTGCTTTTGCTGCTGAATTGGAAGCTAAGAATCATCAAGTTATTTATATTAAACTCAACGCCGAAGATAATCTGCAGTCTTTTGAAAAAAATATTCCATGCCTGATTTCGAAATATTCGTTTACTCATTTTGAATATCAATTCCCCGATGAATACCGAGTTGATCAACAGTTGAAAAATCTTTGTCAAGCTATTCCAATCACAAGTGCAGCAGTTGATTCGGAACATTTCTTCACCACACGAGAAGAATTGGGTCATTTTTTTGAAGGGAAGAAGACTTTTCTATTAGAAAGCTTTTACAGAGCACTGAGAAAAAAACATAATGTCTTAATGGAAGGTTCACAACCACAAACCGGACAATGGAATTACGACGGAGAAAATCGAAAGAAACTACCTAAAAATCACAAACCCATTGCACCTTTGGTTTTTAAAAATGACGTTGTTACCATCTGTCAGGAAATAAAAAACGCGAAGGTGAAAACCATAGGAACTATTGAGGAACAAAATTTCTTGTGGCCTATCAATAGATTGCAATCACTAGCATTATTAGATTTTTTTGTAACGGAATGTCTGCATTTATTTGGGTCGTATCAAGATGCAATGACACCAAACGAATGGTCGTTGTATCACGCTCGAATTTCATTTTCTATGAATCTCAAGATGATTTCACCACAGGAAGTTATCGAAAGCGCCATTCAAGAATGGCGTAAAAGACCCAATGAAATAGAATACAATCAACTAGAAGGTTTTGTGCGTCAAATTATTGGATGGCGAGAATATATGCGCGGAATTTATTGGTTGAAAATGCCTGAGTATTCGACTATGAATTTCTTTGATAATCAGGAAAAATTGCCCGATTGGTTTTGGACTGGAAAAACGAAAATGAATTGTCTGAAAGATGCTATTCATCAATCGTTGCATTACGCTTATGCACATCACATTCAAAGGCTTATGATTACAGGCAATTTTGTTTTGCTGGCCGGAATTCATCCGGATGAAGTCGATGCTTGGTATCTCGGCATTTACATCGATGCTATTGAATGGGTTGAGATTACCAACACTCGAGGCATGAGTCAGTTTGCCGATGGTGGTATTGTGGGAACAAAACCTTATGTAAGTTCGGCTGCCTACATTGACAAGATGAGTCATTATTGCGGAAGCTGTTTTTATCATAAAGCAGTTAAGACAGGAGAAAAAGCATGTCCATTCAATAGTCTGTATTGGAATTTTTATGACAGAAATGAGGACAAGCTAGCAAAAAATCCACGAATTGGTATGATGTATAATGTCTGGAGAAAAATGCAACCCGATGCCAAAGCGGCACTATTAAAACAAGCTAATTATTATTTAGAAAATATTAATGAATTATGAAACGTTCCATTGTTTGGTTTAAAACCGATTTACGATTAGAAGACAACGAAACGCTTCTGAAAGCTATTGAGCATAGCGATCAGATTGTCCCAGTGTATTGTTTTGATGATGCTCACTTTGAAACGACTGAATTTGGATTTAAGAAAACAGGAAGTTTGAGAGCCCAATTTTTACTAGAATCACTACAAAACCTCGAAAATAATTTGAGGGCATTAGGTTCTGGATTAATTATAGTGAAAGGCAAACCAGAAGTTGAAATTCCACAAATTGTAATTCAGTACAATGCTTCTAAAGTATTTGCCAAAAGAGAGGTGGCCTATGAAGAAAAGCAAGTCGAGCAATTGGTGCAGAAAGAGCTTTTTAAATTGCGGTGTGAATTTGAAACCTTTAGTACTAGCACACTTTATCATGCGGAAGATTTACCATTTTCTATTAAGGATATTCCGGATGTGTTCACCAATTTTAGAAAAAAAATAGAGAAAGATGCCACCATTAGAAGCATTTACGATAAGCCTTCGGTTATTAACTCACCTAATATTCCTGTGTCGCTTTATCCTACTCTTAAAGACTTGGACTTAGAATTTACATCAATGGATTCCCGTGCTGCGATACAATTTAAAGGTGGCGAAACAGAAGCCAATCATAGATTAAACCATTATTTCTTTGAAACACAATGTATTTCCAATTACAAAGAAACTAGAAACGGATTGATTGGTGCGAATTATTCTTCAAAGTTTTCTGCTTGGTTGGCTTTGGGTTGTATTTCACCGCGATTCATTTATCATGAGTTGAAAAAATATGAAGAGAAATATGGCGCTAACGAGTCGACCTATTGGCTTGTTTTTGAGCTTTTGTGGAGAGATTTCTTTCGGTTTATGTTTAAAAAGCACCAATCAAAAATGTTCCTTCCTTCTGGAATTACAAGTGAAAAAGAAATTCCAAAATCGGTTAGTGAAAAACTACTTCATCAATGGATTAATGGAACAACAAAGGAAGACTTCATTAATGCCAACATGATTGAATTGAGGTTAACCGGATTTATGAGTAATCGCGGGCGACAAAATGTAGCGAGTTATTTTTGCAACGACCTAAAATTGGATTGGCGGTACGGCGCGGCTTATTTTGAGCAGCAATTGGTAGATTATGATGAATGTAGCAATTGGGGAAATTGGGCGTACATTGCTGGAGTGGGCAACGATCCCAGGGAAAATCGCTACTTTAATATCGAAAAGCAAGCAACTGTTTATGATAAAAACAGAAAGTATCGAAATTTGTGGTTAAACCAATAACAAAGAAATAGTATGAGAATTTTATTAACTGGTGCAAATGGCTACGTTGGTAAACGATTGTTGCCTGAATTACTTAGACAAGGTCATGAGGTAATTTGTGCCGTTCGAGATAAAATTCGATTGGGATTAGACCCACATACACTTGCTTTAGTGACGATTTGGGAAGTCGATTTTTTGGATGAAGTCAATTTGGAAAACTGTCCAACTGATATTGATATTGCCTATTTTCTAATTCATTCGATGTCGAGTTCAATTGAAACTTTTGATACAATGGAAGCATTAACGGCGCATCACTTCAATCGCTATTCTGAGTTTATGAATGTCAAACAAGTCATTTATCTCAGCGGAATTGTCAATGATCCCAAGCTTTCAAAGCACATGTTGTCGAGAAATAATGTCGAGAAAATATTGTTTGGAGGCAAACCCAATTTGACAGTTTTAAAAGCTGGAATTATCGTAGGTTCTGGCAGCTCTTCCTTTGAAATCATTCGTGATTTGTGCGAAAAATTGCCAATAATGATAACTCCTAAATGGGTCTTAACCAAAACACAACCCATTGCGATTCGCGATGTGATGCAATACTTAATTGGTGTTCAAAATCGTGCGGATTGTTTTAATGAATCGTTTGATATTGGAGGACCCAATATTATCACGTACAAACAAATGATGCAATTATATGCGAAAACACGTGGTATCAAATTAGCCATTTTTACCATTCCGTTTATGACGCCAAAATTATCATCGTATTGGCTGTATTTTGTAACCTCTACCTCTTATAAGTTAGCCATTA
>JAYVZG010000067.1:0-3350 GCA_043783565.1 Flavobacterium sp. | reverse complement strand
TTGCCAAAATCGAATTTGGAAGTTCAATGTATGATATTTATTCTAATTTGAATGGAAAACCATCAGCAGCTATTGTACTTAAACAATCCTACGGAAGTAACGCTACACAAGTAATTAAAGATGTTAAAGCAAAATTAGAAGAAATCAAAAAAACATCGTTCCCAAAAGGAATGGATTATGAAATCAGTTACGACGTTTCTAAATTTTTAGACGCTTCTATTGAAAAAGTGTTACATACTTTAATCGAAGCTTTTATCCTAGTTGGATTAGTGGTATTCCTGTTTTTAGGCGATTGGCGTTCCACTGTTATTCCAGCAATTGCAGTACCAGTTTCGTTAATTGGAACGTTTATGTTTATGCAATTCTTCGGAATTACTTTAAACTTGATAACCTTATTTGCCCTCGTATTAGCTATCGGAATTGTCGTAGATAATGCCATTGTCGTCATCGAAGCCGTCCATTTCAAGATGGAAACCAAGCATTTATCGCCCATGAAAGCTACCAAAGAGGCCATGCACGAAGTGGCTGGAGCTATTATTGCAATTACATTTGTAATGGCAGCCGTGTTTATTCCAGTAGCATTCATGTCTGGTCCGGTAGGTATTTTTTACCGACAATTTTCAATTACAATGGCAACTTCTATTGTATTATCTGGAGTTGTGGCATTAACACTAACGCCCGCTTTATGTGCAATGATGTTGAAGAATAATCATGGAAAACCCCGAAAACAAACACCAATTAACAAACTATTAGACGGTTTTAATAAATGGTTTAATGGTGTTTCTAATAAATACACCAATTTATTACGATTAATTGTAAACAGACGATTGATTACCTTCGGCATGTTACTCTTCTTCTGTGTAGGAACTTATTTGTTGAATGCCAGCCTTCCTTCAGGATTTATTCCTAATGAAGATCAAGGTATGTTTTATGCAGTAATACAAACGCCTCCAGGCTCAACGTTGGAAAGAACCAATCAAATTGCCGAAAAGTTGCAAAAAATTGCTGAAGAAATTGATGGTGTAAAATCAGTTTCGTCTTTAGCGGGTTACGAAATTTTAACAGAAGGAACAGGAGCCAACTCAGGAACTTGCTTAATTAACCTGAAAAGTTGGGAAGACCGAACTAAATCCTCTCAAGAAATTATTAAAGAGTTGGAAGAGAAATCAAAAGATATTCCCGGAGCAACACTAGAATTTTTTCAACCACCAGCAGTTCCAGGATACGGAGCTGCTGGCGGATTTGAGTTACGTTTATTAGACAAAGCAGGGACTAATGATTTCAAAAAAATGGAAACCGTTAGTAACGATTTTGTTAAAGAATTGAATAAACGACCAGAATTAGCCTCGGTTTTTACATTTTTTAGTGCCAGTTTTCCGCAATATATGTTGAATATTGATAATGATATTGCGCAACAAAAAGGAGTAACTATTGAAAATGCAACCAATACACTTTCTACACTTATTGGAAGTAATTATGAAATTAGTTTTATAAAATTTGGACGACAGTATAAAGTTATGGTTCAAGCTTCTCCAGAGTATCGGGCGTTGCCAGAGGATATTATGAAACTTTATGTCAAAAACAATCGAGATGAAATGGTTCCGTTTTCAGCTTTTATGAAAATGGATAAAGTATATGGTCTCTCTGAAATTACTAGGCAAAACATGTACAATGCTTCCGAAATTAGTGGGCAATCTGCCGCTGGATTTAGTAGCGGTGAATCAATAAAAGCAATTCAAGAAGTAGCCGAAAAAACGTTGCCTAGAGGTTATGGTATCGATTGGGCTGGAATCTCTAAAGATGAGGTGGGTCGTGGCAACGAAGCCATTTGGATTTTCTTAATCTGTATTGGATTTGTATACCTTATTTTGGCAGCACAATATGAAAGTTTTATTTTACCATTAATTGTAATTTTATCGCTTGTAGCCGGTATTTTTGGAGCATTTTTATTCTTAAAGTTATTTGGATTAGAAAACAACATCTATGCACAAGTTGCCATGGTAATGCTTATAGGGTTATTAGGTAAAAATGCCGTATTGATTGTGGAGTTTGCGGTACAACGACATCGTGCTGGAGCTTCAGTGCTTACAGCTGCAATTGAAGGATCAGCTACAAGATTCAGACCAATTTTGATGACGTCTTTTGCCTTTATAGCGGGATTAATTCCGTTGGTTTTTGCTTCTGGTCCTGGAAAAGTTGGTAATAGAACTATTGGTTCTGCCGCTGCTGGCGGGATGCTTATCGGAACAATTTTTGGAGTATTATTAATTCCTGGTCTGTATTACATCTTCGGAAAAATTTCAGAAAGAATCAAGTTTGTTAGAAATGAAGAAGAAAATCCATTAACCGAAGAAATTGATCAAAATGTATAAATTCAATAAAATTTTTATAGCAATAAGCATGTGTCTTATTGTTGCAAGTTGTAAAGTTCCTGCAAGTGCAATTTTGGCAGACAAAAAACCTGTGCCAGAATCGTTTGGTACTATCACCGATACAACTAACACAGCTAACGTTTCTTGGAAAAATTATTTCAAAGATAAAAATCTAACCGAGTTGATTGATGTGGCTCTGAAAAACAACCAAGAATTGCAAATAACCTTGCAAGAAATTGAAATTGCAAAAAACGACATCAAGATGCGAAAAGGTCGTTTACTGCCATCTATTGGTTTAGGAGCTGGAGTTGGCGTAGAAAAAGTAGGACGGTATACCAGTCAAGGTGCAGGTGATGCAACCACAGAAATTACGCCAGGAGAAGAATTTCCTGATCCTCTAGGCGATTTCAAAGTTGCAGCTTATGCCCATTGGGAAGTTGATATTTGGAAAAAATTACGAAATTCTAAAAAAGCAGCAATCAGCCGTTATCTGGCAACAGTTGAGGGTAAAAATTTTGTAATAACCAATCTTGTTGCCGAGATAGCAGATTCTTATTACGAATTGCTTTCGCTTGATAGTCAGTTTGATATAGTAAGACAAAATATCGAATTACAAAAAAATGCTTTAGAAATTGTAAAAATTCAAAAAGAAGCCGCAAAAGCCACCGAACTTGCCGTTCAGAAATTTACTGCCGAAGTTTTGTCATCACAACAAAGAGAATTTGATATACAGCAAAACATCACTGAAACAGAAAACAGAATCAACTTTTTGTTAGGGCGTTATCCGCAAGAAGTAATTCGTACTAAAAATGATTTTTTGAAGTTACTTCCAACAACCATAAATTCTGGTATTACATCGCAGTTGTTGACCAATCGACCGGATATTAAACAAGCCGAAATGGAATTAGCCGCTTCAAAATTGGATGTGAAAGTTGCAAGAGCTGAATTTTATCCTTCTTTAGATATTTCGGCAGGAAT
>JAYVZG010000066.1:0-3364 GCA_043783565.1 Flavobacterium sp. | reverse complement strand
GATAATAGATAATAGATAATAGATAATAGATAATAGATAATAGATAATAGATAATAGATAATAGATAATAGATAATAGAAACAAGATTAGAAGTCTTGACTCTTGGCTCTTGGTTCTTCTTTAAAACTTCCGCAACCTGTTCAATTCTTCTTGTGCTTCTATTTCTTCCGCTGGAACAACTTTCAAAAATGACGGATGTTGTTCTATAGCGTATTCTACTTTTTCTACAATTTGATCAATCGTATCGTTGTCATAATCTATTTCTAAAGGTTCTTTGATTGTAAATGTTTGAAGTATACCTTTCTTTTTAACGCGCAATCCTTTCTTATCGAACGAACGACGGAAGCCATCAATCACAATCGGCACTACAATCGGGCGATATTGTTTGATAATATGCGCGGTTCCTTTGCGAACAGGCTTGAAAGATTTGGTGGTGCCTTGCGGAAATGTAATCACCCAACCATCTTCGAGAGCGATTCGGATGTTTTCTGTATCATTCGGATTGACATCCCTTTTCTCTGTAACATCTTTTCCTCCAGCACGCCAAGTTCTCTCCACAGATATGGCACCGACATACGCTAAAATTCTAGGCAACAATCCTGCTTTCATCGTTTCACTTGCTGCGACGTAATAAATATTCATCTTGGGTTGCCAGAGATACCCAATGTTTTTGATATTGTCTTCTCTCCCACTCAAGCTCGCATTAAACACATGAAACATGGCCACGACATCCGCAAAATACGTTTGGTGATTGGAAATAAAAAGTACATTTTTATCAGGCAAAGCCTTAATGATTTCAGAGCCATCTATGTGCAAATCATTAAAACCACGATAGCGTTTGTGAGTCAATGCTCCGAAAATACGGATTAACCATTTTTTGAAAAAGAGTATGTGTCCAAAAGGATTTCTTTGGAATAATCCCATAATAATTGATTTTCAAACAGTGGCTAATTTACAAATTCATCGCTATCTAAAGCACCTTTTTAAGCGTTTCTTTTAACTCGCTCAACATCATGGCGGTAGCGCCCCAAACATAATGTTCGTTGATTTTAAAAGCGGGCACTTCAATCGATTTGGAATATGCCGTATCCATTCGTTGCACAACAGCAATCGCATCATCTAAAAATCGGTGCAAAGGAAATTCAATAATTCCTGCCACTTCTTCTGGATCTGGAGTAAAGGAAAGTTCCACTTGACTAATTCCCATAAAGGGATATACCATAAAATTACTAGGTGGAATATAAACTTCTGTAAAAGATCGAATCACTTGAATTTGCTCGGGTACAATTCCAATTTCTTCATAGGTTTCTCTTAATGCAGTATGCGAAAGCGACTCGTCTTCCAATTCTACTTTTCCACCAGGAAATGCAATTTGAGAGGAATGCACACCAGGATAGGAATTCCGTTGAATCAGTACCAAATAAGTTTGGGATTTTTTAGGATACAATAACATCATCACGGCAGCTTTCCGTGGATTCTTAGTTTCAAAGTCAATCGATTTCATCAGATCTCTCCGCTCAGGTGGCGTCATCCTATCATGTGCAGCTTCGGCGGGAAGTATTTCTCGCTCGAGTTGTGGAATGCACGCTAGAAAATCTTGAAAATCCATGACAAAGTGTAATTTTGCGATTCGAAAACAGGACGATTGTTTACGAATTTACGAAAATTCAATTCTAAAGATGTATTCTAAACAAGAAAATCAAAAATTAAAGCAAGAATTCTGGGTCACTTTTGCAGAAAAGTATCCTAGAAAATGGGTTTTATACGATACGAAGCTCAAAGATTTCTCTTTTAAGTTTTTTGTAGATAATACGAAAGCGCAAGTGAGCATTGAGATAGAGCATCGCTCTGAAGAAAAACGTCATGCCTATTTCGAAAAACTAGAAGCGCTGAAAGCTATTTTAGAAGACGAGTTTATCAAAGATTTGGTGTTTCAAAAAAACCACACTTTAGAAAACGGCAAAACCATCAGTAAGATTTGGGTGGAGCAATTGGGCATTTCAGTCAGCAACCGAAGTTACTGGGACACAGTTTTCGATTTCTTCTTTGAGAAAATGAGTGCTTTAGAATTGTTTTATTTGGAGTATGACGAGTTTATTAAGGATATTGATTGATTTTTGGGCGTGCCGGCGCAAGAACATTTGACTGTTATAGAACATCATGGGCGCCGTCGGGCTATACGCTGCAAACTTTTGTTCATACTTCGCAAAAGGTTTTCCGCTGCTATCCCTCACGCAAGTAAAACTTTAATCCTTAATACAACGTACTGACATTCCCTCTGTCTTGGGGATATTGCTTCTTTCCAAGTTACCATTGTTGTAACGCAAGCTTCTATACCATACGAAAAACGGATCGTCTTCTGAGGAACTCCACCAAGAACCGTTGCGGCCCACAGTATAAAAAACCCCATTAAAGTTGCTTCGTCCAGCTCCAGGAAGACCTGTAAAACCACAACTATTGGTAGCAGATGTATTAGGATTATTCCATAATGTATTCGTTGCTTTCATTTTGCCGCCAGCTAGGTTAATTCCTCCTAAAAAGTTACTCAAAGTTGTCCATTCGGCATCACTAGGAATATGCCAACCTAGAGGTGCTAAACCACGTGGGTCATTTACCGCATACCAATTATATAATTTGCCGTAAATTGGTCCATTAGCCATATCGTTGTTGTAATAACACCAAGCGCCAGTAGTAAGACTTGCCCACTGCGTTGGGTCGGTCACTTGCGGAATCGGGTCACCATTTCTGTAACGACTAACATTTAGGTTTTTAGTCATCCAAATTTGCGTGCCGATTTGCACGTCCCCATTTTGTATTGGCACCGTTGGTCGTGAAGCTACTTGGTTTTGTGTCTTAGTTTCTTCGTTAGAGCATGAAGTTAATCCGATTGCTAAAAATAAGATGGAGGCGATGGTGAAGTAATATCTTTTCATGATGATGACTTTTAAAGTTTTATAAAAGTAGTAAAAACATTTATTACTACAACACACTTTTTTTCTCTTTGCGGCTTATCGTCGTTGCGAGCGAAAAATTTTTCCTGTAAGACTTGCTATAAAACTTCAACATTCGTTGTTCGTTAATCATCGGTTCAACATTGAAAATTTTTAAATTTTGAATAACGAACAACGAACGTCCAATTTTGAACAAAACAAAAAACCCATTGTTTTCACAACGGGTTTTTCTAAAAAAGGCGACGAACCTAGCCGTTAGGCGAACACGTCGTTCCGATAAAAACAAAAAACCCTTCGTTTTCACGAAGGGTTTTTCTAAAAAAGGCGACGACATACTCTCCCACAAATTGCAGTACCATCTGCGCAGGCGGGCTTAACTTCTCTGTTCGGGATGGGAAGAGGTGAGCCCCGCC
>JAYVZG010000065.1:0-3392 GCA_043783565.1 Flavobacterium sp. | reverse complement strand
TATCAACTTTAAAAATATCCGAAAAACCAGTTGTGCCAGGCATATCAGAAGCAAAATACAAAATTTTGTCATCTGGACTTAATGCCGGGTGGGCGGTACTATAATTGTCGCTGTTAAAAGGCAATTCTTCAACTTCTGTCCATCTTACGCCGTCCCATTTGGCACGATAAAGTTTCAAAAGCGTTATTTTTTGTTCATTCGAACGTCGTTTTCCGGCGGTATAGTTGTTTCTTGTAAAATACATCGTTTTGCCATCTTTTGTAAAAACAGCTGTTGACTCGTTGAATTTGGTATTCAAAATTTTAGAAAATTTCTCAGGCGCCCCCATAGAACCGTCTCCATTAACAACAGCTCCATAAAGATTAGAAAAATATTGATCGGTTAATTTCATCTTGATATTGGCAGCACCAACATCTTCACGAGCACTTGTAAAAACAAGTTGATCACCATAAAAAGAAGTTCCGTAATCTGAATAAGTCGAATTTACACCCGCATCTTTGATGTTGTATCGACCAGAATTTAATTTAATTTTTTGACGGTAAGTGAGGTTACTTGCCAAAATTTTGGCTCTGTTATCATTACCAGATTTTTGGACATACATTTTCAACATTTCATCGGCCTTGTCGTTTTCGCCTATAGATTTCAAAGTTTGAGAATATCTAAAATAATAATCTGGCTCGACCTCCTCACCCATCGCAAAAAGAGCTTCATACCATTTGTTGGCTTTGGTATATTCTGCATTAAAATAATAGCAGTTGCCCAATCTTTTGAACATCGCTTGTGCTTTGTAACCTTTATTTGCCACTTTTTCATAAATAGAAATTGCGTCAATATAAGCCAAATCACCAGCTTTTTTATCTGCTTTTGCCAAAGCTTTTGTTTGTGCCAGCCCGATATTCGAAATCAAGCTCAATAGGATTGCAAAAAATAATACTTTAAATTTCATGATGCTTGGGTTTTTAGAAGAATCGTGGAGAAATAATTTTGTCATAGTTTTTAAATAATTCGTATCTTAAGAAAATCTCGTGTGAACCTGAATTATAATGAGACAAATTGGTTGTTTCGCGGTCATATCCATAACCAATAAACCAAGATGGATTTATTTGAAAACCAACCATTGCGCTCAACGCAGCACTCCATCTGTAAGCACCACCAATATGAAATTTTTCGTTGATCATAAAGTTTGCCGACAAGTCAACTTGTAGCGGTGCACCGGAAACCAATTTGGTCATTATTGAAGGTTTGAGTTTTACGTTGTCAGAAAGATCAAATACCCGACCAGCAATAAAATAATAGTGCATTCGCTCACTTGCTACGGTGCTCAAATTGTCATCATAATGTTTGGTTTCTAAAAACTGTGGTACAGATAATCCAAAGTACATTTTGTCGGAAAAATAATAAATACCCGCTCCAATATTACCCGAAAATTTGTTGCTTAATGTAAATTGTTGATAATAAAGTCTGTCAGCTTCGTTAACGTAACGCAACCTTCCAAAATCTGCACTCAGCAAGTTTGCGGTTAGTTTCAATCCAAACGAAAGTTTATAATCCGCAGAGGTTTGTATGGTATAAGCAACATCTCCCGCTATATTATTTTCGTCAGCGATTCCAATTCTATCATTGATGATTGATAAGCCTATTCCAAACTTACTGTTTTCGATAGGCGAGCTAATAGAGGCTGTATTGGTCACGGGGGCACCGTCTAAACCAACCCACTGCGTTCGATGTAGTGCAAAAATACTCATTACGCCACGTGTGCCTGTATATGCAGGATTTACGTTGAGGGTATTATACATGTACTGTGTGTATTGCGCATCTTGTTGTGCAAAAACGCCAGTAGCTAAAAGCAATGCGAGGAATAAAATTTTTGTTTTCATCTATCTTTTGGGTTATAAACAGAGGAGTTTCCTCCTCTGTATTCATTTATCGGGTTAAGTGTATAAATCCTGTTTTATCTATCATCTGACCGTTGGCTTCGTATCTAAAGATATAGTAGTAAGTACCTTCTGGCAATCCAGCTGCATCATTGATGGTTACACGTCCGTTAGAAACACCTTCAAAGGCATTGGTTACATTGTTGTAGTTTGTGGTTTCAAAAACCAACACGCCCCAACGGTTGTAAATTTCAATACTATTTACTGGATGACAAATCAATCCACTAATTTGCAATTTGTCATAATCTGAACCTTTGTTTGGTGTTATCAAATTATAAACAACTATCGAGCAACTGTCAAATGTAACAGTAGTAGGGTTGTTGTTTGGCCCTATATCATCTGAAAGATCAGAAACTTCTGTGTGTCCAAAAATATTTGTATTTCCTTTTACACCAGCTTGATTAGTAACACTTCCTGTTAAAACATCTGCTTCTGTTATGGTATATAAAACATAAGCATTAGTGTTTATTTGCCCTGGTGTTAATGTTCCAACATTCGGATTCACAACATTAAGACCCGGTAGATAAGTATCAGTAATGACTACGTTGTCTATTGTAACTGTACCCGTATTGGTCACCACAAATTCAAATTTAATCTGATCTCCTGCTTGTGCAAAACCATCTCCATTAAGATCAACCAAATATCCTGATTTTTGTATTTGAATACTTGGTATAGCCAATGGTAATATAACTACTGTTGATTGATCCAATTCTACTGTTGTTCCAGAAGTATCTGTTGGTAAGTTGAAACCACTATCAGAAGTAACTGTGGCTGTGTTTTCAACTTGGCCGTTATTCATATCAACTTGGGTAATTAGAGAGCTGTACGTAAATGTTACCGATGATTGGTTAGGATTCAAAGTTAATGGAGTTACACCATCAGTTTCTAATAACAATACATTATTAATCGCAGGTGTCAATTGAGCATCTGTCCATCTAATATTTGTTAATGGTACATTTCCTGTATTTGTTATCACAAATGTCCATATAATATGGTCACCTACCAAACCAGATTGTCCGTTGCTTGTATCAAGTGCTCCTGTTTTAACAATCGCAATTTTTCCGATTTTGGTGTACTCGATATGTACTGTAGCTGTATCTGATAATCCAGAGCTGGTTTCTATAAGTGAATAAACAAGATCTGTTGGGTTGTATAAGTAGAAGGTAGGCAATGGTACAAATGTTAAGATACCGGTTACTGGGTCATAGGTCCAAGTTCCTTCGTTTGCTATGAAAATCGAGGTTTGCACTCCTGGTGTATTGACATCGACATCAACAATTGTAGTGGCTGTTGTCGCTGTTGTACCATCTGCCAATAAATCATTAAGCAAGATACTTACAGAAGCCGGATTGTATGGCGTATTTCCTATCGAGCTATCATTATTTGCCTCTGGGTTCAGAGCCTGAGTTACTACAATCGTAGCAATAGCGGTATCGCAATTAGTAGTTGGGTTTGCTG
>JAYVZG010000064.1:0-3399 GCA_043783565.1 Flavobacterium sp. | reverse complement strand
TAGCGCCTACGCCGATTACTGTAATTAACCCGCCAACAATTACCAATCAATTGTTAAAATGTTATAATGTTAGCAATGCTTCGGTAACAATTACTGGAGTATCTGGTGGACAAGGAGGTTATCAATATACGTTAACCAATCTAACAACTGGAAGTATTGTTGGACCAATTCCAAACAATACTTTTACTGATTTGGGAGTTGCAAATTATACTGTTGTTGTAACAGATGGTTGGGAATGTTCGTCGGTAGTAATTCCGTTTTCAATAACACAACCAACCGAGATAGTAGCAACATTGGCCACAACTTTGCAAGCAACTTGTATCTCGCAGGCACAAATTAAAATATCGGCAACTGGAGGCACACCGCCTTATAAATATAGTACAGATAATATAACCTATACTTCTTTTAGTGGAACAAATACTACTTTTACAGTTCCTGCAGGAACCTATCAATATTATGTTACAGATGCTAATAATTGCAAAACATTTCAAACCAACGAAGTCAAAATCTCACCTGTGACTCCAATTGTATTGACTCTTAATGAAAATACAGTAGACATAAACTGTGCGGGACAAACAACGGCATCCATTCAAGCAACTGCTACATTTGGGTTTGGAGGATATCTGTATTCGGTGATAAACGCTACAACATTAGCAGTAGTTCGTGCACCACAACCTACTGGTTATTTTACTAATTTTGGTGCTGGTAGTTATTTGGTAAAAGTGACTGGAAATGGGGGATGTACTGCACTAGCTCCTTTTACCGTAACCGAACCTACCGCATTATTAGTTGGAGCACCAACAGTAAAACAAATTTCATGTTTTGGCAAAAATGATGGTAAAATAACCCTTAATGTAAGCCAAGGAACTTTAGATTATCAGTTTGGGGCATCGCCTAATATTGCACAAACTTCAAACGTAAATGTATTTGATAATCTTGGAACAGGAACCTATACCTTCTTAATTCAAGACGCCAAAGGATGTTTTCAAACCATAACAAGTACAATTACAGAACCTCCTCTATTAACAGCTTTAACTCCTGTATTAACCGATGAACTTTGCGAAGGAACCGATAATGGTACCGCAACAATAACCATCATTGGTGGTACTGGTCCTTATAAATGGAGTTTTAATGATGATACTCCTTCAAGTTTTATTCAATTGCCTATTGGTGTTACTAGTTTTATTAAAACAGGATTAAGTGGCGGACAACAATATATATTTTATGTTTTGGATAAAAACAACTGCGACGTTCCAATAACAATCAATACAAAACCTGCAATTGCTTTGAATCCATCAGTAGCAGTAGCAGAAAATTGTGTCAATAACATACCAACCAATAGTATTTCTGTAACGATGACTCCAGATTATCCTAATGAGGTTCAGTATTCCATCAATAATGGAGTCAACTATCAATTTAATAATGTGTTTTCTGGTCTTGCCCCAGGAGATTATAAAATAAAAGTAAAACACGCTAATGGATGTATTAAAGAAACGGCAATTTTTCATATAAATCAACTTATACAAGTACAACTTACCGCTGCAGAAAGTGGTTTAAATCAAGTAACAGCAACCGCAACAAACGGGCAAGCACCATATACTTATATTTTTAACGGAGAAAATACCGGAACTAACAATGTCTATTTTTACACCAGTACAGGAACCCAAGAAATTGCTGTAATAGATGCTTTAGGATGTCAAGTAAACTTAAAATTAAATACTGTATTTTATGATTTAGAAATTCCGAATTTCTTCACACCAAACGGAAGTGGCATCAACGATGGATGGACGCCGCTAAAAATTGACAATCTCAAAAACATTAAAACTTCAATTTTTGATCGATATGGTCGCGAATTGAAAATACTGAAAAATGGAGAATCTTGGGACGGAACTTATAGAGGTAATGAAGTGCCATCAGGCGATTATTGGTACCTTGTTGAGGTAAACGATAGTACAGGTAGAACTTTTGTGGGTAACTTTACTTTATACAGATAAAAGATGAAAAAGTTTATAACACTTCTGAGCTACTTCGTTTTTGCTAATTTGATTTCGCAAGAATTATCTATTCCAACCTATACCCAATATTTGGGCGAAAATAATGCGGTTATTTCTCCTGCGTATTTAGGTATTGGAAACCATATAAAAATTAGAGCCAACGGACTAACCCAATGGGTCGGAATTAAAGATGCGCCCGACAATCAATCCTTATCTGTAAATGCACGACTAGGACAAAGTTCGGGTATTGGAGGATTTTTTTACAACGACAAAAACGGAAATACCTCTCAAAAAGGAGCAAAATTTTCGTTTGCACATCATTTGATATTGGATTATCAAAACGATAAATATTTATCGTTTGGAATGTCGTTTGTAGTCAATAGATTTGAAATCGATATTAATAAATTTGATAAAAATTATTTTGATCCCGATGTAACTGATTTTCGGGAGTTGAACAATATTAATGTCGATGTAGGTTTTTTGTACAGACAACGAAATATTGACATTGCATTTAATGCGTTTAATGTTGTGAACAAAAATACAGATATTTTTACAAAATTTGAGCCTGGCAGGTTGCGAAGTTATTCGGCTTATGGCGCAATAGTTTTGAAAAAAGAAAGTAGTAATTTTGAATACGAACCCTCATCACAAATTCAATATTTTGAGAGTGATAATCGTACCGTTACCGATATTAATTTCAAAATAAGAAAACTGGATTTCGAGAGTTATTATTGGGCAGGATTGTCGTATCGCTTCATAAATGACCAAGCATTAAAACCATTAAATATTGGACCAATGGCAGGTTTGAAAAAAAATAATTTCTATTTTGCCTATTCGTATCAGGTTACTACAAACAAATTTATAGGGTATAATTCAGGTACACACATGATAACATTGGGTTACGATTTGTTTCAGAATATAAGTAATTGTCCATGTGCCCAAAAATATACCAAGCAAGAAAATAAATACAAACCAATTATAAAATAAATGGGGAAAATAAAGCTTCATAACATTCGGGTTTTTGCCTATCACGGATGTTTGGTCGAAGAAAGTAAAATTGGCTCGAATTACAGTATAAACCTATCGATAAAGGCCGATTTATCGAAATCTGCACAAACTGATAGCTTGACAGATACAATTGATTATGTCGCTTTAAACAGAATTGTGGTAGAAGAAATGGCTATTCGAGCCGATTTACTAGAAACTGTGGCGCAACGAATCATCAACAACGTTTTGAACGAACTAAAAAAAGTAACTCAAATAACGGTAGAAGTCAGCAAACTTAATCCGCCAATTGGAGGTGACGTTGAGGCGGTTACTATAAAAATGAAACAAAAAAGATAAATTTTTGATAAGAGTTCAAACTTTTTAAACTTTAAACTTCAAACTTTTAAACTTTTTTATA
>JAYVZG010000063.1:0-3400 GCA_043783565.1 Flavobacterium sp. | reverse complement strand
AGTAATATTGTACCAACACCATCTACAGCTTCAGTGACATTGAATTTTAGTGTTTTCTCTGGAAGTTGTGCTAGTTTAACAAAATTATTTTGTAACACTGGTAGTGTATTAATTGCTGATGGTTTAACAATAGGTAACACTTATTATATCAGAGTTTACAATTCATCAGCAACACCGACATCTTTTGCAACTTTTGATATTTGTATTACTTCACCACCCGTTAACGATGAATGTGCAAATGCCATTATTGTGCCTGTAAATCCTAATAGAGAATGCACTCAATTTGCAGTTGGAAATACATTAGGAGCAACTAGGTCTTTACCTAATACAAATCCAGTTTGTGCAGGAAATACAGACGACGATACTTGGTTTAGTTTTCAAGCTACAAATGCAATACATATTATAAATATTAGAAATATTGTTGGTAATACAACCGATTTGAATCATACGCTTTACTCAGGAAATGATTGTTTGACATTAACACAATTGTATTGCAGTAATCCAAATTCTAGTGTGGCAACAAATTTAATACCAGGAAATTTTTATAAAATAAGAGTTTATACAAATGGCGCAAATGCTAGTCAAACAGCAACATTCGAGGTTTGTATTACCACACCACCACCTATTACAAATGATAGCTGCGAAAGTGCAATAGCGGTTCCAATAAATAATGGATTACAATGTACACTCACTACAGCAGGAACTGTTACTGGGGCCACAGCATCCAACCAAGGAGGAACAAGCTGTGTTGGCACAGAAGACGATGATGTGTGGTTTAGTTTTGTAGCAAACAGTCAAACTCAAGTTATTGATATTTTGAATATTGCAGGAACCGCAACTGATATTAACCATGCAGTATATTCTGGACTATGTACAAATTTGATTTTGAAATATTGCAGTGATACAGATCAAAGTATCAATGCGACTTTCAATATTGGTGAAACGTATTTTATCAGAGTTTGGTCTGCATCAAATATGGTTCAAGACATTACTTTTAATTTGTGTGTTGGAGGAATATTGCCACCACTTGTAACATCCACCTCACAATTTACGAAGCAGCAATTGATTGAAGATGTCTTACTAAATACTACTTGTGCTAATGTGTCGAATATTACTTTTTCAACGGGTACAAATTTCACAGGAGTTACCGCAAACGGAATAGGTTATTTTAATAAACAAAATTCGGAATTTGTTTTTGAAGATGGTATAATTTTATCAACTGGCGATGTAAATAGTGCACCTGGACCAAATGATTCAACGTTAAGTGATGGGTCATTTGATTGGCCTGGCGATAGTGATTTAGAAGCTATTTTACCAATGACGTCTCAAAATGCAACGTTATTAGAATTTGATTTTACACCGTTAGCCAACCAAATTAGCTTTAACTATTTGTTTGCGTCCGAAGAATATGGCACGTTTCAATGTTTTTATTCGGATGCTTTTGCCTTCATTTTGACAGATATTACTACTGGAATTGATACTAATCTTGCAGTTGTACCAAACACATCGACTCCAGTATCTGTAATAAACATAAGAAATTCATTATACAATACAAGTTGCCCTTCTGTTAATCCTGAGTATTTTGGAGGTTTTTATGGTGTTGATGGTATAAATCCAATTGGAGCACCTATAAATTTTAATGGATTTACTGTTCCACTTACAGCTTTTTCTCAAGTTGTTGCTGGAAATCCGTACCATATTAAACTAGTTATTGCAGATAGAGGTGATTCCAGTTTTGATTCTGCAGTATTTTTACAAGGCGATAGTTTTAATATTGGCAATGTAGATTTAGGTAGCGATTTTCTTCAAGCATCTGGAAACGCAATTTGTCCGGGCGATATTGTTGTTATTGATTCTGGGTTAGACCCGACAGTTTACAATTTCACATGGTTTAAAGGAACTGAGATAATTTCTGGACAGACAAGTTCAACCTTACAGGTTTCAGAAGCTGGCACTTATACCGTTTCAGCACAGTATGGTTTATCTTCTTGCATCCAAACTGATTCTGTTACTGTTGAATTTATTCCTGATGCTATTGCAGGTGCTGCTCAAAATTTAATTGATTGTAATCCAACGGGTTTTGCAACTTTTGATTTGACAACAAACGAAAGTTCTATTCTGGCACCTTTTATTGCGGGTACGCATACCGTTAATTATTTTACTTCTTTTAATGATGCTGAATCTAATGTTCTTGCAAACTCAATAGCAAACCCAACAGTATTTGGTAATACAGTTACACCTCAAACAATTTATGTACGAGTTAATAAAACAGGAACTACATGTTATCAAATCGTTTCATTTACTTTAACTGTTCAGGATTTAACACCGCAATTTACGCTTGTTGGAAATAACAGTATTTGTCCATTAGATAATACTACAATATCTGTTGTACCAACAAATAATAATTCTGATGTAAATTTAGTTACTTATCAGTGGCAATACTTAGGTGTTAATTTAGTTGGAGAAACTAATAATAACTTAATTATAAATGGCACAAATTATGGCGCTTACACCTGCATAGTAAATAATTCAGGTTGTACTGCCACGCAAAATATAGAAATTATAAATAGTAATACCCAGTGGATAATCAATCCCACAGGACCTTCAAGCTTGTGTCCAAACGAAACAGGAGTTATCAATGTTGCTGTTGGAAATAATCCCACAAATGCTACAGAATTGTATACTTATGTTTTGCCTAATGGATCTACGAGTGCAACCACAGGAAATTCATTATTAATTTCAGATGAAGGTGTATATACAATAACTGTTGATATTTTGGGTTGTACAAGTACCACAACATTTACAGTTTTACCGAGTAATACCCAGTGGATAATCAATCCCACAGGACCTTCAAGCTTGTGTCCAAACGAAACAGGAGTTATCAATGTTTCAATTGGAAATAATCCCACAAATGCTACAGAATTGTATACTTATGTTTTGCCTAATGGATCTACGAGTGACTCAACAGGAAACAGCGTAGCTATAACAGGATCAGGTGTTTACAAAATTTATGTAAATATTTTAGGATGCGAATCTACTATCAATTACACAATCAACCCTTCAAATCCTCAAACTGAAGCACTTATTGAAGCGGGTTGTTCTGAAAATAAATATAAAATAGCTGTATTCCCTCTGAATAATTCTTTCAATCCGCAAACTTCAAAGTATGAATGGAAAAATTCGTTAGGTCAAATTGTGGCTTTAACCTCCGAATTTATTGCGACAACAAGCGGATTATATACCTGCAAGATTACAGATAGTAATGGCTGTATAAATGTAGTTGAACAAAATGTACTTACTGTTTCCTGTACCATCCAAAAAGGAATTTCTCCTAAAGGAATAAATGGTGGAGATGGAGATAATGATTATTTCGATTTGACGGCATTGAATGTAACAAGCC
>JAYVZG010000062.1:0-27006 GCA_043783565.1 Flavobacterium sp. | reverse complement strand
AGTTATCAAAAGATAATTAGATTGTCTTAATTAAATAGAAACCGCTTCGGAAACGAAGCGGTTTTTTTATGTAGTTGTGTTATTGGATGGGATATATTCTTGCTTGTCATTGTTCGTTGACACATAGTTGGGAGACTTTGCATAGCAGGGGCGGTTTTTTTTATTGTATATAGCAAACTTTAATAGAAGTGCTTTAAGATACGTTATCAATTAGTTATTTTATTTGACAATGTAATCATTTCAACTTATGGGTAATATTAGTAATATATTCAATAGTAGAATTAGTATAAAATTATTAAGTATAAAAGTTATAAAAGTTATTGTATGTAATTAGCATGAAAAAAGGTCTGATTTCAATTTTGAAATCAGACCTTTTTTTTATACTTTATACTTATAAAGATTAAGCTATTTTTCTATATTTACGAATACTGTAAAAAGCAAAAAGAATTGCAACAATCCCTAACCAAATTAATTTGCCATTGATAGGAGCAGGAGGTGGATCATTTCCTTCCAAACCACCACTACCATCATCATCACCAGGTTGTGCAAAGGCTACAAAATCAACTAATATAAAAAAGGTGATTAAGAAGATATGTAATACTCTTTTTTTCATTTCTCGTCAAGATTAAGTTGCAAATATAAGAATCATTATTGAGAAAATGTATTTCATTTTTAAAATATTAGCTTGAAAACATTTTTTTTTTATTTAAAGAATACGAAAACGATGGAAATACCGTTTATTCGAATTCTGAAGTGAAAAATAATTTTACATTTGGGAATTTACTTATAGTCATTTGTATTGTAAAGTCTGAATCTGCTAGAAAGACCAATTGATTGTATTTGTCTTTTGCTAGAAATTTTTGTTTGATACGTGTAAACTCTTTAAATTCCTCGCTTTTAGCATCATTGGGTTTTACCCAACAAGCTTTGTGAACAGGGAAATTCTCATACGTACATTTAGCCCCATATTCGTGCTCTAATCGATATTGGATTACTTCATATTGTAAAGCACCCACTGTACCAATTATTTTTCGGTTATTCATTTCTAATGTAAATAACTGAGCAACACCTTCGTCCATAAGTTGGTCAACACCTTTGTCTAATTGTTTAGCTTTTAAAGGGTCTGCATTGTTGATGTATCTAAAATGTTCTGGAGAAAAACTTGGAATTCCTTTAAAATTCATAATTTCTCCTTCTGTTAAGGTATCCCCGATTTTGAAATTACCGGTATCATGTAGTCCGACAATATCACCTGCGTAAGAAATGTCTACGATTTCTTTTTTTTCTGCAAAAAATGCATTTGGACTAGAGAATTTAAAATTCTTTTTTTGACGAACATGATAATATGGTTTGTTGCGTTCAAAAGTTCCAGAAACAATTTTAATAAAAGCTAGACGATCACGATGTTTGGGATCCATGTTGGCATGAATCTTAAATACAAAACCTGTCATTTTTTCTTCGGTAGGTTCTACCAATCGTGTTTCGGATTCCTTCGCTTTGGGCGATGGTGCAATTTCAATAAAACAATCTAATAATTCGCGGACTCCAAAATTATTTAAAGCAGAACCAAAAAACACAGGTTGTAATTTACCTTCAAGATATAGTTTTTGATCAAATTTAGGATATACCTCCTCAATCAATTCTAATTCTTCACGAAGTTTTTCTGCAGGTTTTTGACCGATTATTTTTTCTAATCCAGGATTTTGAACATCAGAGAAAGCAATTGTTTCTTCAATATTCTTTCGGCTATCACCACTAAACAAATTGATGTTTTGCTCCCAAAGATTATATATTCCTTGAAAGTCATACCCCATACCTATAGGAAAACTTAAGGGAGTTACTGTTAAGCCTAATTTTTGCTCTACTTCATCCATCAGATCAAAAGCATCTTTACCTTCACGATCTAACTTATTAATAAAAACTATTATAGGAATGTTTCTTAAACGACAAACTGCTACTAATTTTTCGGTTTGCTCTTCGACACCTTTTGCCACATCTATCACAACAATAACACTATCGACAGCGGTTAAAGTTCTGAAAGTATCTTCAGCAAAATCTTTGTGTCCAGGCGTGTCAAGAATGTTTATTTTTTTATCCTTATAATTGAAAGCCAAAACGGAAGTAGAAACAGAAATTCCTCTTTGACGTTCAATTTCCATAAAATCAGAAGTAGCTCCTTTTTTAATTTTGTTGTTTTTTACGGCGCCAGCTTCTTGAATGGCACCTCCGAAAAGCAATAATTTTTCCGTTAAAGTAGTCTTACCTGCATCGGGATGTGATATGATTCCGAAAGTTCTACGTCGTTGTATTTCTTTTAAAAAACTCATAGTATCTATAAATGGATTGCAAAAATAGTATTTATTCAACAATAAAACTCAATTAGATCCTAAACTACCTTCTAAAAGCCTTTCTTTATTGGTTTTTTTGCAATAAAAAAACGTTAATAATTTTTTGTTAATAGTAATCACTATACTTGTTTAATGCATTTGAATTGTTATTTTTGTTGATTCAAATTCAAAAAGAATTTAAAAGAAAAAACTCTACAAGAACTTAATTAATAAACAGAAAATCTTATCCTAATGAGAATAAAACAATTGTTTTTCGGCTTACTACTTTCTTTAAATTTTATCTGTAATGCACAAAACAGCAAAAAAGAAGTATTATTTACAATTGATGACAAACCCTACTATACTGACGAATTTTCTAGAGTATATAATAAGAATTTAGATTTAGTAAAAGACGAATCACAAAAAGATTTGTCTCAATATCTTGAATTATTTATTGGTTATAAACTTAAAATTAACAAAGCCAATAAAATTGGATTACAAAATGGGGACTCCTATAAAACAGAGCTTGCCTCTTATAGAACCCAACTTTCAAAAAATTATTTAAGCGATTCTAAAGTAACCAAAGAATTAGTTGATGAAGGCTACCAAAGATCGTTGAAAGAAATAAAAGCTTCTCATATTTTACTTATGGTAGATGAAAATGCTTCTCCTGAGGATACTTTGAAAGCTTATAACAAAATTGTTGATCTTAGAAATCGAACTCTTAAAGGAGAAGATTTTGGAAATCTAGCTGCAGAATTTTCGCAAGATCCTTCCGCAAAAGAGAATAAAGGGAATTTAGGATATTTTAGCTCTTTTAGAATGGTGTATGCTTTTGAATCAGCTGCTTACAAGACTCCTGTAGGTAAAATTTCTAATCCAATTCGGACTCGTTTTGGATATCATATTATAAAAGTGGATGCTATTAGAGACAATAGAGGTGAAGTTACCGTAGCTCATATCATGTTGTTGAATCCTAAAGAAGACAAGCCAGAAGAAAAAGAAGCCAACAAGAAAAAAATTGAGGATATCTATCAAAAATTGCAACAAGGAGAAAGCTTTGAGAGTTTGGCAAAACAATTCTCAGATGATAAGTCTTCTTCTTCAAAAGGAGGTGTATTAGCACGTTTTGGTTCAGGTCAATTGAGTTCAGAAGAATTTGAAAATACTGCTTTTTCTTTAACTAAAGAAAGTCCATTGTCTGCTCCGTTCCAAACCAAATTTGGATGGCATATTGTGAAATTAATAGAAAAGCACCCAGTTCGTACACAAGAAGAGATGAAAGTTGAATTGGAGAATAAAGTTTCTAAAGACGACCGTTCTCGATTGATTACCAATTCATTGAATGATAAATTAAGAAAAAAATACGTTGTTAAAAGAGACGATAAATTATACGCTTCTCTTGTGAAAACTGTAACGAATGATTTCTATGATAATAAATGGGAAGTTCCTGCAGATACCAAAGCATTTGACAAGAAATTATTTGCTGTTAATGAGAAGACCATCACTGGAACTAGTTTTTTAATTTATTTGAAAACACAGCAAAAAACAGGTTTGACCTTAAAACCAATTGCTAAATTAGTAGATAGTTTTTATCAAAAATTTCTAGACGAGCAATTAACCTCTTATTATACGGATAACTTAGAAAAAGAATTTCCTGATTTCTCTAATGTTATGGATGAATACAGAGACGGTCTTTTGCTTTTTGATTTGATGGAAAAAGAAATTTGGGATCGTTCTAAAACCGATACACTTGGATTGAAAAATTTCTACGAAAGTCAAAAAAACATGTACCTATGGAAGAACAGATTGGACGTTGTTATTGCTTCTTCCACCAATATGGATGTGATCAAAAAAGCACAAAAATTATTAAAACAAAAAGTGGCTCCTGAAAAAATCAAAGAACAATTAAACACCAAAGACAAAGTAACTGTTATGACTAATGTTGGTGTTTTTGAGGAAGGGAATGATGCCTTGCCCAAAAACTTGAAACATGAAATAGGAGTTTCAGAAATATTAAAAGATGGGGATTATTATTTTGTCACTATGGTGAATAAAATAATGCCCGCTGGAACTAAAACTTTAGAAGAATGTAAAGGTAAAGTCATTAATGATTATCAACAATATTTAGAACAAAATTGGGTTGCTGAACTTAAGAAAGAATTTACCATAAAGACTTTTCCTGAAGTTTTTGAAAGAGTGAAAAGCGAGCTTAAAAAATAATGTTGAAGTTAGTTGTAGTAATTGGTTTTTCGATACTGCTCACTGCATGTACTCTTTTCAATTCCAATTCAAAAACTAAAGCCATAGCAAGAGTAAATTCGGACTATCTTTATATAGTAGATATTGTAAATTTAGTGCCGCCAGGAATTTCAAAAGAAGATAGTATTGTTATTGTAAGAAGTTTTATAGATCGTTGGGCTTCGAAAAAGTTGTTGATAAAAGTGGCTGAAGTCAATTTAAATTCTACAAAAAAAGCAACTTTTGACACACTAATTCAGCAATATAAAATAGATCTTTATACCAAAGCCTATTTGGAAGAAATTGTAAAAAGGACAACAGATACGGTCATTACGGATAAGGAATTAAAAAATTATTATCAAGAGAATAAAGAGAATTTTAAAACCAATGGAACGATAGTTCGTTTACGGTTTATTAATTTAAAAAAAGATAATCCTAGATACGAATTAATCAAGAATAAATTTTTTGATTTTAGACAATCGGATAAGAAATTCTGGGAAACCTATAGCATGCAATTGAATAGTTTTGCCTTTAATGATTCGATTTGGACAGAATTAAGTCAAGTGTATTTGAAGTTGCCCTTTATCAATCCGGATAATCGAGATGACTATATAGTAACTGGAAAATCAATACAAAAATCGGAAGCTGGCAATTCCTATTTAGTTAAAATTTCTAATGTTATAGATAAAAATCAAATCGCTCCTTTTGCGTATTTGAAACCTACACTGAAAGAAGTGCTTTTAAATAAAAGGAAATTAGAATTAATAAAAAAAATAGAAAAGGAAATAACGGATGATGCTATTAAAGACAAGAAGTATGAAGTTTATAAATAAAAATGCAATGCTTTGTTTTTGCCTTTTCATGATGTCCACGAGTTTTGTTTGGGCTCAAGAAATCATTCTAGACTCAGTAAAAACTAAAAAAACTGTAGTTGAAATTAAGAGACAGAAAATAGATGGTATTATCGCTACGGTTGGTGATTTTAATATTTTAGATTCAGATATTAACAAATCTTTTTTAGAATTATCAAGTCAAGGAAATTCTGTAAAAGACATTACAAGATGTCAGATGCTTGGCAAATTATTGGAAGATAAATTGTATGCTCATCAAGCCGTTCAGGATAGTATCATCGTAACGGATGATGAAGTTAAAACAAAAATGGAAGAGCAATTGGCCTATATGGTTGAACAATTGGGCTCGATGGATAAAGTAGTGCAATATTTCAAAAAAACAAGTGAAGAGGATTTTAGAACGGATCTCGCTGAGATTATTAAAATGAACAAGCTTTCCTCTTCTATGCAAAAAAAGATAATTGATGCTGTAGAGATTACACCAGAGGAAGTTCGTAATTTTTTCAAGAAGATTCCAGTAACAGAGCTGCCACTTTTTGGCGCTGAAATGGAAGTGTCTCAAATTGTAGTGGCACCGAAAGTTTCCCCTGAAGAAAGGCAGAAAGTAATAGATCGACTCAAAGAATTTAAAAAGGAAGTGCAAGAAGGTTCGAGTTTTTCAACAAAAGCGGTTCTGTATTCGCAAGATCCAGGTTCGAGTTCGAATGGAGGCTATTATAAAATGAATAAAAAAACTCCCTTTGTAAAAGAGTTTAAAGATGTCGCATTTAGTTTGTCTGAAGGTGAAATCTCAGAACCTTTTGAAACTGATTTTGGATGGCATATCATTTATATTGAAAAAATAAAAGGACAAGATGTTGAACTTCGTCACATTTTATTAGTTCCAAAAACAGACGAACAATCTCTAAAAGATGCCAAAGAAAGAATACTTCAAATCAAAAAGAAAATTGAAGACAAAACGATTTCTTTTGCAGACGCTGCTAGAGCAGAATCTGATGAAAAAGAAACGAAAGCTAATGGAGGGATTTTAATAAATCCAAAAACACAAGACACTCATTTTGAGTTGACGAAAATGGATCCCGCTTTGTACTCTCAAGTGTCTAATTTGAAAGAAGGTGAAGTCTCCATTCCACAGATTGACACGGATCAATCAGGAAAGAAAAAATACAAATTGATTATGGTGACTAATCGTATCGAAGAGCATACTGCGGATTACGGTAAAGATTATATCAAAATCAAGAACTTAGCTTTAAAAGAAAAACAAATTAATGCCATTGCAAAATGGTCAGAAGAAAAAATAAAAGAGACCTATATTAAAATTAACGGCGAGTATCGCAATTGCGAGTTTACTAATAATTGGCTGAAAAAATAAAATAGAGTTTCTCTTTAATACAATAACATTATCATGTCAGACGTAACAGCAATACAAAACCTTGTTCAAAAAAGAATCGAATTAAAAAAAGAGATTTCCAAAATCATTGTAGGTCAAGAAGAAGTAGTAGATCAGATTCTATTGAGTATTTTTTCTGGTGGACATGCTTTATTAGTTGGTGTTCCTGGTTTGGCTAAGACTTTAATGGTGAATACCATTGCTCAAGCGCTAGGTTTGGATTTTAAGAGAATTCAATTTACTCCAGATTTGATGCCCTCCGATATTTTAGGAAGTGAAATATTAGATGAAAATCGTCAATTTAAATTTATAAAAGGACCCATTTTTTCGAATATTATTTTAGCGGATGAGATCAATAGAACACCACCAAAAACACAAGCCGCATTATTAGAAGCTATGCAAGAGCGTGCTGTAACAATTGCGGGTCATAATTATAAATTGGCATTACCTTATTTTGTTTTGGCAACTCAAAATCCAATTGAGCAAGAAGGAACTTATCCATTGCCAGAAGCGCAACTAGATCGTTTTATGTTCTCTATCAAATTGGACTATCCTTCATTTGCTGAGGAAGTTGAAGTTGTTCGAAGCACGACTACGGATAAACAAGCGACTATCAACCCACTTTTTACTGCTCAAGAAATAATCGATTTTCAACATTTGTTGCGTCGTATTCCTGTGCCAGATAATGTAATTGAGTATGCTGTTACCTTGGTGAGTAAAACTCGTCCGGATAATGCTTTGTCTAATGATTTTATTAAAAATTATATCGACTGGGGAGCTGGACCAAGAGCTTCGCAAAATTTAATTTTAGCTGCTAAGGCTCATGCCGCTTTCAATGGTAAATTTTCTCCTGATAGTGAAGATGTGAAAGCAGTAGCCGTTGGAATCTTAAGACATCGTGTAGTGAAAAATTACAAAGCCGATGCTGAAGGAATTACGATTGAAAAAATTATAGCTTCGTTGTTTTAAAAATCATACAGCTTTCGTCTGAAAAATCAACCGCTAATTCGCTAATTATTATAAATTTAATTAGCGAATTAGCGGTTGAAATATTTATAACAACTGCGTGATTTCAGTCTTTAAACCAAATCAATGTTTCGAAATGCGGTTTATTTTTGATGTAGTATGTGATCTAATTCTTCATCATAAAAAAACAAAAACATACTTCCCATCATGTCTTGGTCAATTGTAGTTGTGTTGTTTACTTCTAACACCAATTCATAATCATGATTTTTAAGCATCCAAATTCCGGTCTCCGAGCAAAATGTGTCGATTTTTGACAACCCAATTTTGTTGGTGTGATTGGTAATGTTGCTTTTAAATATCGAAGTTTTGGTTGTTTTATCCCAAAGTGTTATAGTAGTTGCAAAAGGATGTACGTGTACCGCCGCTGCATGGAGTCGGATACTGTCAGTTTCTATTTGCAATTGATTGTTTACGGAACTTCGATATGCATGTTTGCCAATTTGAATTACCCAATGCCCAGATAATTTGTTGCCATTACCATCGTCATAGCTGTGATTTTTTGTTTCTACGGGAATGCAATAATCTTTTCCAGGATCTAATGGGCTTTTATAGGGATCGGATTTATCATACGGCAACATAATATACACTGTTCTACTCATTAGAGGTTTAAAGAAAGTTGTTTTAGATTGAAAGTCAATTTGCACTTCATGTTTGATAAGAAAATTGGCCTCAGGAATATTATGATTTAAGGATTCAGTTGTGACATAGAGTAGATCATTGCCTTTCATTGGAATTCCATAGCCTTTTGGGAATTTAAAATTTTCTAAACCATGCGAAAGAGACGTCATTCGAGGATATTGCTTTCCAATTCTATTCTCTAAATGAAAGTTGCTGAAATATTTAACATCATTAAAATCGACATTGGTATGACAAATAAAATCATTGGAAATTTGTTTTTTATTTCCTGAATTGACTGCTTTTACATGGAAACCAGTTATCCAAAGTAAGGTAGAGTCTTGAGAAAGCTGAATGTAATTGGACGACTTTGGACCTTCCATCGATTTGTAGATTCCATCCATATAAAATGTAGGCGATATCATGGTATATTGTTGGAGCTGATTGTTGATTTCCCATTGATTATCAATCCAACCACTATGATGAAGCACATAGGTTTTGACAATAGCTTTATGACGATTAGGAAGTCTCCAATATACGATTCCTGCTACTATAAATCCGATTAGTACAAGAACACTTATAATTTTGTATATCTTTGATTTGGACATGTTTAAAAAATGTTATACTCAAAAATACACATTTCACTTGAAAGAAAAACCAATCCTATATGACAAAAGAATATTTGGCTTAGATTTAATGCGAATCCTTGCCTTATTGATGGTATTGTTTTCTCATTTATTGCTATTTTCTCCCTATCAAAATTTGATTACAGTTCAATTGGCGCCATTATTTGGATTTTTAGGAGTTGAAATATTTTTGGTTTTAAGTGGCTTTTTGATTGGAAATAAAATGTATGCAATGATGGTTTTGCAAGATAATTTTTCATGGCCAGAAGTATTAAAGACATTGAAACAAAGAGGCTGGCGAACTTTGCCAAGTTATTTTTTAGCATTGTTGATTGCAATTGTCATTGGAATCTCGTTTCAATATTCAGAAGATACTCTTTGGAAGTATTTCTTTTTAATGCAGAATTTCGCAAGCCCAATGCCGTTATTTTATTCGGAAAGCTGGAGTATTACTATCGGTTTTTTTGGAAATGTTATCTTGATTTTAGGAATGTTTTTAGTTCTCAAAAAGTTGTCTTTTAAGAATAAATCAAAAGCTTTTTTGATTGGAATTGTATTTATTATTGTGATTTCACTAGTTTGTAAATTAGTTTATTATTTAATGAATTCTACTACTACATTGCTTCAATGGGATACTAATTTAAAAGCAGTTGTTATTTACCGTCTCGATTCTTTTTTTATAGGGGTTTTATCTAGTTGGATTTATTTTAATACAACCAATTTTTGGAAAAAAAATAAAAGTATATACTTGTGCTTTGGTTTGCTATTCATGGGGTTATTATTTGTTGGCGTTGGTTATTTTCAATTGTTAATTGATTCCAATCCTTTCTTTTGGGATGTTCTATATTTACCCTTAACCTCTATCGCAATCGCATTCTTACTTCCAACTTTTTCTCTATGTAATTTTGAAGGAGTATTGAAAAACCGCCTCACCTTTATCAGTAAAATTTCCTTTGCAATTTATCTCTTGCATTATAGTATTATTTTACAATTGATGAGCCATTTTCTTGCGCCTAAATTGTATACAACCATAGAATTTTGCTTCTTTTCTGTAAGTTATTTAGCGGTAACTTTTTTGTTAGGTTTTATTTTCTATCAATTTTATGAAAGACCTCTCTCCAATAGAAACGCAAAGAATTAGGATATGATAATTTAGAGCTTTATTAATTTTGATATTATTACAAAAGCCCTATTGAAAATTGCAATTCAGCAAAATAACATCAAGAAGTAACATATTCCGTTAAAAACTTTTTAATAGTATAACGATTTCGTAAATTTGTACAGCAAACAAATAAACCTATTTTATTATGGCTTTTGATATTGAAATGATTAAAGAAGTGTATTCAAATATGGCTACTCGTGTTGATAAAGCGCGTGAGTTAGTTGGGCGTCCACTTACCTTGACGGAAAAGATTTTATATACACATCTTTGGAGTAAAACACCCAATACGGTTTTTAAAAGAGGAGCTGATTATGTGGATTTTGCACCTGATAGAGTGGCGTGTCAAGATGCGACAGCTCAAATGGCCTTGTTGCAATTTATGCATGCTGGAAAAAGCAAAGTTGCTGTTCCAACAACTGTTCATTGTGATCACTTAATTCAAGCTAAAGTAGGAGCTTCCACAGATTTAGCAGTAGCCAATTCACAATCTAAAGAAGTATTTGATTTTCTTTCGTCTGTTTCCAATAAATATGGGATTGGCTTTTGGAAACCAGGTTCAGGCATTATACACCAGATCGTTTTAGAGAATTATGCATTTCCAGGTGGAATGATGATTGGTACCGATTCGCATACGGTTAATGCAGGTGGATTAGGGATGCTTGCTATCGGAGTTGGTGGCGCTGATGCTGTTGATGTGATGTCTGGAATGTCATGGGAATTAAAATTTCCTAAATTAATTGGCGTTAAATTAACAGGGTCATTAAACGGTTGGACTTCTCCCAAAGATGTAATTTTGAAAGTTGCCGATATCCTTACTGTAAAAGGTGGTACTGGAGCTATAGTTGAATATTTTGGAGAAGGTGCAATTCATATGTCTTGTACCGGTAAAGGTACAATTTGCAATATGGGTGCTGAGATTGGAGCCACTACTTCAACATTTGGATATGATGACTCTATGAGAAGATATTTAGCAGCAACCGGACGACAGGATGTTGTAGATGCTGCTGATCAAGTTGCTGATTATTTGACTGGAGATGCTGAGGTATATGCTAATCCAGAACAGTATTTTGATCAATTAATAGAAATTAATCTTTCAGAATTGGAACCTCATATCAATGGGCCTTTTACTCCAGATAGAGGTACTCCTGTTTCTAAAATGAAAGCAGAAGCTGCTGCTAATGGATGGCCCATAAAGGTGGAATGGGGTTTAATAGGCTCTTGCACGAATTCATCTTATGAAGATATGTCGAGAGCGGCTTCTATAGTTGAACAAGCAGTTGCTCATGGAATTACACCAAAAGCTGAATTTGGAATAAACCCTGGATCGGAACAAATACGTTATACAATCGAAAGAGATGGTATTATTGCTACTTTCGAAAAAATGGGAACAAAAGTTTTTACCAATGCTTGTGGACCTTGTATAGGTCAATGGGATAGAGATGGAGCTGACAAGCAAGAAAAAAACACCATCGTACACTCCTTTAATCGTAATTTTTCAAAAAGAGCCGACGGTAACCCAAATACACATGCCTTTGTGACTTCCCCAGAGATGGTAGCTGCATTGGCTATATCAGGAAGATTGGATTTTAATCCAATTACAGATAGTTTATTAAATGATAATGGCCAAGAAGTAAAATTGAATCCACCAAAAGGAGATGAATTACCTTCAAAAGGATTTGATGTTAAAGATGCAGGATTTCAAGCACCTGCTGCTGATGGGAGTACTATAAAAGTTGCTGTTTCTGAAACTTCTGATCGTTTGCAATTATTAGCTCCTTTCTCAGCATGGGACGGAAAAAATATTTTAGGGGCTAAATTACTGATCAAAGCTTTTGGGAAATGTACTACCGACCATATTTCTATGGCTGGACCTTGGTTGCGTTTCCGTGGACATTTAGATAATATCTCCAACAATATGTTGATTGGAGCAGAAAATGCTTTTAATCAAAAAGCAAATTCCGTGAAAAATCAATTGACAGGTGTTTATGATACTGTTCCAGCTGTGGCAAGAGCCTATAAAGCTACTGGAATTTCTTCAGTAGTTGTTGGAGATCATAACTATGGCGAAGGTTCTTCTCGAGAGCATGCTGCCATGGAGCCACGTTTTCTGGGAGTAAAAGCGGTATTGGTAAAATCATTTGCTCGTATCCATGAAACCAACTTAAAGAAACAAGGAATGTTAGGGCTTACCTTTGCTAATGAAGCGGACTATAACAAAATTCAAGAAGATGATCGTATTAACTTTATTGATTTAATAGATTTTGCCCCTGGAAAGCCATTGACATTAGAATTTGTTCATTCCGATGGAACGAAAGATATTATTTTGGCAAACCACACCTACAATGAAAGCCAGATTGGTTGGTTTGTTGCTGGTTCTGCTTTAAATTTGATTGCAGCTGGAAAAGCTTAGAATTAATTATATTTTAAAAAAAGCTCTCCATTTATGGAGAGCTTTTTTTATTTAAAAGATGTTGTACTTCAATAATTTACTTATCTTTCTTTTTTATAAATGCCAAAAAAATTGTTCTATGAAAAAATCTCAAAAAAGTCTAATAATTTTAAGTGTTCTTTTACTAACAGCTTACACAGTCTTTTATTTGAATAAGGAAAAATCAGTATTTAAAGGGAATCATTTAGAACCCTATGAATATTTATTTCTCCAAAGATCTTATCCGTTTGGTAAACTAAAAGAAGGAAATCTAGAAGAAATCCAAAACTGGATAGATTCGAAAAGTGTTTTATCAAGACAAGATAATTTAGTAAGTTGGCAATTTGTTGGGCCTGAAAATATTGGAGGCCGCATAACAGATATTGAAGTGCCAAGCAATACACCATCTACCTATTTTGTTGGAAGTGCAACTGGAGGTATTTTTAGAACATTGAATTCAGGAATCACATGGAATCCTATTTTTGATGAGCAAATTACTTTGTCAATAGGAGATTTGGATATTTCAAAAACGAATAATAATTTAATTTTAGTTGGAACGGGTGAACCTAATGGTGGTGGCGGATCTACAAGTGTTGATGGTAATGGTGTATATATTAGCACGGATAGTGGAGATACATGGCAATCTAAAGGATTAAATAATGTTGGAAGTATAGGAAAGGTTATTATTAATCCTATTAATCCAAATATCATGTATGTTGGAGCTATGGGATTACTCTATGATCAAAATCCTAATCGAGGAGTTTATAAATCTACTGATGGGGGTGAAACTTGGAGCAATATATTGTTTGTATCTAATAAAACAGGTGTTATTGACATGGCGATAGATCCAGTGAATTCTTCCATCATTTATGCGGCTACTTGGGAAAGAACGCGTACGCCTATAACTAGAGTTTATGGAGGCCAAACATCCAACATATATAAGTCAATAGATGCTGGTTTGACATGGACACTTTTAAATAATGTGTTGCCAAACACTACAGATAAAGGTAGAATTAGTATTGATATTTCTAACTCTAATCCAAATATTTTAATTGTATCCTATACTAATATTTCTGGAAACGCTTTGGCTATAAGAAAAACTGTAGATGCTGGATTGACTTGGTCTACTCTTCCTTCTAATAATATTACTTCTACATCTTTTAATTGGTGGTTTGGGGGTGTTTTTATTAATCCATCAAATAGTAACAATGTGTTTATGGCGCAATTTAATTCTCACTATTCCAATGATGGTGGTGCTACTTGGAGTTTAGCCAATGGAACTACAGAATCTATTCACGTAGATCAACATGTAGTTGCCTTTACCAGTAATAATGAGGTTTTAATTGGTAATGATGGTGGTTTGTATCGGAGTACAGATGGAATTAATTATGCTAAAATAAATAATTTACCTATTAGTCAAGCCTATAAAATGACTGTCAATCCGACTAATCCGAATCATGTGTATGCAGGTTTTCAAGACAATGGTACCTGTAGAACTCTTACAGGAACTACGAATGATTGGAATCAAATTTTCGGAGCTGATGGTTTTCAACCTAATGTAAATCCAAGTAATTCAGATATTATTTTTGTAGAATATCAATATGGAAAATTATTAAGATCTATTGACAATGCGGGTTCATTTGGTATAACAGAAAATGGAATTAGTATAATAGAACCAAGAAATTGGGATACCCCTTATATTTTTGATCCGAATAATCCAAACATCATGTATTTTGGGACAAGTAATTTGTATAAATCAACTGATAATGGAGTCAATTGGACCTCTATAAGTGGGAATTTGAGCAAAGATATTTATACCGGTACTCAAAGATATGGAACAATAACTTCTATAGATGTATCACCATTGAATAGCAATATTATTTATATTGGCACAGATGATGGAAATGTTTGGAGAACCCTCGACGGTGGAGTTAATTATACTAAAATATCAGATTTTTTGCCTAACAAATGGGTGACAAAAGTGAAAGCATCCCCTACAAATGCCAACCAAGTTTATGTAACATATTCGGGCTATCGCTATAATCTCTTCGATAGTAATTTATATGTAAGTAACGATTTAGGAAATTCTTGGCAAAATCTATCTTCAGATTTGCCCAATACACCATTGAGTGATATCGAAATTACTCAAAGTAACACTTTGTTTGTTGCCTCTGATATTGGTGTTTTGGTTTCTAATGATTTAGGCATTCATTGGAATTTTGTTGGAACAGATATGCCATCGGTAGTTGTAACTGATATAGTTTTGAATATAGGCTCCGACTTTTTGTATGCGGGAACTTTTGGACGAGGAGTATATAAAATTGATTTAGCTCAATTAGGATTATCAAATAACTCTTCTGAAATTGTATTGAGTTCAATTAAAGTATATCCAAATCCAGCTTCTGAATATGTTATAGTAGATTTAATGTTTAATCAAACAACAGAATTTAATGCAGAATTTTATGACAGTAATGGAAAACTTGTCAAAACTTATAGAAATAATAATGAATCAGTTGGGAGACATGTTATGAAAATGGACGTAACTTCACTTCAAAAGGGTATATATTTTATTAAGATAAATAACATCAGAACAACATTTAAAATTGTCATAATATAGTTTCATTGACTTTCAAAAAAGTAATCCTCGATGTAAATCGAGGATTTTTTTTGCCTTCATTTGACATTTTCGCATTGGTATATAATATGTCGAAAAGTATTTCATCGACTGAAATAGCTATTTATGCAGTAATAATTAGCAAACATGTGGAATAATTTTCTTATTAAAAAGTATCGTGTAAGTATCACATTATTAGATTGTTAATAACTTTTATTTTCCTTTGCTAGTCAATTTCTTACAAAAAATTACATTTATGAATGTTATATCCTACAAATCAGTGATAATTATGTTATTAAACGTTAAAACTTACATCACGATGTTTTTAATCGGTTTTATTTGCATTTAATCTAGCTACGTTTGTAAAGCTGTTTTAGTAATCCCCATTACAAGAAACGGTGTATCATAAAAAAAACAATTATATACAATTTAAATCTTAACCTGCGTGCTATGAATTATTTTCTTCTTAGAGGTATTCCTCATTTCCCTTAGTGGAATTGCTTATTTTTTTTTGCATTAAATGCTTTGATCATTTAAAATCTTGTCGGAAATGAAGTGGTGATTTGGTGCCGTTTCGTAGATAGGATAATTTTTTTACAGCATTAGATTTCATTTCTTTTATTATTATATTTTGTAAGTAAATACAGTCAAATAATAATTTTTATTGTATTTTATCGAATAAAATTTACACTTTATCGAATTTTTAATTTTAATCAATTCAATATGCTCTTAATTTGTGGTGTATTATTATTGTCCCAAATGATAGTAATGCTTCTCCCTAAAAATAAAGAAGTATTAAAACCTTAACCTACTATTATGAAAAAAATTTTTCTAATGCTACTTATTGCTGTAGCTGCAACCGGACAAAATCAAAGCTATACCTCTAGCACAGAAAGTTTCCCAAATCCAGATAGAGGTTTCTATCGTTATTCATCAACGGGATTGGTATCAAGTACTACGAGTTATTCGTTATTAAGCGCAAGTACGTTGAGCGCATTTCGTGCTCAAAATGTTACAATGATTCATAGAACTTTTTATTTAAATGATTTTATTTCTACACCCATTTCTAGTTCTTATTTGGCTAATATGCAAACTGATTTGAACACCATTAGAAACGCAGGTTTGAAAGTAATTATTCGATTTGCCTATTCTAAAAGCGAATCTGCCACTTATTTAGATGCTACAAAAGCACAAATATTGTCACACATTCAACAAGTAGCGCCAATTATTTTAGCGAACAAAGATGTTATTTCAGTTTATCAATATGGTTGGATTGGCTGTTGGGGTGAAACATATTATTCTAGTCAAATTAATGAATTTGGAACTAGTGATTATGAAAATTATACAGCAGCACAATGGGCAAATAGAAGAGAAGTTTTGGATGCTATGATTGCTGCTACTCCATTAGAAATTCCTGTTCAAGTTAGATATGTATATCACAAACAAAAAATGTGTCCAAATGGGAATGATAGAGTTGGATTTTATAACGATGCTTTTTTAGATGCATGGGGAGATTCTGGAACTTTTTTAGTAAATGGATCCACTGCACAACCTAGCACAACGGATAGTAATTATCTTCAAACACATACTACAAATTTGCCTATGGCAGGTGAAACAGATGCGCTAAATGCTCCAAGAACGGATTGTGCCAATGCTATGTTTGAAATGAATAAATACAATTGGAGTTTGCTCAACAAAGATTATTTAGTAGCTAACATTACGAATTGGACTTCACAAGGGTGTATCTCTGATATCGAAAAAAAATTAGGCTATCGATTTGAATTATTAAATTCCACTATCGCCAATAATACCCTTACTGTTAATCTTCAAAATGTTGGATTTGCGAACATTTTTAAACCAAGAAAAGCTTTCCTTGTTATGAAGAATACAACAACAAATACGGAGTATTCATTCGAAATCAGTAGTGATTTAAGAACATGGAGAAAAGGAAGTTCCATTCAAATAAGTAAAACTTTAGATATGATAGTGCCAAATGGGGTGTATCAAATGTATTTAAATTTACCAGATCCAAATATTACTAATCCATTGTATTCAATCCGATTGTCAAACACCGGAACTTGGGATGCAATAAAAGGATACAATAATTTAAATCAAACCCTTACAATAGATTCAACAGCACCAAATCCAATATTAGGTACGACTTCACCAGTGACTACAACATCGCCAGTGACAACTTCACCAACTTTAGCTGTTGAAATATTGTTTCTTAATAACACAACTTTAGTATTTAATAATTTAACAACGCCTAATTATACAGTAGCTGTCTATAATTTGAATGGAAGAGTAAAAGCGACTTCAACAGATTTAACTACACTACGAAGAGGGTACTATATTGTTAAACTTATTGCAAACGGAACCACCTATACCAAAAACATCTACAAACAATAATTACTTGATGTAATTACTACAATAACAATTTTTAGTTTCTTAATTTTTTTATTATTACACAAGAAAACCTGCTTATCACTAAGCAGGTTTTTTTAATTGAAACTATTTGAGTTTAGTTCTATGAAGGGTAATTAGATTTTTTTTGACTACCTACCAATCAACTTTTTTATATCTTTAGCGAAATCAAAATGTAAATTATGGAAAATCAGAATCTAGAAGATTTCAAAAGAGAACTCGGTTTATTTGATGGAACAATGCTTGTAGTTGGTTCGATGATTGGCTCGGGAATATTTATCGTAAGCTCTGATATTGCCAGACAAGTAGGTTCTGCGGGTTGGCTTACTTTAATTTGGGTCATTTCTGGAATCATCACTATGATTGCCGCTGTGAGTTACGGAGAATTGAGTGCCATGTTTCCCAAAGCTGGCGGACAATATGTATATCTTAGAGAATCTTATAATCAACTTATTGCCTTTTTATACGGATGGAGTTTCTTTGCGGTCATTCAAACAGGGACCATTGCCGCTGTAGGTGTTGGATTTTCAAAATTTGCAGCTTATTTATTTCCTGTAATGAGCGAAGAAAACATTCTTTATAAAACGGAAAATTTCACTTTGCATGCTGCGCAAATTGTCTCTATAATTACCATAGTATTATTGACCTATTTGAATAGTCGTGGTGTAAAAAACAGCAAAACACTTCTAACCATTCTAACGGTAATTAAAATTCTATCGCTGTTAGGACTTATAGTTTTTGGGTTTCTATTAGGTGCTAAATCCCAAATATGGAATGCCAATTGGACCGATATGTGGGCCACAAAATCCTATATAAAAGAATCCGCATCTTGGCTTCCTATAAGTGGTGTTGCTTTGATCTCAGGAATATCCGCCGCTATGGTGGGTTCTTTATTCTCGAGCGATGCATGGAATGGTGTTACCTTTATTGCTGGTGAAATCAAAAACCCAAAACGCAACGTTGGTTTGAGCTTATTTCTAGGAACTTTTATCGTGACCATTATTTATATCTTGGCCAATTTGATGTATTTAGCAGTAATTCCGTTTGATGAAATTGCCACCGCTAAATCCGATCGTGTAGCCGTTGTAGCCTCTCAATATATTTTTGGAAATATGGGAACGCTGATTATCGCAGTAATGATTATGATTTCGACTTTTGCCTGCAATAACGGATTGATTATGGCGGGCGCCAGAGTCTATTATACCATGGCGAAAGACGGTTTGTTTTTTAAAAAAGCAGCACATCTCAATGCAGCAAGTGTTCCTGAATGGGCTTTGTGGGCACAATGCATTTGGGCTTCAGCGCTATGTTTGACAGGGAAATATGGTGATTTATTGGATTTTGTCATTATCATCGTATTAATTTTCTACATCCTTACCATTTATGGTATTTTTATTCTTCGCAAGAAAATGCCAGACGCAGAGAGACCTTACAAAGCTTTTGGATATCCTTTTCTACCTGCACTTTATATCGTAATTGCAAGCGCCGTTACCATTGCCTTATTGATTACCAAAACCAGTACTTGTGGTTGGGGTGTTTTGATTATGTTGTTGGGGATCCCAATATATTATTTGACGAAAGGAAAAAATTAGTTGTAAGTTGTAAGTTGTCAGTTTTTGGGCGTGACCCTGCGGGTCGGGCTTTCGCACTCGCTTTTTTTAGAGCCGTTGCACGGCACTAAAAAAGAGCTCAAACAATTGCTCTATCCCTCACGCGGACTTCTAGATACGACAATGCTCCTAGCCCTCATAGTTCCTAAAAACTTCAAAATTCCTTGTTCGAAGTTCGATATTCAAACTTCAAATATTGAATTTTGAACATCGCACTTGTCTGATAGCAACGATATCCTTTTAATCCCAATATCAATACAAAATTTATTTAGTTTTTATTATCAAAAAAGGAGTATCATTGTAATACTATTATTCTAACCAAATTTTAATTATTATGAGAAAAGCCAGTTTTTTTATGTTTGCCATTGTCATTAGTAGTTCAATATTATTGAGCAGTTGCGGTGTTATTTTCGGAGGAAGTAAATACCAAGGAAGAATCATTGCAACAAACCATCCCAATGCAATTATTTATGCCAATGATCAAAAATTAGGAACTGGAGAAGCAACTAGTCTTTTTCCTAGGAATAAACCTTTAAAAGTGGAGTTGAAAGAGGAAGGATGCCCTACAAAATCGGTTGTGTTTAACAAAAAGTTTAGAACAGGAAATTTTATTTTGAGTATTTTGACTTTTGGGTTAGTAGGATTGGGTGTAGATTTAGGTACAGGAGCTTCTTATAAACCAGATCACAAGAATAACCCTAATGTAAAAAAAGAGAATGATAAAAATTATATTTTTAATATAGATTATACGGAATGTAAGAAAGACAAATAGATTGACTTATGAATAAAAATACCCTAGCCCTGATAGTAACGGCATCCTTTTGTGAAGTGAAACGGAACAAAAGATATAGTGAATAGCAGGATTAGCTCCTAAAAACAAAATCCGCCTCAATATTGAAGCGGATTTTCTATTTAATTTGGTGTCCAGTTGCTACTCGACTAGTAATACGTATAACGTCTTACTTTGGCAATGTATTTCGCCAAACGAATAACCTGATGGCTATATCCGTATTCGTTATCATACCAGATATACAGCACGATATTTTTTCCGTCACCAGAAACGATCGTAGCATTACTATCATATATAGCAGGCGCTGAAGTACCAATGATATCGGAAGAAACCAATTCATTATTCAAAGAATATTTGATTTGTTCTACCAACTCGCCTTCTAAAGCATATTTTTTCATGATAGCATTTATTTCTGCTATCGAAGTTTCTTTTCCAACTTCTAAGTTCAAAACCACCAATGACCCGTTTGGTACAGGAACCCGAATGGCATTGGAAGTTAATTTGCCAGCCAAAGAAGGAATCGCTTTTGCTACTGCAGTTCCAGCTCCAGTTTCTGTTATGACCATATTCAACCCCGCAGCTCTACCACGTCGGTATTTTTTGTGCATATTATCTACCAAATTTTGGTCATTGGTATAGGCGTGAATGGTTTCAAGATGTCCTTTTATTACCCCTAAGGTATCTTCAACCGCTTTTAAAATGGGAGTAATTGCATTGGTTGTACAAGATGCAGCAGAGAAAATATTCACTTCATCTGGATTGTATTCGTTGTGATTCACTCCATGAACGATATTCGGCACTCCTTTTCCTGGAGCCGTTAATAATATTTTCTGCGCTCCTTTTGAGGTAAGATGTCTTGCTAAAGCTTCTTGTGTAGTAAATGCTCCCGTATTATCAATAACCAAAGCGTCTTCAATTCCGAATTGGGTATAATCGATTTCTTCAGGACCATTCGCCGTGATAATATGAACGGTTGTTCCGTTGATTATCAAGGCATTGTTTTCTGGATCTGCAATGACCGAACCTTGAAAATCACCGTGAATGGAATCATAACGCAACAATGAAGCTCTTTTTTCTAAAGAAACGGCATCGTTTTTATCCCGAGTTACAATCGCACGTAAACGCAATTGATTTCCTTTACCCATTTTCGACATTAACTCACGTGCCAACAAACGGCCAATTCTACCAAAACCATACAAAACCACATCTTTTGGTTGAATGTCTTGTGTGTCTTTAGCATTCTTTAATTTATCGACAACAAAAGCTCTGGCATTATTGTATTGATTGTTTTCAAGATTGTATTCGTAAGTTAATTTACCAATGTCTAATTTAGACGGCGGTAAATCTAAAGATAAAATAACTTTTGCAATGTCTACAGAATCGAAAATAGAAATAGGTTTGCCTACAAATTCACCCGCATATTCATGAAGGTTGATGATGTCGCTAACATTTCTATTGATTAATTGATTTCGAAACAAAACCATTTCTATGGATTTGTCATACCATAAATCGCTGATGATTTTGATAAACTCGACGCCAGCTCTTCTTCTGTCAACTTGAAAAGAAACTTCTTTTTCGTATACATTGATGTTGCTCATTGTGTAAATTTAATGTGTAGTTAGTGTTGTTTGTTTAAAAAATTTGATGCAAAAGTATTGATTTCAATCGTTTTCGTAAAGTATTTTGTAATTTTTTTTCAAATAAAAAGCCACCTCAAAATTGAGATGGCTTTCTTAGAATTAACCAATTAACCTTACTTAAATAATAATTCTAATGCGTTGCCCCATTTTATTAATCATTTCAATACTAACACTTTGGTTTTCGTCTTTCTTTTCGATGATTTTAGAAACTGCTTCTACATCGGTTGCTTTTACATTGTCAATGCTCAAGATAATCGTCCCTTTTAATTCATCGTAATACGGTTTCAAATTGTCGTTGTTGATTTCCTTAATTCGAACTCCAGAATCAATATTGTATTTCTTTTTGTCGGTAGCATCTATATTCTCTAATTCTAATCCTTTGAATTCAGTAGAATAAAATTCATTTTTAGTCAATACGACTGGAACTGTATAGGTTTTTCCGTCTCGAAGATAAGAAACCTGTACTTTGTCATTCGGTCTTTTTGTACTGATAAAGCCAGATAATTCAGAATAGGTAGTGATTATTTGATTGTCTAATTTCACGATGATATCTCCTTTTGTTAACCCGGATTTCTCAGCACCTGAATTTTTATTGACTTTCTTCACATAAAAACCTTGCGTTTCTTTTACACCTAATTCTTTAGAAGCGGCACTGTTTAATTCGCCTCCTTCAACGCCGAGAATTCCTCGTTGTACGTTACCAAATTCCATGATGTCTTCTATGATTTTTCTAGCAATGTTCGAGGGTACTGCAAAAGAATATCCCACATACGAACCTGTTTGAGAGGAAATCATGGTGTTGATACCAATCAATTCACCTCTTGTATTTACCAAAGCACCGCCACTATTGCCAGGGTTTACTGCTGCATCGGTTTGTATGAAAGATTGAATTCCGTTCGTGTCTAGATTTCTTGCTTTCGCTGAAATAATTCCGGCAGTAACGGTCGATGTTAGATTATACGGATTTCCAACAGCCAATACCCATTCCCCAATTTTAGAGTTGTCTGAATCGGCAAACACCGAATAAGGTAATTTTTCATCGGCATCAATCTTTAAAAGCGCAATGTCCATTTTAGAATCGGTTCCGATAAGTTTTGCTTTGTATGTTTTTTTGTTGTTGAGTGTGATTTCGATATCCGAAGCATCTTTCACCACGTGATTATTGGTTACGATATAACCATCTTCTGAAATAATGACTCCAGAACCTGTTCCGACTTGTTCTTGCTGTTGACCGCCATTATACCCGTAAAAAAATTGAAGCATTGGATTGGAAACTGTACGATAAGAAACGTTTTTTACGTGCACTACCGTATGCACGGTTTTGTCTGCTGCTTCCGTAAAATCTAATCCTTCGGGTGCAAAACCAACATTTTTAGAATAATTGGCAGGAGCTAAAGTCACTACGCTTTTAGATTTTGAAAAGAATCCATCATTGTCTATCAATAATTTGTAACCTCCAAGTGTAGCGGCTCCGCTCAACAATGACACTAAGAATAAACTAGAATATTTTTTCATTTTAAAAATTGTTTTAATTAAACAGGAATGTGTTTTTTACTACGAACGTAAAATTAGAAAAGTATTGTAAAGGATAAAAGAGTTTAACGCTCGTTTAACAAGAGTTAACGTTTTGTTAGGATAGTATTTCGTTTGCGTAAAGAAATAATCAAAGTCATTTAAAACAAGTGTTATTTATCAATAAACTATAGAATTATGACAGGATAAGTACTATTTTTGGAGAAAAAAATAATCATGCATGAAAAATTCCAATCTAAGCTATTAAAACTATTTTTTACACTACTTCTTGGTTTTGCCACTTTGACATCATTTGGTCAAATCATTATTTCTCAAGTGTATAATGGAGTCAATAATAATAAATGTATTGAGATTACGAATATTGGAGATGATCTTGATTTATCTTTCCCTGTTCAATACAAAATTGGTCTTTGGGCAAATGCAGGAACTACAGGAAATGCTAGTATTTCAGGGAATCCAACGGGATTTCTCAATCTCTCAGGAACACTAACTCAAGGTCAAAAATGCGTAATTTCTAATAGTGGTTCAACGGCTTCTATTAATAATTTCAATGTGTTGCTTATCACCAACAATACGGTCACTATTTTTGATGGGAATGATGGTTTGGCAATTTTTAGAGATACAAATACACTTATTGATACTTTCGGAGTTGGAATCAATTACAATTCAATTTCTTATGAGCGGCAAGAACAAGTGGTGTCACCAAAACCAGATTTCAGAATTCCCGAGTGGATTTCAAAGACCTTGGCGCAATTTGATGTAGCTGGAGGTCAAGACAACACTGTATTAGGAGTGCATTACTTTGATGCTTGCTACTTTATAATAACGAATATGTTGGGATCATTGAATACAACTTATGGTACGCCTTCAGTTGCTAATTCTTTTGTTGTTGCCTATAAGTCATTTCGCCATCCTAGGAATATAGCACCGCCTGGTGTTACGCCAACAAATCTAACTGTTCCTAGTGGTTTTGAAATTTCTTCAGTTTCTAATTTTGCTTCAAATGTATTTGCAGGAGGAACAACGTTTGAGCCAGCTGACGATGGCTCAGGTAATCCGGTAACTTATTATTTAAGACTAGCGGGTACTTCTCCCCCGGGAAATTATTCAGGATCGGTTTTTATTAGCAAGTTTAATCCTTACGAAGATGTTTATGTACTTACAAATCCTATCAATACGGTCATTGCAAAACAGATTTCGATATCTGGGTTAGTTGCCAACAATAAAGTCAATAATGGAACGACGCAAGCAACTTTGCGTGGCAATGCTGTCTTATCAGGGGTGCTAGCTGCGGATATTTCAAATGTAGTTTTAGGAGGCGTGGGAGTTGCTAATTTTAACAATGCACTAACCGGAAACAACAAACCTGTAACCGTTTCGGGTTACTCCATTTCGGGTTCTAAATCTGGGAATTATGTTTTGAATCAACCGAATGGTTTAACTGCTAATATTACTGATGTTGCAGTGCCTTTGCTTCCTCAAACCATTTCATTTAGTGCTTTGTCGAATGTTGTGTATGGGAGTTCTGGATTTACTTTATCTGCAACAGCAAGTTCTGGTTTAGCGGCCATCTATACAAGTTCTAATCCAAATGTGGCAACAATAATTGGGAATGTCGTTTCTATTGTTGGAGCAGGAACTACCACGATTACAGCTTTTCAATTTGGCGATTCAGTATATGATGTCGCACCTTCGGTGAACCAATTATTGACAGTGAATCCGAAACAAATTACTGTTACCGCTTTGGCAACAAACAAAATCTATGATCGTACCACGGCTGCCAGCATTACGGGAACTTTAGCAGGTATAATAGGATCTGACGTAGTTACTTTTATTGGAAACGGAACATTTGCTACTAGTAATGTCGGAACTGTAATTGGAGTTACTTCTACGTCAACTTTGGGAGGCATAAATGCAGTTAATTATTCATTGACACAGCCAACAGGTTTAACGGCCAATATTACAACGAGACCAATTACCGCTTCAGCTACAGTGACTGGTAAAACCTACGACCGCACAACTACTGTAACCATTACTGGAACTTTGGTTGGAGTCTTGGGAGCAGATATCGTTACTTTTGTTGGATCTGGATTTTTTAATAGTGTCAACGCTGGAACAGTTGCAGTAACTTCAACTTCCACGTTAAGCGGCGCTAATGCAGGAAATTATTCCTTGACTCAGCCAAGTGGTTTGTCTGCTGTGATTGCTAGAAAAGCTCTAACTCTTAGCAGTCCTGTTGCCGCAAATAAAGTTTTTGATGGCACTACAACAGCTACCATTTCTGGGACTTTATCGGGCGTTATTTCTCCTGATATTGTTACTTTAGTTGGGACTGGTATCTTCGCTTCTTCAGCGATTGGAACTGGAATCGCAGTAACTTCAACCTCCACTTTGAGCAGTGCAAATGCAGCTAATTATTTATTGACTCAACCTATTGGTTTAACAGCAAATATTACTGTTGCTCCAACTGTTTTAGCCGTTGGGGATTTGTCAATTATAGGTTTTCAATGGAATACTCCAGATTCCTTTGCTTTTGTTACTTGGGTTGATATTAATCTAAATACGTTCATAAAATTTACCGATAATGGTTTTTTGAGTACGGCATCTGCCAATGCTACTAACAACGCTAGAGGAGGAGAGAATTTTGTAATTTGGAGAAGTGGAGCGACCATTCCGGCAGGAACAGTTATCACAATTCAAGACAATACTTCGGCTGCAATTACTAATAATGGAACCATTGTATCAGGAAATCTGAACGGTTTATCTTCTGCTGGAGATACAATTTTTGCCTATCAAGGCGCTGCCACATCAGGAGCAAACCCAGATTGGAACAGTAATACAAATCCAACTACTTTTACAGGAACGATTCTTTTTGGATTGTTTGGACAGGGCACTGCGGCAGCTTCAACATGGATTACTAGCGGTGGTGCAAGTGCAAATAATTCTTATCTACCTTCTCAACTAAATGTTTCTAATGGGAATATTGCTCTAGGAAGCTTGGCTACAAGAGGACAATATACAGGTTCGAGAAGTAATCAAACTTCATTCAATGCCTATAAAGCATTAGTTTCGAATCCAACAAACTGGACTACAGCCACCAATACTACTGGTACAATAACTTTCATTACTTCTAGTTTTACATTACCGCCTGCATCTACTGCTGCGGTTATTTCTGGTTCAGCTGCAATTTGTGTAGGAGTTTCTACAAATTTGAAAGTTAATATTACAGGAGGAACTTCGCCTTATAAAGTTGTTTATACTGATGGAACGACTTCTTTTACAGTAAACAACTATGTCAGTGGTGTAAATATTTCTGTTTCTCCTACCATTTCGACTAATTATTCTTTGGTTTCTGTTACCGATTCCAACAACTTAATCGGAACAGGAAATTCCGGAGCTGTTGCCGTTACGGTTTCGCCGCTTACTACAACTGGAAGCGAGTCAGTAACTGCATGTGGTACTTCTTATGTATGGCCAACAAGTGGTCTTACCTATACTGCTTCTGGAGTTTATACATATGTATCAGGATGTAACACGGCTACTTTAACGTTAACATTGAATACTGCATTTCAGACATTCTATGCTGATACAGACGGAGACGGATTTGGTGCAGGTGCTGCAATAGAATCATGTACAGGTCAACCAGTAGGAACTTCTACAAACAACACAGACTGTGCTCCGACTGATGCAACTAAATGGAGAACAGCTAATTTCTTTGTAGATGCTGAT
>JAYVZG010000061.1:0-3420 GCA_043783565.1 Flavobacterium sp. | reverse complement strand
TAATCTTTTAATCCATTTTTCAATTTCCACCGCCCAAAAAATAATACTTGATATTGCTATTGTTATTGCAAGTTCATTAAAAGTTAATGGCTGTGTTTTGAAAACATTATTAAAGAAAGGAGTGTAAATAATCATCAATTGAAGAGCAACAGTTATCACTAATGCTCCAATCATCGGCTTGTTTGAAAACACTCCTATTTTAAAAATGGATTCTCTATCTGAACGGATTGCTATTACATGCCCCATCTGACTGAAACAAAGAACGGTAAAAGCCATTGTTTGCCAATGTGAATTTTCACCTTGTATAGCCCATGCCTGCATTCCGATGGTTACTAAGCCCATTAATAAGCCTACCCACAAAATATGCCTTGCCATGCCTCCTGCAAAAATGTTCTGCTTGGGATTTCGTGGCGGACGATTCATAATGTTTGCATCAGCGGGTTCAGAAGCAAGGGCTAATCCCGGCAAGCCATCGGTTACCAGATTTATCCAAAGAATGTGTATTGCTAACAAAGGAATGGGTAATCCAAAAAACGGAGCTAAAAAAATTGCCCATAATTCACCTGAGTTTCCGGTCATAATGTATTTGATAAATTTCAAAATGTTATCAAATATTCTTCGACCATGTTTTACTGCTACAACAATGGTTGCAAAATTATCGTCCAGCAAAATCATGTGCGATGCTTCTTTGGAAACTTCGGTTCCGTTAATTCCCATTGCAATACCGATGTCGGCATTTTTAAGAGCCGGTGCATCATTTACGCCATCGCCTGTCATGGCAACAAAATGATGTTTGTCTTGCAAGGCAGTTATGATTTTTAGTTTTTGTTCGGGATTAACTCTAGCATAGACACGCACCTTCTCAACTAATTTTTCAAATTCATCTAATGTTAGTTTGGCAAGTTCAGAACCAGTTAATACCATGTGTTCTTCAGTGGATATTATTCCTATTTTTTTTGCAATGGCTTTGGCGGTTAGTTTGTGGTCGCCTGTAATCATTACCGGAATAATCCCTGCTTGTTTACATTCTGACACGGCTTGCTTTGCTTCTTCGCGTGGCGGGTCAATCATCCCTGCAAATCCAATTAATGTTAGTGAAGATTCAATTTCGTTTGCAATTAAACTTTCAGGAACAGAAGGAAGTATTCTCACAGCATAACCTAACACACGATAACCCTTTTCTGCCATCTCATTTACTTTGAGTTCAAATTCAGGAATAAATTTTTTCTGATTATCATCAAGTTTTTCAAAAAGCACTTCAACAGCTCCTTTTGTAATTGCAACAATTCCTTTGTTGGTTTTATGCAAAGTGGTCATGCACTTTCGTGTGGAATCGAAAGGGATTTCTCCAACTCGCGGAAATTTTATTTCCAAATCAGTTCGCTTAAATATTTTGTCGAAAGCATATTGAACCAATGCAACTTCGGTTGAATCACCCAACCATTTTCCATCACTATCACTTGTCACATCATTGTTCAATGCCATTGCAGTTAACAAAGCATTGCTTTCTGAAAATATGGAATTAATTTCTTCATCGGCTGTTTCAAAAATCTCCTGGACGGTCATTTTATTCAGCGTCAGGGTTCCGGTTTTATCAGTACAGATGTAGGTTACTGAACCAAGCGTTTCAACGGCAGGAAGTTTTCTGATAAGCGCGTTGCTTTTCACTAATCGCTTCGCACCAAAAGCAAGTGCAATGGTTACCAGCGCAGGTAATGCTTCGGGAATGGCAGCCACAGCAAGTGAAATGGCAGTAAGCAGCATTGTTAGAATTGTTTCACCCCGCAGTAAGCCGATACCAAATATTACTGTGCAGATAATTAGTATTCCAACGGATAACCATTTGCCAAAGGCGGTTAATCTTTTTTGTAACGGAGTTGATGATTCATCGGTCTGAATCATTTTTGCAATTCGTCCGAGTTCGGTATTCATTCCGGTTGTTACAACATAAGCAAGCCCACGACCATTTGTAATATGAGTTCCTTTAAAGCCTATGTTTATTCTGTCGCCAAGCGCATAATCTCCTTCTGGCAATTCGTTGGGATGCTTTTCAACATTATGCGACTCTCCCGTGAGTGCTGATTCATCAACCTTTATCTGATGTGTTTCAATAAAACGAATATCAGCCGGAATAATATTTCCGGCTTCAAGCTGCACTACATCTCCGGGAACTAAATCGGAGGCGGGAATGTCAATTGTTTTTCCTTCGCGTAAAATACGGGCCGTGCCCGCTGCCATATTCTTTAATGCTTCCATTGCTTTTTCGGCACGATACTCTTGTATTATGCCAACTGCTGCATTAAGAACAATTATTGCAAGAATAATTATTGTGTCGGTTACATCGCCTAATATGCCTGAAATAACTGCTGCAACAATAAGAATGAGAACCATAAAGTCCACAAGCTGGTGTAGCAGCATCCGAAAAATAGTTTTCTTTTTTTTCTCCTCTAATTTATTTTTTCCGTGTTCAGCAAGCCGTTGGGAAGCGGTTATATTATCAATGCCTGACGGAGTTGTTTTTAGCAACTGTGCTATTTCGGAAAGAGGGAGTAAGTGCCAGTTCATTATGTAAGCGCATTAAGTTTTGTAATTGCAAATTCAAATTTGAGAACTAAGTTGACTTTTTCTCTTTAAGGCAAAGAGATTATTGGTGTATGGGTACACAAGATTGCGCGTGATGCTTTTATTAGTGAATGTTATTGTGAGTGAAAGATTTTTCCTTTTCTATTTGTGTCTTTGATGGGGTCATTTTCGTGATGCAGTCGTTGTGCGGTGGGGCAAAATAAAATGTGAAGCTACTTTGGGTTGGCTTATAGGTGGCGTTGCTTCTCTTTTTATTTTGCTAAAGCGATAGCCAAACGGCTTTGCCGAAATTGTTCTGTCGTTCATTTTATCGCTGTCGTTTAATGTTTGCACTGTCGTCATGGGCTTATGACTAACGTTCTATAACAAGCTGAATTACAATTGCAAATTAAGGTCATTAGTCGAGATATCGAATTTAGCTATTAGTTTTTTCATGGCAGCAATTCTCTTTCTTTTCTGGGCAAGGAATTGATATTCGGTCTGGGGAATATAGGGCACTTTTTTCACAATCATATTCCAAATTATAACAGACAGTTTTCTTGCTGTTGCTGATATTGCTGAAACACGACCTTTTCTGTGTGAGATCCGGCTAAAGAAATTGGAAAGTGCTGTGTCTTTTAAATTGCCAATTGCATTTGCCGCATTTCGTAAAGCTATTTATAAGCAGTTGCTGCCTTTTGGAATTTTATTACTGAGCACTTTTCCACCGCTGATTTTATTATTTGGTGATAATCTGAGCCAGCTTGCAAATTGTTTTGCTGTTTCAAATTTGTGAATTCCATTCCCTACTTCACTCATGAGTGTAAGTACGGTAGAATAGCTAACTCCTTCAATAGC
>JAYVZG010000060.1:0-3422 GCA_043783565.1 Flavobacterium sp. | reverse complement strand
AGACGGGCGATTATTACCCTGATTGCAATGCAGGCAATGACACCAAACGCCATTGCCGACAATTTCCACACAACCAGGCAATCTGTGTCCAAACACCTACGTATACTTACAGAATGCGAATTGGTAAAACAGGAACAACAAGGCAGGGAAATTTTCTACTCACTTGAAATCGAAAAAATGAAAGAGATTGATAAATGGTTAAACCAATTCAGGGAAATTTGGGAAACCCATTTCAATCAACTTGACAAAGTATTATCAACCATTAAAAAATAGAAAAAATGAACAACAATATGCTATTTGATTTTACCGTTGACAAAACAACAAAAACGGTACTCATAACCCGAGAATTTGCAGCCGACCTTTCGCTGGTATGGGATGCTTTTACAAAACAGGAAATTCTTGACCAATGGTGGGCACCAAAACCCTATACATCTAAAACAAAAGTTATGAATTTTGAAGTTGGTGGACGAAGATTTTATGCTATGGTAAGTCCTGAAGGACAAGAGCGTTGGTCAATTCAGAAATATACTTCTATTAGTCCAAAAACCAATTTTAAATTGTCAAGTGCTTTTGCAGATGCGTATGAAAACCCTGAATTACCTGGATCTGAATGGGATTTGAATTTCAGTGAACAAAACGCCTGCCTGCCGGACAGGCAGGGAACCACAAAAGTCAGTATCAGTATTTATAATGAATCGCTTGAACGCTTGGAGAAAATGATTGAAATGGGCTTCAAAGAAGGATTTACTATGACATTGAATAGCTTGGAAGAATTATTAGGAACAATATAGCACCGCAAACAGAAAGAAAAATTGCTGTTGGAAACTATACTAAAGTTATCTATTCTCTTCCTTTTTTCTGGTAGCAATAAAATCGATTAGTTTTTTACCATACAAGGATTTAGAAACTTTTGGTGTCATCGATTTTTGAATGGTATCCATAAACTTTAAATTGATGTCGTAAATCTCAGCCAAAGTCACATAAGGTGCCACTTCATAATCGGCGTGGTTAACAGCAAAATTGGTAGTATAAAGATATTTTCTTTTTAAAACTCCTTTTTGTTGTTCTTCTATTTTATTGACTTCTTCTATCTTTTTGGCTTTTATCGCCTTGAATTTCTTTTCTATCAAATCTAAATCCTGATCGACAAATCTTGATACCACTTTTTTGTATTCGTCATAAAGTTCCTGATTTTTAGAACCTGTGATTTTAACATCGGCCGTAAAAAAGTCTAATGAAGTTTCTATATTCATCTTCCCTTTCTCAGCAAAGAATGGAATATTATTGTCTAACGAATTGGTTACGCCACGGTCTAAAAACAAATACAGCATTTCAGGCGATTGCAAATCAAACTCGCTGGTGAAATGAGAATCACCGCTAATTTTTATGGTATCAATGGCAACTAGCGTTGTGTCTTTTACTCTTTGAATGTATAAGGTGCCATTTTTTAATCCTTTAATATTTCCGGTTAACACAAAGTTTTTGGATGATTTTTTTTCTGAACAACCAACTAATAGTAAGATTGAAAAAAGGGCAAGAATTGATTTACGCATTGTTTAATTTTTTTTGGCAATAATACTAAAAAAATCCTCAATCTGATGAACAAATTGAGGATTTGAAATTGCTTCTCTATACTTTCAAAATCAAAGCTTTTGAAAACCCGAAGGGATAAGGAAATTTATCCTTTTAACCAATATTTATTTAATGCCTTTTTGGATTCGTCTGTAAATTTATATCCTTCCACTTCATCAAAATCTAATTTTACCTTTCCGTTTATGGTTTGCTCTACACCGTTTCTTTTAATTTTAACGCTGATAGCATCATCTGTATTCCAACTTTGACTAACCATTATCAGGTCGTAAATATTGTCAAGATTATACGTTTTGTCGTTAAATGCTGTTATATAATCACCTCCTTTTAACCCCAACGTAGTCATAAAACTATTCAATTGTCCTCCCGGAATCACCATAATTTCTTTTGTAGAGGGATTTACCGTTATGAATGGAATTTTTTGATCTTTCAAAAATGGATTTGCTTGTATCTGAACTTTAGCTTTGGTAACGCCTACTTTAGCAAAATACACATCATACGGAATTGGTGTTGTTCCGGCAACGTAGGTATTTAAAAATTCTCCTACTTCAGGATATGTCAATTTGGTTATTTTACCGAAAAGTTCTTCATCATCAAAAGATTTATTTACACCATACAGATTAGACAAATCTTTCATTAGACTTAAAATTCCTTTTTGACCATCACTTTTTTCACGAATAATAATATCAATGCACATCCCAATTAAAGCTCCTTTTTCGTATACATTTAAGTATTGATCTTTATAGGGCGCAACCAAAACATTAGCACTCATTTCTGTAAACGGCATCGTATCGTTTAAAGTGGCAGCATTATTCATTTTACCAACCATTCTTTGGTAAAACTCGTCAGCATCAATTAAGCCTTGATTTACCTGAAATAAATTAGCAAAATATTCGGTTACACCTTCATACATCCATAAGTGTTTAGACATCTTTGGATTGCTATAATCAAACTCATGAATCTCTTTAGAATGAATAGCCAACGGCGTTACTGTGTGGAAAAATTCGTGTGATACAACATCTTTTAACTGTTCTCCCAATGCTTCTACATCCATTGCTTCCGGGAAAACTACAGTAGTTGAAGTATGATGTTCCAACGCTCCGTAACCTTTAGCATCATTTTTTTCAGAATCCGATAAGTACAATAAAACCGTATATCTTTTGTTGTTATTTATAGAACCTAAAAAAGCTTTTTGAGCGCGCATTGTTTTCTCTAAATCAGGCAATAATTCCTTTGCTGAATGTATTCCATTTGGAGAATAAACGCTAAAAACAATCTCCATTCCGTCAACATTGAACGTTTCATAATCAGCTTTAGAATACATAATTGGATTATCTGTCAAATCAAAATAACGACTTGCCATAAAGGTATCTTCGGTATCACTTTTATTGGAGTCTATTAAAGAAGTAGCACCTGAAAGTTCCTTTGGATGAAGAATTGTAAGTTTATAAGGAATTTCGGTTAGTTGTTTTTTCTCTTCAAAATAACCCACAAAACCATGATTATTGACCATGAAGTTTTTACCTTCTAAAATATTTGTTCCTGATGGCGAAAATATATCATCCTTCATGAAACCTTTCCCTACTTCTGTATCGTAAGTGTCATTTACATAATAAGTCACTTTTGATAACGATTTAGCGTTGGAAATTTTCCATGAATTTTCGTCTGTTTTCGTAGTTGTTAATTGCTTTCCTTTAGCATCAAATGCTTTGAAATCATCAATTAGTTTTCCGTAATTATCTGTAGAATACGTTCCCGGAACTGTCTTTGGAATGTGGAAAATAATTTCGTTTGCGCTGAACTTTGGTGGTGTAATGGTTACGCCAACCTTA
>JAYVZG010000059.1:0-70540 GCA_043783565.1 Flavobacterium sp. | reverse complement strand
CCAATTGACTAACATCTTCTCCTTGGAGTGATGCAATGGTAATCACCACAATTTGTGTCGTAGTCGAATCCGAATATTTAATGAGTTTCTCTTCTAATTGCGTTTTTTCAGTGTCACTAAGCACTTTTGCATAATCGTAAACGGAAGTTTGAAGTTTGGGTAATTCCGGAATGGTATATTGAGCAAAACCTATTGAAGTTATCAACAAACAAATAGATACGATAAGGAAATGGAATTGTTTTAAAGTTACTTTCATTATCCTTTAGAGATTTCGTTTGTTAATTCGTTGGTGTCGCCTTCTTGATATGGGAAATATGTTTTTAATTGTTCTCCCGCTTTTGAAATTCCATCAATCAGCCCTTGTTTGAAGTTACCGTTCTTGAAATGTGAAGCCATAATTTCTTTCGTGCTTTCCCAAAAATCTTCTGGAACCAAATCGTCAATGCCTTTATCGCCACAAATAACGAAAGCTTTGTTTTTGACAGCAACATAAACTAAAACCCCATTTTTCAATTGAGTGACATCCATTTTTAATTCATGAAAAATTTCTTTCGCACGGTCAAATGGTTCCAAAGAAGTTTCTTTTTCAATATGCACACGAATCTCACCCGATGTATCTAATTCAGCCAATCGAATTGCTTCAACTACCGCTTGTTCATCTTCTTGAGTAAGGAAATTTTCAACTTTCGACATGGATTGTATTTTTATAAACACGGATTTCACAGTTTAGCACAGATTAAATCCGTGGAAATCTATGAAATCCGTGTTTGTTTTATTTTAGAATTTAACTTCTACTGGTTTTTCAGCACCAGCCACTGCTTCGAAATACGTTTTTTTCTGGAAACCAAACATACCAGCAAACAGCGAATTTGGGAATGTTCCAATATGCGTGTTGTATGGTTTCACTGCTTCATTGAATCTCGTTCTTGCTGTCAAAATCTGATTTTCCGTGCTCGCCAATTCATCTTGCAATTTCAAGAAACTTTGATCCGCTTTTAGGTTTGGATATTGCTCCACACTCACCAACAATCTCGACAATGAAGACGAAACGCCACTTTGTGCCGAGTTGAACGCTGCCAATTGCTCAGGCGTAATATTCGAAGGATCCACAGTTACCGCAGTAGCTTTAGCACGCGCTTCAATTACAGCGGTTAAGGTACTTTTTTCATGCTCAGCATACCCTTTCACGGTATTCACCAAATTGCCAATCAAGTCATTTCTTCTTTGGTAAGCCGTTTGAACATTACCCCATGATTCTTCAATACTCTGATTGAGTGTAACAGCAGTATTATTAATTCCTTTTACCCAACTGTAGATTCCAAAAATCACAACTGCTCCAATAATCCAAGGCAAAAATCTTCTCATGTTTGTTTAATTTTAAAGTTTAGTATTTAATTTGTTTTAATTCTTAAATTTTTAATTTTGTTAACCGACAACCGACAACCGACAACCGACAACCGACAACTCCTACAACTCGCCCTTAATTTGCAACAGTTGGTTTTTAATTCCCTCCAATTTGCTAATAATTTCATACTTGTCTAAGGATTTCTTTTGACCTTCTTTCAAATGTGTTTTAGCACCTTCTAAAGTAAAACCACGTTCTTTTACCAAATGATAAATCAATTGAATATTCTTCACGTCTTCGGGTGTAAACATCCGATTGCCTTTGGCATTTTTTCTGGGTTTAAGGATGTCGAATTCTTTGTCCCAAAATCGGAGTAGGGAAGCATTGACATCAAATGCTTTGGCCAATTCGCCAATGCTGTAATACCGTTTGTCTGGTGATAAATTTAATTGCATTAGTCTAAAGATTGATTTTCTTGATTCGCTAACTTCGTAATGACAACGTATTCCGCTGCCGAGATATTGCCGTAATAAAAATTCAATGGGTTTACTACTTCGCCACCTTTGTGAACTTCATAATGTAAATGCGGCGCTTCTGAACGTCCTGTACTTCCAACATACCCAATAATATCACCTCTTTTAACTGTTTGACCCGCGCGACAATTGTATTTGCTCAAATGACCATACAGCGTTTCATAACCATATCCATGTCGAATCACAATATGATTTCCATAACCAGAAGCTGTATTGTCAGCGCGTTCTACCACACCATCACCCGTTACAAAAATGGGAGTTCCCGTTTTCGCCGAAAAATCCATGCCTTCATGAAATTTCCGAACTTTCGTAAACGGATCCGATCGATACCCAAAACCCGAAGCAATCTGTTTCAAATTTTCATTTCGAATCGGCTGAATCGCCGGAATAGCGGCTAATAATTTATTTTTTACTTTGGCTAATTTAAGAATTTCATCCAATGATTTGGATTGTATCGCTAATTGTTTTGAAATTACATCCACTCGCTTAGATGTATTAATGACTAAATCAGAATTATTATAACCTTCTAAGTCAGCATATCGATTTACGCCGCCAAAACCAGCTTTGCGTTGCTCGTCAGGAATCGCTGAAGTATTAAAATAAACTCGATATACATTGTTATCACGTTCTTCAATATTCTCTAAAACTTCATCAATCTGATCCATTTTTTTATTCAAAATAGCATATTGTAATTTGAAGTTTTCAATTTCACGACTCAACAAACGATCTTTCGGTGTCTCAAAAAAAGGCGTGTTCAATAAAACTACAAAACTCAAAACTCCAAACAATGCCGAAGCAACTAAAAACGCTATTGCATACCCAAATTTAGTAGCTTTTTTCGTTTTGATTTTTCGATACGCTAGATTTTCAGAATCGTAATAATATTTTACCTTCGCCATGTTTTAAAAAATCCTATTTTTGCACCTTGAAAAGGGTTAGTCGAACAAATTTAATAAATGTTTCTTTGTTCCGCTCTTTTTTTTCAAAGAATATAAATATGTAGGGCCTAATCCAGCTATCCGTTATAATCTTTTCTGCCGAACAACGGCAAAAAAGGATTTCCACTACTATCTGGGGCAGGGGTTTGGTTGTTTAATCGGGTAACCCTTTAATCGTTTAACCGAAAAAACTCTTACGATTACACGATTACACAAATCAACGATTCAACAGAAAAATGACATCACAAGACATTAGAAAACAGTTTCTCGATTTTTTCCAAAGCAACGGACATTTAATTGTTCCTTCTGCTCCAATAGTCCTCAAAGACGATCCAACTTTGATGTTCAACAATTCCGGAATGGCTCAGTTCAAAGAGTTCTTCTTAGGAAACGGAACACCAAAAAGTCAACGTATTGCGGATACACAAAAATGCCTTCGTGTTTCTGGAAAGCATAATGATTTAGAAGATGTTGGTTTTGATACTTATCACCATACCATGTTCGAAATGTTAGGCAACTGGTCATTTGGAGATTATTTTAAGAAAGAAGCTATCAATTGGGCGTGGCAATTATTGACGGAAGTCTACAAAATACCTAAAGAAAATCTCTATGTTTCTGTATTTGAAGGAAGCAAAGAAGATAACGTTCCTTTTGATCAAGAAGCTTGGGACATTTGGAAAGGCTTAATCGATGAGGATCGTATTATCCTCGGAAATAAAAAAGATAACTTTTGGGAAATGGGCGATCAAGGACCCTGTGGTCCGTGTTCCGAGATTCATGTTGACATTCGTTCTGCAGAAGAAAAAGCAGCTGTTTCTGGGAAAAGTTTAGTGAATAATGATCATCCACAAGTGGTAGAAATCTGGAACAATGTGTTCATGGAATTCAACCGAAAAGCCGATGGTTCTTTAGAAAAACTTCCGGCTCAACACGTTGATACTGGGATGGGATTCGAGCGTTTGTGTATGGCTTTGCAAGACGTTACTTCCAATTACGACACCGACGTATTTACACCGCTTATTCAGAAAGTCGAGCAAATCACAGGATTGAAGTATACTTCAAACGAAGTTCAAAATATTAGCGAAGAACAAAATAAAACCAATATTGCTATACGTGTCGTGGTCGATCACGTTCGTGCCGTTGCCTTTGCGATAGCCGACGGACAATTGCCATCCAATACTGGAGCAGGTTATGTGATTCGCAGAATTTTGCGTCGTGCCATTCGTTATGGTTTTACCTTTTTAGACACCAAAGAACCTTTTATCAACAAATTGGTGGAAGTTTTAGCCAATCAAATGGGCGACTTTTTCCCTGAAATTAAATCGCAACAAAATTTCGTTACAAATGTAATTAAAGAAGAAGAAGCTTCGTTTCTGCGTACCTTAGATCAAGGATTGCAGTTGTTAGATAACGTTGTTGCACAAACTAAAGGCAATGAAGTTTCGGGTGTAAAAGCTTTCGAATTATATGATACTTTCGGATTTCCTAAAGATTTAACCGCTTTGATTTTGAAAGAAAAAGGTATGTCTTTCAACGAAGCCGAATTTGACAAATCGATGTTAGAACAAAAAACACGCTCTCGCGCCGCTTCAGAAGTTTCTACCGAAGATTGGAAGGTTTTGATTCCAGGCAATGTAGAAACATTCGTGGGTTATGATCAATTGGAAAATGAAGTAAAGATTACTCGTATCCGTAAAATCGATAGTAAAAAAGAGGGCGTCTTATATCAAATCGTTTTAGATAATTCACCATTCTATCCAGATGGAGGTGGTCAAGTGGGAGATCGAGGTGTTTTGACTTCTATCAATGAATCTATCGAAATCATCGACACCAAAAAGGAAAACAATTTAATTTTACATTTTACAAAACAACTTCCAGAGAATATTAATGCAGATTTTGTGGCTAAAGTAAACCAAGAATTGAGAAATCATTCTCAAAGCAATCATACCGCTACGCATTTGTTGCATCAAGGTTTGAGGTCAATTCTAGGCACGCACGTAGAGCAAAAAGGATCGTTGGTTTCTCCGAATTATTTGCGTTTCGATTTTTCGCATTTTACCAAAGTTTCAGATGTCGAATTACAACAAGTGGAAGATTTTGTCAACGCTAGAATTCAAGAACATTTGCCTTTAATTGAACGAAGAAATATTCCATTTCAACAAGCGATACAAGAAGGAGCCATGGCATTATTTGGAGAGAAATACGGCGACTCAGTTCGGGCCATTAAATTTGGTGAAAGCATGGAACTTTGTGGTGGAACGCATGTGAAAAACACGGCTGAAATCTGGCATTTCAAAATTAAAAGTGAAGGAGCAGTAGCAGCAGGAATCCGAAGAATTGAAGCGATAACAGGACAAGGAGTTCGTGATTTTTTTGCACAACAAGAAAAAATTTTGCAAGAGATAGCAGAGGTTTTGAAAAATCCACAAGATACCTTAAAAGCAGTCGTTTCCTTGCAAGAGGACAACAACAAGCTAACCAAACAAATTGAATTACTAAAGAAGGATAAAGTCAAAAATTTGGCTTCGGAATTAGTACCTCAATTACAGACCATCAATGGAATTCAATTTCTAGCGAAACTAGTAGATGTTGATGCCAATAGTGCTAAAGATTTGGCATACGAAATAGGAAATACGGCTAAAAATATATTTCTAGTTCTTGCAACTGCGGATGAGGGTAAACCAATGTTGACGTGTTATATTTCTAAGGATTTAGTTGCTGAGAGAAATCTAAATGCGGGAAATGTGGTTAGAGAATTAGGGAAATACATACAAGGCGGCGGCGGTGGTCAGCCATTTTTTGCAACTGCCGGTGGTAAAGATATTTCAGGGATTACAGAAGCTTTAAATAAAGCGATAGATATTATTAAATAAGTTTTTGATTTTAATTGTATTGAGAGTTAAGTTTTATTTTTTTATTTCATACATTTTAAGTTTATTTGTCCTAGATTAATTCAAAATCAAAAAGATACTCATGAAAAAGATACTTTGTTTATTGCTTATTACTATAGGTTTATTCCAATCTTGTGTTCCTGTTCCTGAAGAAGATCCAGATGTATTAGCTGCACCAGGCAATTTAACTGCAGATTTTGATGATCAGTCTTTTGAATCAGTAACAACTGTTGCTTCAATTACTGATGTTTCTATGTATTTGAAAGCCACAAATCAAGATGGTTCTTTTTTTAAAATTACTTTACCAGAATCGCCTATAGTCGGAACATATACTTGGGAAGTTTTTGATGCAACTTCGGTAGGTTTCTCTCTAGAATACAATGAAGGTCTGGGCGCAACCTCCTATGTGGCAGCAAGAGATAATATAGGTGCTTTCGCAAATTTCCCAGATTATACAGACACTGCTGAACTAGTAATTCTCGGAATCGACAGAGTTAATATGAGAGTATCAGGAACTTTCCGATTTACAGGTGTTAGATTTACCGACGGAACGCAAACGGCAGTTGAAACTCAAGTGTTTAATAATGGAACTTTTTTCAATATTCCTTATTCAAATGATGTAGTGATAGAACCACTAGACGATACCGTTTTTTTACAGCAAACTATAGATGTGTTTACAGACGGAAATGTGATTACTACTGATTATAATTATGATGGGAATAGATTGGAGAGTATTATCAGCAATGATGCTGTTGATACCGCTGATTTGTATTTTACGTACACTGGCAGTCTAATCACTAAAATGGAATATAAATTTGAAGACGGAACTGTAGAACAAACAGAAACTTTCGAATACGACGCAAATAATTCGTTGATCGCATACAAATTAGTAGTACCAGATGATCAGGGAGGATATGGTTTCAGATACACCTATGATTATAACTCAGGTAATACGATTACTGGGACCAAATATATTGGAGATGCGACTAGTCAAGAAGATTTATCTTTAACCGAAACTATAAGTTTTGTCGAAGGTGAAGTGACTAGTATTGTTACCTCGACAGGTTCGAGCTATACCTATACTTATGATACTAAAAACAATCCTTTGAGAAATGTTGTTGGCTTATCAAAAATTGCTTTTGCTGGAGGTGAAGGAAATAGTTCTGTATATAACCTCACAAGGGAAGTTGTTGTGAATGGATCAGAAACAAATACTTATAATTATACCTATCAATATTTACCAAATAATTATCCAACTCAGAGTACTCAAGATGAAGGAGAAGGCGAATATACAACACAGTACCTTTACGAATAAAAGCAATTAAAAAATAGGACAAAACCCAAGCAGATTTAAATGTTTGGGTTTTTGTTTTCATTCCATTCAATTTTATATGAAAAAAATACTGTTTTTAATTATTGTTAGTTGTTTGTTGACTTTTTGTTCATCAGATTCGAGTTCGAGTTCCGCCTCAGACGAATCCATTTTGCTTAAAAAAATTATTCGCGAAAATGAAAACGGAATCACAACTATCAACACATATGTTTACGAAGGAAGAAAAATAACGACTAGTAGTTTTAGTACTTATCTCCAAAAATTTTATTATTCCGGAAATCTTGTTACTAAAGTAGAAAGTTATAATAGTGGTCAATTGATGTCTGTTTTTACTTTTGAATACAATAGTTCTGAAAAATTAGTACAATACAAATTAGTATCTCCAGACATCGGACGTTCCGAAAGGGATACTTATGTATATAATAATGACAATACGATTTCAGTCAATCATTATACCGCTATCGATGACGATAACGAAACCTTACAAACTCAAAAATATTTTACGGATTCTAGTGGTGAAATTATCAAAATTGAAAGATATAGTGCCAATAGCACAGCAACTACTTTGTATACATACGATACTAAAAATAATCCTTTCAAAAATGTTATTGGGTTTGATAAACTTCTTAACATCGTGGGGCAAGGGATTAAACATAATACCTTAACAACGCATGAAACTGCTTTCGATGGCGTGATAAATCAAAATGAAAAAGTAATTACTTATAATACTCAGGATTATCCTTTAAACATGCAATTTGAGGGGAGTAATACTATAGAACATTACTATTACTAAGTCGATATTGTCATGCAATTCACCACCAAAGTATCCATTCCTAAAAGCAATCATCCCATCGATTATAATTCGAAGATGCTGAGTTTAGGATCGTGCTTTGCCGTCAATATTGCGGAGAAATTCAACTACTATAAATTTCAATATATTGTCAATCCTTTTGGAATTTTATTTCATCCTGTGGCTATTCATGAGATTATTCGAAGATGCATTCAACAAGATTTCTTTTCAGAAAACGAAATTTTTTTCCACAACGAACGGTGGCATTGCTTTGATGCACATTCGGATTTGAGCGATGTTAATAAAGAAAATCTACTGCAAAAACTTAATCACAGTTTATTTGAATTAAAATCACAGATTGAATCATCTTCACATATTCTAATCACTTACGGAACCGCTTGGATTTACAGAGAAAAATCCACTCAAAAAATTGTTGCCAATTGCCATAAAGTACCCCAATCGCAATTTGAAAAAGAATTGTTATCCGCAACATCAATTCAAAAATCAGTAGAAAATACAATCACTTTAATTCAAAGTGTCAATCCTAATGCAAGTTTTATATTAACTATTTCCCCTGTGCGTCACCTCAAAGATGGCTTTATCGAAAACCAACAAAGTAAAGCCAATTTAATTTCCGGAATACACCAAACGCTCAACTCACAACTCAATACTAACAACCGACAACCAATAACTCTCAACTACTTCCCTTCCTACGAAATCCTGATGGACGAACTTCGAGATTACCGCTTTTATGCGCAAGATATGATACATCCGAACCAAATGGCTATCGATTATATTTGGGAACGTTTTGTAGCAACAGCTATTGCCGAAGAAAGTATTCCGATTATGGAAGAAGTGGCGAGCATCCAAAAAGCATTGGCGCACAAACCTTTTCATCCTGATTCGCAAAGCCACCAGCTATTTTTGCAACAGTTGAATGAAAGAATGGCTCAATTACAAGAAAAAGTCCCAAGCTTGATTTTCTAAAATATACGTATTTCTTCGTATTTCCTCGCTTTCCTATTTGTCTCAGATTTGTATTATAAATTAATATAAATCAAACAGTCATGAAAACAACATCCATTTTAGGAAAAGCAATTGTGGTATCTTTTGCAATATTTAGTATTTCTTGCAGTAGCGATTCGAGTAGTTCGGATTCACCAGATCCAGTTGCTACTGACAAAACCACTTTCAGACTCGATGGTGTGTTAGTAACAGCGGATGAAACGACAGCTACACTCTATAACAATGCTGCTGCTGGCGGTCAGTATTTAGATGTATATGCTAAAAAAGCAGGTGAAATCGTTTTAGAAATGCATATGCCGGCAACTGTTGGCAATTATCCAGCACAGCATGCTGGATTCACCATGGCTGATTCTTGGCTGACTTATCAAAATGGAGTCGGAACCGACCCGATTCTAGATTATTTCCATTCTGATTCTGGAACAATGAATTTGACAAATTGTGATTTAATTGGGGATGAATTACGAGGAACTTTCAATTTTGTAGGAAACAATGGTACTACCAATAAAAACATCACGGAAGGAAATTTAGTGGTGACTGAAATCACACATCAACCTTAAAAAAAGAACTAATTTCCGCTTGAAAATAGATTAACTATTTTAAAACTCAAATACTTTTATAAAAGAAGTATTTGAGTTTTTTTTTGACGGTTACTTGAGATTTCATTCCCTATTCCCTTATTTCAAAATTCAAAAGGTTTCTAAAAATACGTATTTCTTCGTATTGATGTGCTTTTATAATAACCGCAGCTTTGTAAAATAAATTTTAACTAACAAATCTCAATTTTATGAAAACATTCAAAACAATTTCAAAAGTAGCTTTAATAGCTTTAACAGTAATTCTTTACTCTTGCAGTAAAGAGAGTAGTTCTTCTTCAACTCCATCAACACCATCAGGTTCCTACATTACGGCAACAGTAGACGGAGCAAGTTTTTCAACAACAATTGCGGGTATCTCAACTGCTAGTGGCTCAAGATCAGGTTCAGGAGATTTTACTTTAATACAAGTGGTTGGTGCGGATCTTAATAGTAATAGTATCGCTATCAATTTATTAGGAATCACGACTACTGGAACGTATACTTTAAATGCAGATTCAGATTCTGTTATTGCATTTACGCCTCCAACAGGTGGAGCTGCTTATGGAACAGGCGGTTGTCCAGGTGCATCTGGCACTATGAACGTTACGTTTATAGATAATACTAAAATTGAAGGAACATTTACTTTTACAGGAAAAGATGTAGACAACTGTGCAACTAGTGCTGTTAAAACAGTTACAAACGGTTCTTTTAGATGTGTTTTTATAAACTAGTTTGAACTTAAGTACCAACTCAAATGACCTCAAAAGTATACTACTCAATTTTAATTTTTTTAGGCTGTTTTATTTCCCATGTAAATGCACAACGACCTGTACTCACAGACGAAGAGCAAATAACAGAAGTCGTCACTAATGAAATCAATGAAATTTTTCAATCGCAAGATTTTGCTAAAAAGAAAACTAAAAAGTATGCGGATGTCAAAGGAACCATGATTATTGATATTGGTGTAGTTCAAAATGGTAAAGTATCCTCTTTTTTTAAAGTGGATAGCGAAATCAAAAACATCGACTTTATCAATTTTATGTCGGATTATATCCTCAATCACAAGTTCCAATTCAAATTACAAAAACAACAGCGATACAAAATTCGCTATACAGTTACATTTTAAAGTTCAACAAAAAACAGTCAACATGAAAACAACATCGATTGCATTGCTTTCGTTCTTAATAATGGGAACATTTTCAGCCTCAGCGCAATTTGGAGGACTTCTGGGTAAAAAATCTGTAGGTAAAAAATCAGGAAGTTTCTCGACAGTTTGGGAAGCAGAATTCGACAACAAAGCCTCTCGTTTGGCACTTTGCGATGGAGAAGGTCAGTACATTATCGGAACAGATGACAACTCTGCTTCGGTATTAAGTGCAGACGGAAAAGCAATTTGGAGCGGCGATTATAAAAAACTCACCACTAACAAAACCAATAATTCCGAATACCAGTATACCATCTGGAAAGAAAAAGGAGGTTATTTGTTTTTGTTTGACGCTAGAAAACTAGGAACAGATAGAGTCGCTGTACTCGATTTAGCCACTGGTAAAGAATTGTGGAACTCGGAATTGTATCAAAACTTAATTCCAAAAGGAACTAAAGCTGAAGAAGGAACCGATCAAGGCGAATTGGAAACGGTAAAATATATTGATGAACTCGATTCGTTTCTAATCTCACAAAAAAATTCAGTCATCTTAGTCAAAGCCAATACAGGGGAGAAAATTTGGGAGACCAATCGCTTTAAAGGTGGCGTTGGAAAATATGTTTATGATGCTAAAAGAAACGAAATCATCATGGTCAATTTTAAACCGACGGCGTTAGGGGCTTTATTCTCTGGGTTCAAGAACCAATTGGTTCGTATCAATGCAGCCAATGGCGATATTCTTTGGGATGCCACTTTTGTTGGAACCATTGAAAAAGAATTAGTAACCAGAAGAGCTATTATTGACTTGTGGATTAAAGGTGATAAAATTTTTATGTACTTAGACGGAATGAATGTATACGATTACAATACGGGTCAAAAGTTGTGGAATGCCAACTATGAAAATGACATGCAAGGTGCCAACGGTGGGTTATTTAGTGGCGGAAAACGTTCTAAAATTTATAGAACATTAGCGGATCCTTTGTTTACTGATGACGCGGTCTATTTGGTGATGCTTGGCGGTAGAGATCGTACTAAATATGTAGAAAAACACGACTTAGCTTCAGGCAAATTGCTTTGGGCTTCAGAAAAAATCACAGGTGCTTTTTGTATGCCAAACATTTATTTAGCAGGAGACAAATTACTTGTTCAAGTGGGCGGAAAAGTGCAAGTACAAGAATTGCGTTTAGAAGAAGTGTCTAGCGGATTTGGAACGGCAATGGCTCTCGGTGGATTTGGTGGTGGCGGGACTGTAAAACAGTGGGTTCCTTATATTTATTGGGACTATAAAAATCAGAAGAATTCTGTTTTGTGTATTGATGATAAAACAGGACAAATTGCTTGGCGTTCAGAGAAATTCGATAAAAGAATTACAGATTTGATTTTAGATAATAACAAAACAGTTTTTGTAGGGGATGGTGACGAGTTTTACGGTTATGATATCGCTTCAGGAAAACAATTATTTGATGTAAAACACAACGATGCCAAGGTTGGAAAAGCATCAGACGTAATAGACTTTGGAGACAAAGTAGTGGTGCTTTCCGAAAAAGGATTGGCCGCTTATAATAAAAAAGATGGCTCGCGCGCTTATGCTTCAGACAAAATAAAAGGCGTTGACTATTTCTACCATATCGGAGATAACTATTTCTTGAGAGACCAAAGGGGCGGAAAAAATATTATCTACGGAATTGATATGACAAACGGAGAAACGAAAGGTTCGGTGCAATCAAAAGGAAAAGGCGGAAGCCCTAAATATGGTAATGGCATCGACATAACGTCCGACGGTGAATATATTTTTGCTTTCAAAAGCAAAAAAGTAGAGAAGATAAAAGTAAACAATTAGATAGGTTGAACGTTTGGTTGTTTCAGGCTGCTAATTCGTTTTGGCAGCCTTTTTTTTTAAAGCCTTTTTGACGATGAAAAGAATACTCTTAATTTTAATTTCGGCACTTTCGTTTTCCGTTCATGGACAGCAAATTCAATGGGCGAGTAAGCTCATCAAGTATTCGTCTGACTTGGGTGGCAAACAATACGGAATCAAACGAATTCTCGGCAAACCCGATGTTTTTCCGCAAGCCGGAAATTCACCCAATGCGTGGAACCCGAAAAATGCACTCGACGGTTATGAAATCGTTGAAGTTGGATTCGAAAAACCACAATCTGTAAAGCAAGTTGCCGTATTCGAAAACCTCAATGCCGGTTGCGTAGTTAAAATCAGCGTGGATACTGGCGATGCGAAATACAAGACAGTTTGGACTAGAAAAAGAGACTATCGGACACCGACATTTAAAGCAACAATTCCTGCGGATCACGCCTATTATTTCAAGAGAAAAAGACGCAAGATTCAAGAAGCGCCAGATGTATTTAATCCAGGTGTGGAGCATGCTGTGTTAGAATCGGTTGTGAGTAATGTAGTCGCGGTTAAAGTAGAGTTTAATTTTGCTTTATTGCCTGGTCAAAAGCAAGTTGACGCCATTGGAATCTCAGATTCAGACCAGCCAATAGATGCGGAGATTAATGTTGGAACCGAATTCAAAAATATAGCGGCTGAAAAATTCCCAACTTTAGATTCGTTCCAAGTCTTAAGTCTTGTGGTTGCACCTGGCGGTGAAAAAATGCTGTTTACACAACAATCGGAAGAAAAGGAAATGGTGTATTCTGTTCATAAGGAATCAGCCAGAACTTGGTCAATTCCAAAATTAGAACCTAAACTAAGCGAATATGACAATCATAACTATGTAGATTTTATCAAAGATGATCTGATTGTAAAAGGAGGAAGTGTCTACAGAAAAGCCTCTGGGGAAACAGGATATCAATTCTTTAATCTTGAAAACGGCAATTACCAACCCAAAGACCAACTAATGATAACTGCATATGCCAATTACGCTGACGCGGCTTTTCTGACCGCAACAACAGATTTAAAAACGATTGTATTGGCGATAGAGTCTGATTTTACGCAAGGCGGTACCGATTTTTATTTTACGAATCGGAAAGAAGATGGAACTTATGGTTTGTTTCAAAACATGGGCAAAACAATCAATTCTGCGGATGATGATATTTCTCCTCAATTGTTGTCGGATAGCAAAACACTTTTGTTTAGCTCCAACGGATTTAGTGGCTTTGGAGGTTATGATATTTATGTTAGTTACCGTTTGGATGATACTTGGAAAAATTGGTCGGAACCCATCAACGTAGGAAGTGATATTAATTCTTTAGGATATGATGGTGCGCCGTACTATGACGAAACCAACGAAATGCTCTATTTTGTGACTGACCTCGATGGAAAATCGGAGGTTCATTTTGCTAGAATTCCAAAACGAACGTTGATGAATCATAAGTAAGTTTAATTTAAAGTCGAGTGCTATGATAGTAAGTCTCTGTATTTGTATTCTTGTCTTGGTCGCAATTGTAGTGCGATTGATAATGGTATTGCGTCGACAAAAGAAAATATTTCAAAGCAAAATCAAATCAATGCAAGATACGATTGTCGAAATATCGCGGAAGCATATTGAATATCAAGAGAGATTGCAGCTTGCGGATGAACTTGACCAAAGTCTCAAATCGATTAAAGCCAACTTAAGCACTTCTATTTTCGATCTTAATTTTGAACTCATGGAAACCCTTTCTAAAAACAACTTACTCAAATGACACTATTCCTCTTTAGGTATTTTGAGGTGTTCCCTTTTTTTGTATTTTTAGAAAGTAATTCTTAGATATGAAAAAATTTGTGCTCTTGTTTAGTGTCTCTTTACTCCTTTTTGCTTGTCATTCAAAGCAAGAGACGCCAGCAACTACCAAAACCGAAAATCAAATCAAGATTATCAAATGGTATAAAAACATCAGTTATATATCCAATACACATCCTGATTCTATTGCTTTCTTTGCTAATCAAATTGAAAAACTTGCAGTAAACGAATCCAATTTATATAAGTCAATGGCCTTTTGCGTTAGAGGTGTCTATTTTCAAAATATTTCATCCTACGAATTGTCCAAAAGTGCATTCGAAAAATCTATTGCTTTAATAACCGATTCTAAATACGACACCATTCAAGCCAAGGCATACATTGGTTTGGGGAATTATTACAAAAACACAGGCGATTATCCCAAAGGTTTTGAGTGCTTGTATAAGGCTCTAAATATATACGAAAAGAAAAAAAACAAGTTTGGTATTTCTAGTGCACATGGTTGTATAGCGCAAATTTATCTTCAAAAAATTGATCTCGATGCCGCAAAGGAAAGCTTAAAAGTGGCGTTGGCAGTTTTGGGAGAAGATAAAGACAACCATATCTATCTCATTTCATCACATACATTGGCAAATGTATACGGGATGTCTGGCAATTTTGAGCGTGCATTAGCAATTGATAAAGAGTGTCTAGCTATTTCCGACAAAATAAAGTCACTTCGGAATAAGGTAATGTTCCTTGACAATAAAGCCAATTGTTTTATGTACTCCAATCAATTAGATAGTGCTGCTTATTATTTTCAGGAATGTCTCACGATTGATAGGAAAGTAGGCGAAAAAAAACAAATTGCAGATACCTATTGCAATCTGGGGAATCTTGCCATCTTTCAAAAAGACTATGCCGCGGCAGAAAATCATTTGAACTTAAGTATTTCTTTATTAAAAGAAATAAATCAAAAGCCCAATCTTATTTCAGCCTACGAAATTTTAGTCGATTTATACCAGCGAGAAGGGAAATTGAAAGAAGCACTGGTTACGGAATTTGAAAAAGAGAAAACCTATCAAGCCATCATATCGGAAAAGAAAGAGGCTGCCATGGCGGAGTTTAAAATCCTGTACGAAACCCAAAAAAAAGAGCAACAATTGGCAGAGAGCAAAGTGTTGTTGTTGCAAAACGAAGCAAAAACAAGACGAAATAATTACCTACTCATCGCACTTTCCATTGTCGTGTTTTTCGTTGCGTTGGTTGGTTATCTGCTATATCGTCAGCAAAAAGCAAAGATCCAACAACAAGAAAAAGAATTTGAACTAAAATCAGCAATCGCATTAATTGAAAAACAAAACGAATTACAAGAACAACGCTTGAGCATTTCCAGGGATTTGCATGATAATATCGGATCGCAACTTACCTTTATTATTTCATCTGTCGATAATATCAAATATGCTTTTGATATTCAGAACCCAAAATTAGAATCGAAATTGCAAAATATTAGCACTTTCACTAATGCTACAATAGGGGAACTTCGAGACACCATTTGGGCTATGAATTCGAGTGAAATTACTATCGAAGAATTGCAATCCAGAGTACTTAACTTCATCGAAAAGGGAAAAGAGGCGATGGAAACCATTAATTTTATTTTCAGGATTGAAGACGGTATAGACCAATTAAGAATGAGCGCCATTGTTGGAATGAACTGTTATCGAACAATTCAGGAATCTATCAATAATGCCATCAAATATGCCGAGGCAACAGAAGTTGTTATTGAAATAGAAGAAATAAAAGATACAATTCAAATTGCCATTCGCGATAACGGAATTGGTTTCGATATTCAAACTGTTGAAAAAGGAAACGGCTTGCGCAATATGCAAAAACGAATCGAAGATATTAACGGAATATGGACGATAGATTCTAAGCCTTCCAAGGGAACAACAATAAAAGTAGTATTGAATATGAACAATTTAGGAACATGATAAAAAAGCTGCTCCAGTATATTGTTTTGATTTTTGTTGTACTTGTAAATGCACAACAAAAATCTGCCATTGATGCCGTAAACAATATTTCTTATCCTGAAAAAATTGAAAAAGCATCAAGCCTTGATGATGATTTTTTAAAAAATGCTCAAGAGGCACATAAAATAAACTATGTTTTAGGAGAAGCAGAAAGTTACAGCAATTTGAGTTTGGTGTATTATTTTCAAGGTAAATATGAAAAAGATCTTAGGTATTCACTCAAGGCGATTAGTCTGTATGAATTGGTTGGCGACAAAGAAAAAATTGCCGCTGTTTATGCTGAAACTGGATATCGAATGAAACTTAGAAACATTACAAAGGCATTTCAATACATGCAAAAAGGAAAACGTATTGCCGAAAAATACCGCATGCAAAAACCGCTATTGAGCATTTACAATAATTACGGTGTTTTGAAAGAAATGCAACAAGAATACGATTCTGCACTCTACTACTACAACAAAGGATTGCAGATCAAAGAGAAAATTAATGACAGTGTCGGCATTCCATATAGTTTAAATAATATCGCGGGAATTTGTGTGATTCGCAAAAAATTTGATCAAGCCAAATTGTTGTATGATCGTGCTATCGACATCAGAATTAGACTAAAAGACCAAATCGGAATTTCAGAAAATTACACCTATTATGGCGATTTATATGCCATGCAAAAGCAACATGAAGCGGCGATTTTGTGGTGTCAAAAAGCGTTGCAAAAAGCACTTCAATTTCATTATACAGATTTGATTCGTAGCAATTATAAAATGATTTCTGAGAATTATGAAGCCATCAACAATCAGAAAGCAGCTTTATACCATTTCAAAAAATATACACAGTATAAAGACAGTTTGCTCAACAGAGACACCAATTCTAAAATTGCTGAACTCGAAGTCAAATTTGAAACCAACAAAAAAGAAAAATTGCTTGCCGAAAACAAAAACCAATTGTTACAAAAAGAGATTGAAGTGAAGAATGCACGCTATTTTATTTTCGGATTTACATTGTTTGCCCTGTTTATAGGATTTATCGGCTATTTGATTTTCCGACAACAGAAACTCAAAAACAGCCAACAAGAGCAGGAATTTCAGCTCAAATCTGCAATTGCTCAAATCGAAACGCAGAATCAATTACAGGAACAACGACTTTCGATTTCACGAGATTTGCATGATAATATCGGGGCACAACTCACTTTTATCATTTCATCTGTCGATAATATTAAGTATGCTTTTGATATTCAAAATGAAAAATTAGACAACAAACTTCATAACATCAGTAACTTCGCAAAATCGACTATTGTAGAGCTTCGAGACACCATTTGGGCAATGAATTCCAACGAAATTTCAGTAGAAGATTTGCGGGCGCGAATCTCGAACTTTATTGAAAAAGCCAAAACGGCTAAAGAAGACGTGGATTTTCAATTTACTGTTGATGAGCAGCTACTGGACTTGAAATTAAATTCTGTGTTTGGAATGAATGTCTATCGCGTATTGCAAGAAGCCATCAATAATACGGTCAAATATGCCAATCCGACGCAAGTCTCCATCCATTTTTCCGAAGTGGATGGCAAAGTGAAAATCAAAATTATGGACAACGGTGTTGGCTTCGATATTGATAATATTACAAAAGGCAATGGTTTGCTCAACATGCAAAAACGTATCGAAAGTATCGGTGGCATATTCAAGCTGCAATCTGAACTTGAAAAAGGAACTACGATTTCAATTATCTTATCTCTCTAAAATAAAACCATGATTAAAATAGCCATTGTTGATGATAATTCTTTTTTGATAAAAGCAGTCGAAGAAAAACTGTCCTTTTTCGTTGATTTTACTATAAAAATTGCCGCTGACAACGGACAAAATTTGCTTGATAAATTAGAGAAAAATCATAACGTCGATTTAATCTTAATGGATATCGAAATGCCCATCATGAACGGAATTGAAGCCACGCAAATCATCAAGCAACGCTATCCGCAAATCAAGATTATCATGTTGACCGTTTTCGACAATGATGAAAATATTTTCAAGTCAATCAAAGCCGGCGCCGACGGTTATCTGCTGAAGGAAGTCAATGCCAAAGATCTCCATCAAGGCATACTCGAAACACTCAACGGCGGGGCAACCATGACGCCATCAATTGCTCTAAAGACACTAAAACTCTTTCGAAATCCAATCGATTTTGAAAGCCCAATTAATCAAGAAGAAATTCAGTTAACAGTCAGAGAAGTCGAAGTCCTAGAACAATTGAGCAAAGGATTGAAATATCAACACATCGCCGAAAATTTGTTCCTTTCGGTCGGTACCATTCGCAAACATGTGGAAAACATTTACACCAAATTACAGGTGCACAATAAATTAGAAGCCATTCAAAAAGCAAAGAATAATAAACTAATTTAGCGTCCTAATTGCATCCGATTTTTTGAAACCCACCGACCGTAAATCCGAAATCATCGCTATCGCAGCGCAACTTTTCAAAGAAAAAGGATATAGCGCTGTGACCATGCGGGATATCGCGCAAGCCATGAATATCAAAGCGGCGAGCCTCTACAATCACATCAAATCGAAACAGGAAATTCTGGTTTTGATTGTTATCGAAATCGCCGAAGAATTTACCCAGACCATGGAAACCATTGTCCATTCCGAGGAGAATACCATTCAAAAACTTGAAAAAGTCATTCAACTCCACATCGATATTACGCTCCGAAATTCCGATGCGTTGGCTTGCCTCAACAACGATTGGATGCATCTTGCCGACGCCGAGCTCGCTTATTTCATCAAAATGCGCGAAGATTACGAAGACAATTTCCGCACGATTATCAAAAACGGAATCGCCAATCAGGACATCAAAAACCTCAATGTTGAGGTCGTCATTTTTTCTACACTTTCTACGCTGCGAACGCTCTATCTTTGGTATGGGAAGAAAAAAAGCCCCAATCCATCGGTACTCAAATCAAATATGATTCAGGTATTACTCAACGGAATTGTCTAGATTTTTAGGAGCTTTTTCCCGCTGTTCGTTCCAATCTTTTGCATCGCTAAAGAAGCTCACAAAAGGATTTCCACTGCCATCGGGGCTAGGGCACTCGATTTCAATATTCAATATTGCTTCGCCAATTCTAGCAAAGCTCTCGGGTCGTTGTTCATAATTCAAACTTCAAAAAACGGAACATATACTACAACTCGGAATTGTAATGTTTGTCTGAGATTTGTTTCAAAATACTAATCAACAGTATTTTACAATTTTTCAAACGTTTTCGTAAGCCATAATAAAATAATCCTTAAATTTGCATATCAAACTAACAACTGTTAGTTTTAATTCAAGTTGTTACGTTATGGCAAAATTTCATTCGCTAAAAGTGCTCGATATCCGGAAGGAAACAAAGGATTGTTCGGTAATTTCATTTGAAATTCCAACCGATTTGCAATCTGAATTTCAATACAAACAAGGACAGCATCTCACCTTAAAGGCCACTATCGATGGACAGGAAGTGAGAAGGTCTTATTCATTATGTTCAAGCCCAATAGAAAATCAGTGGAAAGTCGCTGTGAAGAAAATCAGCGGCGGATTGTTTTCCACTTTCATAAATGAAACTTTAAAAAAAGGTCAGTCTCTTGATGTCATGGCACCTAACGGTGTTTTTTTTAAAGACATTCAAACAGAAAAAGCGAAAAATTATATTGCCTTTGCAGCGGGAAGTGGCATCACACCAATACTTTCTATCATCAAAACGCATTTGGCTTTAGAACCCAAAAGTACTTTCAAATTATTTTACCTCAATCGAAGCGTAAAATCTATTATCTTTAAAGAAGAAATAGAATTGCTCAAAAACCGCTATTTCGGTCGCTTTGAGATTTTTCATTTTTTAACCAAAGAACATCGCGCAGTCGAGTTGTTCAACGGTCGATTCACCAAAGAGAATTTGCAAGTATTAACGGACAAGATTATCGATGTTCCAGAAGTCAGCGATTGTTTTATTTGTGGTCCAGAGGAAATGATCTTTTTAATTCGTGACGAATTGCTTGCAGCGGGTTTATCAATAGAAAAAATTCATTACGAATTGTTTACCAGCGCCAACTCTGAAGCAGACAAACAACGCATTAATAAAATATTAGAGCACAAAGTTGAAGGAACCGAAGTGACTATTATCGATGGAGGTAAGGAATTCCATTTCACCATGGATGATGATTTCGACAACATTCTTGATGGTGCACTAGCGGCTGGAGCAGATTTGCCATTTGCCTGCAAAGGTGGCGTTTGCAGTACTTGCCGATGTAAAATTCTATCAGGCACCGTCGAAATGAAAATCAATTATGCGCTCGATGAAAATGAAGTGAGTAAAGGATTAATATTAAGCTGCCAAGCAGTTCCTACATCGAAAAATGTAGTAGTCGAATTTGGGGTATAAATTAAGTATTAAAGGAAATATTATGTCAGAAGTAGAAGTAAAGAATTTAGAAGACTTATTCGATGCGAGAATCGCTCGCGACGAGAAAATTGAACCCAAAGATTGGATGCCGGAGAAATACCGTCAAACACATATACGTCAAATTTCACAGCACGCACATTCCGAAATTGTAGGCATGTTACCGGAAGGAAATTGGATTACTCGTGCACCATCTTTGCGTCGTAAAATTTCACTTTTAGCGAAAATTCAAGATGAAGCGGGTCATGGACTTTATTTATACAGCGCCTGCGAAACCCTAGGCATTTCTCGTGAAGAATTGTACGAACAATTGCATTCTGGCAAAGCAAAATACTCTAGTATCTTTAATTATCCAACTATCACTTGGGCTGATATGGGCGCGATTGGCTGGTTGGTTGATGGTGCTGCGATTATCAATCAAGTGCCACTTACCGCAACTTCATTCGGACCTTATGCACGTGCGATGGTGCGTGTTTGCAAAGAGGAAAGTTTTCACCAACGCCAAGGTTTTGATATTATGATGACTTTAGCCAATGGCTCACCGGAACAAAAAGAAATGGCACAAGATGCGTTAAACCGCTGGTGGTGGCCGTCGTTGATGATGTTAGGTCCAACGGACGCGGCTTCAGTTCATACGGAACAATCCATGAAATGGAAACTGAAACGTAAAACCAACGACGAATTACGTCAACAATTTGTGGATCAAACGGTTCCTCAGGCGCATTTGATTGGTCTAACGATTCCGGATGCAAATCTAAAATGGAATGAAGAAACCAAACGTTACGATTTTGGCGATATGGACTGGGATGAGTTTTGGCAAGTCGTAAAAGGACACGGACCATGCAACAAAGAACGCATCTCAGCAAGAGTTAATGCATGGGAAAATGGAAAATGGGTGCGCGATGCCGCAATGGCGTATGCTGAAAAACAAGAACAAAGAGAAGTAAAAGAAGCAATATAAACTGTTATCAGTTGTCAGTTATCGGTTACGTTTTTTAACCGACAACTGTCAACCGACAACCGACAACCAATAAGATTATGAAAAACTGGCCACTTTGGGAAGTATTTATCAGAAGTAAAAACGGATTAGAACACCGTCATTGCGGAAGCCTTCACGCGAGTGATGCAACCATGGCGCTCGAAAATGCGCGGGACGTTTATACAAGAAGAATGGAAGGCGTGAGCATTTGGGTGGTGCCGTCAAAAGAAATCACAGCATCCAATCCGGATGACAGTGCCGAATTGTTTGAGCCAGCTAAGGATAAGGCATACCGTCATCCTACTTTTTACGAATTGCCTGATGAACTAAAACATATGTAAACGCTAGTCGTAAGTTCCTTAGTGAACAGTCAAGATTTCAGAGTGGTTAAACCTTTGCGAACCTTGCGAAAAATCTTTGCGAGCTTTGCGGTTAAAAAAAGAAAAATGCAAAACAACTTAATTCAATATATATACGGTATTGCCGACAATTCCTTAATCTTAGGTCAACGTCTTGGAGAGCTTTGTGGTCATGGTCCCAGTTTAGAAACCGATATTGCTATGACAAACATGTCTCTTGATTTACTCGGGCAAGTTCGCAGCTATTATCAATATGTCGCTAAGATTTTAGGAGGAGAAGCCACCGAAGATATTATCGCTTTTTTACGAAATGAACGTCAGTACAAAAATGTACTATTAGTGGAACAGCCCAATACGGACTTTGCTTATTCTATCTCTAAGCAATTTTTATTTGACCATTTTCATTGGCTAGTGCTGAACGAATTGCAAAATTCGAAAGATGAAACCTTGGCTGCCATTGCGAAGAAAAGTATCAAAGAAGTAAGTTATCACGTTCGTTTTTCTTCCGATTGGATTAGACGATTGGGCGACGGAACAGAAGAAAGTCATAATCGAATTCAAATTGCAATCAATGATTTGTGGGTATTTACCGATGAATTATTTCATCAAACTGATGCCGATAAAGAAATGGTTTCACAAGGAATTGGCGTAGATGTGACGCTTCTAAAATCTAATTATTTGGATAAGGTAGGTGCAATTCTGGATGAATCCACTTTGCAAGTTCCGCAAGTGGAGTATTTTCAAAAAGGTGGAAAACAAGGCATTCACAGTGAGCACATGGGATATATTTTGGCTGAAATGCAATTTATGCAACGTGCGTATCCGAATATGAATTGGTAAAATATAAAAAAAATACTTTGCGCCTTAGCGACTTTGCGAGCAATAAATGACAGAACAACTCCAACATATCGACCAAAGATTACTCGAAATTCTAGCTTCGGTTTCCGACCCTGAAATTCCCGTCTTGTCGATTATGGAAATGGGCGTCGTTCGTTCTGCAACCATCGTTAATGGAATTGTCGAAGTAGTCATAACGCCAACTTATAGTGGTTGTCCAGCAATGGACGTCATAGGAGAGGACATCAAAAGTGCATTTCAAAAAGCGGGATGGGAAGCCAAAGTGGAATTGGTTTTAGCACCAGCTTGGACCACCGACTGGATTACACTCAAAGGACGACAAGCACTCGAAAAATACGGAATTGCGGCGCCCTTAGATGCCGAAGCAGACAAAGAGGCTTTATTGGGAAATAAGAAATTAGTCAAATGTCCACAATGTGGTTCGTTGAATACAAAGTTAATTAGTCAATTCGGATCTACGGCTTGCAAAGCTTTTTTTCGATGTGAAGACTGTCAGGAGCCATTTGACTATTTCAAATGTTTAAAATAAAACTGCAAAAGCAGTACGAAATAAAATAGATATGAGCAATAATTCAATTTTATTCAAGATTGAAAATCAAGTCGCGTTTATTACACTCAACAGGCCTGAGGTTTTCAATAGTTTCAATCGAGAAATGGCATTAGCATTACAAGACATTTTAGATACTTGTGCTACAGATGCTGCTATTCGTGCTATTGTAATTACAGGAAGCGGAAAGGCTTTTTGTGCCGGTCAAGACCTGAAAGAAGTTACAGATCCTGAACTCAATCCTGGTTTTAGAAAAATTCTTGAGGAACATTACAATCCAATTATTCAAAAAATACGAACGATTGAAAAACCAATTGTTGCTGCAGTCAATGGCGTTGCAGCAGGAGCTGGTGCTAATATTGCTTTAGCCTGTGATTTTGTAGTAGCAACCGAGCATACATCTTTCATACAAGCTTTTTGCAAAATTGGGTTGGTTCCCGATAGCGGAGGCACTTTTTTCTTGCCTCGAATTGTCGGAATTCAAAAGGCAACTGCTTTAATGATGTTGGGAGATAAAGTTACTTCTGAAGAAGCTTTGGCAATGGGTTTAATATATAAAATTTTCCCAACAACCTTTCTTATGGAAGATGTCACTTCTTTAGCAATTACATTAGCGACTATGCCCACCAAAGCATTGGGTTTAACGAAAAGATTGCTCAATCAATCGATGACGAATACTTTAGAACAACAATTGGCATTAGAAAGTGATTTGCAAATTGAAGCCAGTTCATCCAATGATTATCAAGAAGGTGTTGCTGCTTTTATAGAAAAAAGAAAACCAGAATTTAAAGGAAACTAAAATGATAGTAGCAGTTATAGGTTCAGGAACAATGGGTAGTGGTATTGCACAAGTTGCAGCAACTTCTGGTTGTAAAGTAAACATATACGATACGAATAAAGGAGCACTAATCAAAAGTAAGTCAAACCTAGATTCTACGTTGTCTAAATTGGTCGAAAAAGGTAAAATAGATACAACTGAAAAAAACAGGATTAGGTCTAATATTACTTATGTCGATGCGCTTAAAGATTTGTCTTATTCAGATTTGGTCATAGAAGCTATCGTTGAAAATATTGACATTAAACGCAAATTATTTTCAGATTTAGAAAATTATGTAGCTCCGGATACTATTTTAGCGTCTAATACGTCCTCGCTTTCAATCGCTTCCATTGCTGCTTCTTGTCAAAAACCTGAACGTGTTATTGGAATTCATTTTTTTAATCCAGCACCATTAATGCAGTTGGTAGAAGTAATTCCAGCAGTCCAAACCAGTAGTGAAGTATTAGCAAATACAATTCAAATAATTTCCGATTGGAAAAAAATAGTCGCTGTAACAAAAGACACTCCAGGATTTATTGTAAACCGTGTGGCACGACCATATTACAGTGAAGCCCTTCGAATTTATGACGAAGGAATAGCAAATTTTCAAACCATTGATTATGCAATGCAAAAACTCGGTGGATTTAGAATGGGACCATTCGAGTTGATGGATTTTATTGGGAATGATGTCAATTATGCAGTTACAGAATCTGTATTTACAGCATTTTATTTTGACCCAAGATACAAACCTTCATTGACGCAAAAGCGTTTAACAGAAGCTGGTTATTTCGGAAGAAAATCAGGAAAAGGATTTTTCGATTATCAAAATGAAAACGCAGAATTAGCAATTCCTAGTAATGATGTTAATTTATTACAAACAATATTCGAAAGAGTTTTAATCATGCTTATCAATGAGGCAGCAGAAGCGCTTTTTTTAAATGTAGCTTCAGCCCAAGACATTGATAATGCCATGACAAAAGGGGTCAATTACCCAAAAGGATTATTGGCATGGGCAGACGAGAAAGGTATCCATTGGTGTGTTCAGAAATTAGATGATTTGTATAATGAATACCACGAAGATCGCTACAGATGTAGTGCTTTACTACGAAGAATGGACCGTGATAACAAAACGTTTTATTAATGGAAGGTACAAAAATCCCATACAAAATGCTTTCTCTCGATCCGTTCAGTCAATGGCTCGGCATTGAAATACTCGAATGTGAAATCGGGCGTTGCAAATTAGGGATGACCATTCGCAAAGAAATGCTCAACAGCATGGCAAAAGCTCACGGTGGAATTACTTATTCTATAGCAGATACAGCCTTTGGCTTTTCAGTAAATACCAACGGGAGATACGCGGTTTCTATAGATACTTCCATCAATCATATCGAAGCTTTGGAAGAAGGCGATTACATTACGGCCGACGCAACGCTTGAAAGCATCAAAAACAAAGTGGGATTTTATATCATTGAAGTTAAAAAAGAAAACACACTGGTAGCACTTTTCAAAGGTGTTGCCTATAGAACGAGTAAAGACTGGGAAGAATGACAATTAATGATGGGAGATTAACGACTTTTGATTTTAGAGATTTTTCTAGATCAGACTTCAAAAATCAAAAATCATCAATCAAATAAATCAATATGGAAGCATACATCATAGACGGAGTGCGAACTCCAATTGGAAGTTACCAAGGAACCCTTGCCGCTGTTAGACCAGACGATTTAGGGGCATTGGTTATCAAAACCTTAGTAGAAAATAATCCAAACATTCCCAAAGACGCCTACGATGATGTCATTTTAGGGTGCGCCAATCAAGCGGGTGAAGACAACAGAAATGTCGCGCGCATGTCCTTGTTATTGGCTGGATTACCTTATACCGTTCCGGGAGAAACCGTCAATCGCTTGTGTAGTTCGGGTTTGTCGGCAGTGATTCATGCTAATCGCGCAATTAAAGCTGGTGATGGACATCTATTCATTGCTGGTGGTTTAGAAAATATGACCCGTGGACCTCTTGTCGTATCCAAACCGTCAGCCGCATTTGGAACCGATTCAAAAATGTATGATTCTAGTTTCGGATGGCGATTTGTCAATTCGAAATTGCATGAATTGTATGGAACCGATGCCATGGGAGAAACAGCCGAAAATTTAGTAGACAAGTACAACATTTCACGCGAAGATCAAGATGCCTTTGCTGCCCATAGTCAACAGAAAGCAACCGCTTCCCAACAATCAGGAAGATTTGCTAAAGAAATAGTACCAGTTTCCATTCCGCAACGAAAAGGAGATGCAGTTGTATTTGCTCAAGATGAATTCATAAAGTCCAACACTTCAATCGAAGGCTTATCCAAATTGCGACCTGCCTTCAGAAAAGACGGAAGCGTTACAGCAGGAAATGCTTCTGGCTTAAATGATGGTGCAGCGGCAATCATAATCGCCTCCGAAGAAGCGGTTTCAAAGTACAATCTCAAACCACTTGCACGAATCGTAAGTTCTGCAGTAGTGGGCGTAGAGCCACGAATTATGGGAATCGGACCTGTAGAAGCCACGCACAAAGCATTAGCAAAAGCAGGATTGACTCTAGATCAAATCGATATCATCGAACTCAACGAAGCATTCGCAGCGCAAAGCATCGCCTGTATTCGTGCCTTAGGTCTAAAAGATAACGATCCAAGAATTAATCCAAACGGTGGTGCCATAGCAATTGGACATCCATTAGGAATGACCGGAGCTAGAATTACCTATTCGGCTGCTTTAGAATTGCTACTGACAGGAAAAAGGTATGCCTTAATCACCATGTGCATCGGCGTTGGTCAAGGCTACGCCGCGATCATAGAAAGAGTATAATAGAACTTTGCGAACCTTGCGAAAACCTTTGCGAGCTTTGCGGTTAAAAACATAAGCATGAACAAAACACAACATTACGTACTAGGAAAATGGACTACTGCAACTGGAGAAGGGAAACCTTCTTACGATGCAGTTACCGGAGAATTTATCGCGGAAACATCCGTTGAAGGAATAGATATTCCAGCCGTTTTGCATTACGGAAGAACCAAAGGCGGTGAGCAATTGCGAAAAATGACCTTCCAAGAACGAGGAAATATGATCAAAAGTTTGGCGATGTATCTTACCAAACGCAAAGAGCAATTCTACGAATTGAGTTACCGAACTGGTGCTACCCGCGTAGATAGCTGGATCGACATCGAAGGTGGATTCGGAAATCTATTCGCCAATGCTTCTCTCCGAAAGTTATTCCCCAACCAACCTTACCACGTAGAAGGAGACCCAATCGACTTATCCAAAGGAGGTCGCTTTATGGCACATCATATTTTGGTTCCCAAGAAAGGCGTGGCAATCCATATCAATGCATTTAATTTTCCGATATGGGGAATGCTCGAAAAGTGCGCTGTCAATTGGATGGCGGGAATGCCAGCGGTTGTTTTACCAGCACCAACTACGGCTTATCTAACCGAAGCTGTAGTAAAAGAAATTATCGCTTCGAAACTGTTACCCGAAGGCGCATTGCAACTAATTTGCGGTACTGCTAAAAATATATTCGACACCGTTGAAAGCCAAGATGTAATCACGTTTACAGGTTCTGCTTCCACAGGACGTTTACTAAAATCCCATCCTAGAATTATTCAAGAAGCGGTTCCTTTTACCATGGAAGCCGATTCACTAAATGCGTCTGTTTTAGGAGCAGATGCCATTCCAGGTACACCAGAATTCGACTTGTTTATCAATCAAGCTCGAAGCGAAATCACCGTCAAATGTGGTCAAAAATGTACCGCCATCAGACGTATGATTGTTCCAGAAAATCTCATGGACGACGTTCAAATAGCCCTCGGAAAAGCATTAGACAAAGTCTCTATCGGTGATCCAAGATTAAAGGAAGTCCGCATGGGCGCTCTAGTCAGCAAAGATCAAGTGGATGTCTTAAAAAACAGAATTGGCGAATTGTCTAAATCTGCAAAATTGGTGTACGGCGATTTGGAAAAAATCAATCTCATCGGTGCTACCGAAAAAGGCGCTTTCGTAAGTCCAATTGTACTGCGAGAAGACCAACCGTTTCAAAATACTGCCGTGCACGAAATTGAAGCATTTGGACCTGTTTCGACTTTAATGCCATACAAAACCATAGACGAAGCAGTAGCACTTGCCCAAATGGGAAAAGGTTCCTTAGTGTCGTCTATCGTAACTAATAGCGATGAAACGGCGAAGGATTACGTAATCAACGCAGCTTCGCACCACGGAAGAATTTTAGTACTCAATCGCGAAAACGCTAAGCAAAGCACTGGGCACGGTTCACCATTGCCATTATTAGTTCACGGTGGTCCAGGTCGCGCGGGCGGTGGAGAAGAAATGGGCGGTGTTCGTGGGATCAAACATTATATGCAACGTTGTGCAGTGCAAGGTTCACCAACGACATTAACAGAAATCACGGGAATCTATCAACCCAACTCCAAATACAAAGATATTACGCAACATCCTTTCCAATATCATTGGGAAGATATCCAACCAGGCATGTCGTTGCGAACACACAACAGAACGGTAACCGACACCGATATTATCAATTTTGCCAATCTGACTTGGGATCATTTCTACGCCCACACCGATATCACGTCCTTAGACGGAAGTATTTTCAAAAAACGAACAGCGCACGGTTACTTCATTTTAGCCGCCGCTGCAGGTTTGTTTGTCTATCCTAACAAAGGTCCAGTGGCTGCGAATTACGGTTTAGAAGAATGTCGATTCTTGCGCCCGATTTACCACAATGATACGGTTTATGTGCGTTTGACTTGCAAACAAAAAGTAGATCGCGATGTTGCGTCAGCCGAGCATCCAAGTGGAATTGTCAAATGGTTTGTGGAAGTTTTCGATGTAGAAGACGAATTGGTAGCCGTGGCGACAATCCTAACAATGGTGCAGAAAAAACAAGAAGTTTTTGTCGAAATGACCGAAGCGAAAATTGAGGAATGTTTGCATAAACTCACAGAAGATTCCAAACCCAAATGGGGGAATTTGTCTGCCCAGAGCATGGTCGAGCATTTAGAATATGGCTATCGAATTGCGTCCGGAGAAATTCAAGATTTTGAAATATCGACACCCGAAAAGATTCTAGATAAAGTGCACAACACGCTCTATGATTATAACAAAATGCCGCAGAATTTTGATTTTCCTTTAGCGGAAAAAGCGAAAATCAATACACTAATACATGCCGATTTAAACATCGCCAAACAGAAAATGCTCGAAGCGAGATTAGCCTATATCGCCCATCACAAAGAACATCCAGAAAGCCTATTGAGAAATGCGGTTTTTGGCGAAATGAATCGTTACGAGTGGTATCTGTTAGAACGAAAACATTTAAACCATCATTTCGAGCAATTTGGAATTTTGGATTAGGAGCTATTTCCCGCTTTCGGCTTTATCTCTCCACTTTGTTACGAGGATATCGCCTCTATCGGGGCTATGGCAAAGTACAAATAATAAACAATAAATAAAGGTTGAACTTGATCGGCACCAACCGACAACTGACAACCGACAACCGACAACCAAATGGACTCATACGTAAAACAAATTATCAATAACAACATCGCCACCATCGAGTTTTTTCATCCCGAGCAAAACTCCTTACCGAGCGATGTATTAAAAAAATTAGCCGACACCATCACCGAAGCGGGCAATAACGACGATATCAAAGTCATTATTCTTCAAAGCGGAGGTGAACGTACTTTTTGCGCTGGAGCGAGTTTCAAAGAACTCATCGCCATCAACGATGCCGCAACCGGAAAAGTATTCTTCTCTGGTTTTGCCAACGTGATCAACGCGATGCGCAAATGTCCTAAGTTTATCATTGGGCGTATTCAAGGCAAAACAGTTGGAGGTGGAGTCGGAATTGCGGCTTCCACGGATTATTGTATGGCGACGCAATTCGCTTCGATAAAGCTGAGTGAACTCAATGTCGGAATCGGGCCGTTTGTAGTTTCACCTGCCATCGAAAGAAAAATGGGTGTTTCTGCCATGTCACAAATCGCTATTGATGCCAATACATTTTATGACGCAGAATGGGCGAGAAGCAAAGGATTATTTGCCAATGTGTATCAAGACTTAGAAGAGTTAGATGTTGCAGTGCAGAAGTTTGCGGAACATTTGTGCACGTACAATCCAGAAGCAATGCTCGAAATGAAAAAGATATTTTGGAGAGGCACCGACGATTGGGATAACCTGTTGGCAGAAAGAGCCGCAATTAGCGGGCGATTGGTATTGTCGGATTTTACAAAGGAAATGTTGAAGAAGTTTAAATAGCGTTATCAGTTGTCGGTTGTCAGTTCTCAGTTTGAGACTCACAACCGACAACTGAAAACTGACAACAAAAATATGATCTACGAATTCAAAGGGTTTATTCCCGTCATCCACGAAAGCAGTTTTATCCACCCACAAGCGGCGGTAACTGGCAACGTGATTATCGGAAAAGACGTTTATGTCGGTCCAGGTGCAGCGATTCGCGGCGATTGGGGAGAAATCATTATTGAAGACGGTTGCAATGTGCAAGAGAATTGTACCATACATATGTTTCCAGGAAAATCGATGGTGTTGAAAGCCGGAGCGCACATTGGTCACGGAGCAATTATTCACGGAGCCAATATCGGCGCCAATAGTCTCGTCGGCATGAATGCCGTAATTATGGACGATGCAGAAGTTGGTGATGAATGTATTATCGGGGCATTGAGTTTTGTCAAAGCAGGAATGAAAATTCCCAATCGTAAAATGGTGGTCGGTAATCCAGCGGTAATCGTCAAAGATATTTCTGATGAGATGATCGACTGGAAGACCAAAGGAACCGCCTTATACCAGCAATTGCCGAAGGAATGTTACGAATCTTTGAAAGGAGTTGCGCCATTAAGAGAAATTCCAGCCAATAGACCAACACAAGAAGCGTTTTATAAAACATTAGAAGAATTTAAATTTAAAGAAAATAGAAAATAGAGAAAAGAATATCGACTTCGTAAAAGTCTATTTTCTATACTCTATTCTCTTTAATCTCAAGAAAATGAAAACAGAATTCAAAATGCCTAAAATGGGCGAAAGTATTTCAGAAGCTACCATCATCAACTGGTCTAAGAAAGTCGGTGATTTTGTGGAAGCGGAGGAAACTTTGGTGGAAGTCGCTACAGATAAAGTTGATAGCGAAATTCCATCGCCATTTTCTGGAACGATTACCGAAATCCGTTTTGGGAAAGATGCTATTGTTGCTGTTGGTGAAGTCTTGGCGTTAATAGAGACAGATGGTAAAGCTACTGGAAAGAAAATAACAATTGGAAAAATAGAAGGAAAAAAAGCCAAGAACCAAGAAGCTGAAACCTTCAGTCCGAATGCAGTCGATGGAACTCAACCGACAACCGACAACCGACAACTGAAAACGCACAACCGACAACTGTCAACCGACAACTTTCTCTCGCCACTTATCATTAGCATTGCACAAAAAGAAAACTTATCGCTTGAAGAACTTCAAACCATTTCAGGTTCCGGAACCGATGGTAGAATTCAAAAAAGCGATGTTTTCAATTATCTGAAGAATCGAAAATATCCTCTCAAAAGTATACCGCAACCGACAACCGACAAACAACAACCGACAACCACTTACCCAAAACCGAAAATAAATTTCATCGAAGGCAAAGACCGCATCATTGAAATGGATCGCATGCGCAAAATGATTGCGGATCACATGGTGTATTCGAAACAAACGTCGCCGCACGTGACTTCCTATATTGAAGTTGATGTGACGAATTTGGTCGAATGGAGAAACAAATTCAAAGACGATTTTCAAAAAAAATACAACGAGAAACTCACCTTTACGCCCATTTTCGTGGACGCAGTAGCCAAAGGAATTCAGGATTTTCCATTAATAAATGTTTCCGTGGACGACAAAAGTATAATCGTTCACAGCGATATCAATATAGGAATGGCAACCGCCTTGCCGACAGGAAATCTAATCGTTCCAGTAGTGAAAAATGCCAATGAGAAAAGTTTATTTGAATTGGCGAAAACCGTCAATCATCTAGCCGAAAGTTCTCGAAACAACAAACTCAAACCCGAAGAAATTCAAGGAAGTACATTTACCATTTCGAATGTTGGCACTTTCGGAAGCTTGATGGGAACACCGATTATCAATCAACCAGAAGTAGCGATTTTAGCTTTTGGAATTATCAAAAAAAGACCGGAAGTCATCACCACCGAAAAAGGCGATGAGATTGCGATTCGCAGCATGATGTATCTTTCGCTTTCTTTCGACCATCGCGTCGTAGACGGTTTTTTGGGCGGCTCATTTTTGCGAAAAGTCGGCGATTATTTAGAACAATTTGACCACAATACAACATTATAAAATTTTAGCTTATGTCTTACAATATAAAAGTAACTCCAGCCTTAGTTTCTAAAGTAGCGCAAGTCGATATCAACAACGTTCCGATGGGGATTGCTTTTACCGACCACATGTTTATTTGTGAATACCAAAACGGCTCGTGGGTCAACCCAAGAATCGAACCTTTAGAAATGATTCCCACCCATCCAGCGGCGATGGCGCTACATTACGGGCAGGCAATTTTTGAAGGATTAAAAGCAACGATGGGCAAAAACAATACGCCTTTGTTGTTTCGTCCAGAGGAAAATGCCAAGCGAATGAATGTGAGTGCCTATCGGATGGGCATGCCGAATTTCCCTGAAGATTTGTTCGTTGAAGGATTGAAGCAATTGGTGGCTTTAGAGAAAAATTGGGTGCCAATACAAGAAGGAAGTTCATTGTATTTAAGACCGTTTATGTATGCCGATGAAGCTTTTATCGGAATGCGTGCGGCAACCAGCTTTAAGTTTATTATTATGGCATCACCAGCTGGACCTTTCTTCAATAGAAGAATTAAGTTGTATGCAGAAACCAAATATGTTCGTGCCGTTAATGGCGGAACAGGTGAAGCGAAAGCCGCTGGGAATTACGCCGGTGCAATTCGCCCGACCGAATATGCCAAAGCCAAAGGATACGATCAAGTATTGTGGTTGGACGCACAGGATTTTGAATACATTCAGGAAGTGGGAACGATGAATATTTTCTTTAAGATTGGCGGGAAGTTTATCACACCTGATTTGAGTGGATCAATTCTTTCTGGAATCACACGTTTGAGTGTCATTGATATGTTACGAGCCAAAGGATTCGAAGTTACCGAACGTCCGATTACGATGACGGAGATTAAAGAAGCGTCGAAGAATAATTTGTTAGAAGAAGCCTTTGGTGTTGGAACTGCTGTGGGAATTGCTTTGGTGGAAGAAATTGGTAATGGCGATTTTGCGATTGCATTGCCAGAAGGAAATCCGATTGGAGAAGAGATCAAGAATACGTTTAATGATATGAAAACACAACGCATAGCAGATACTTTTGGATGGATTGTTCCTGTTGAAAGCTATGCGACGCATCAGCAGTAATTTGAATTGAATTCAAAGTACTTTTTTTTGCCACGGATTCAGCGGATGAAACGGATTTTTAGCTGTGTTAATCCGCATAATCAGTAAAATCAGTGGTCAAATAGAATCAGTCGCTTTTTTAAGAAAAATTTGAATAGGAATTGAATGCGCAGCCCCGATAGAGCCGATATCCTTTGTGAGGAACGAACAAAGATAAAGGCGAAAGCGGGAATTGTCTGCCCAAAAACAACAATATGGAAATAGCAGAAAAGACATTGAATAAGGTCATCTTAGAAAGAGCATTCGCCACCATGGCAACCGCCAAGGCGATGACGGAATTATATGAGGAGAACTTTAAAATCGTTTCTAAGTATGTGCATGCGACTTCACGTGGACACGAAGCCATACAAATAGCCGTGGCGATGCAATTGTTGCCGCAGGATTATGCTTTTCCGTATTATCGCGACGATGCGATGTTGTTGGGCATTGGGATGCGTCCGTACGATTTGATGTTGCAGCTCATGGCCAAACGCGACGATCCGTTTTCGGGCGGAAGAACGTATTATTGCCATCCGAGTTTGCGCGATGCTGACAAGCCTAAAATTCCACATCAATCCTCAGCAACGGGCATGCAAGCGATTCCAGCAACCGGCGCGGCAATGGGATTTTGGTATCAAGAAAATATTGGCATTGAAGATAAAAATCAAGAGAAACCTATTGTAGTTTGTTCCTTGGGTGATGCTTCAGTGACTGAAGGTGAAGTTGCGGAAGCTTTTCAAATGGCGGCGTTGAAACAATTGCCGATTTTATATTTGGTGCAAGATAACGGCTGGGATATTTCAGCAAATGCTAAAGAAACTAGAGCCCAAAATGCGTTTGAATACGCAAAAGGATTTCACGGCATTGAAGCCATTTCAATAGACGGTGCCAACTTTACCAAAAGCTATTTGGCGATTCAAAACGTGTTGGAAACCATGCGAAAAGAACGCCGTCCGTTTTTAGTACATGCGAAAGTTCCGTTGTTGAATCATCACACTTCTGGTGTTCGAATGGAATGGTACCGCGATGATTTGGAGGAAGCAAAGTCAAGAGATCCGTATCCCGTTTTGAAACAACAATTGTTAGACGCTGGTTTTAGTTCGGCAGCTATTTCAAAAATAGAACAAGAAGCGATCAAAAAAGTCAAAGCTGATTTTGAGGAAGCGCAATTGGCGGAAGATCCAAAACCAGAAGATTTATTTACGCATGATTTTGCGCCAACGCCGATTATCGATGAAGTTGGAGAACGCAATCCACCGCGGGAAGACAAAGTCGTGATGGTAGATTGCGCTTTATTTGCCGTAGAAGAGTTGATGAAAAAGCACCCAGAGTGTTTGCTCTACGGACAAGATGTAGGCGGACGATTGGGTGGCGTGTTTAGAGAAGCAGCGACTTTAGCGCAGAAATTTGGTGACGAGCGTGTTTTTAATACACCGATTCAAGAAGCTTTTATTGTGGGCTCAACAGTCGGCATGTCCTCCGTGGGTTTGAAGCCCATTGTTGAGGTGCAATTTGCCGATTACATTTGGCCAGGCTTGAACCAGTTGTTTACTGAGGTGAGTCGATCTTGTTATCTTACCAATGGCAAATGGCCGGTGAGCATGATTTTGCGTGTTCCGATTGGTGCTTATGGCAGCGGTGGCCCGTATCATTCGTCATCAGTAGAAAGTGTATTGACGAATATTCGAGGAATCAAAATCGCCTATCCGAGCAATGGCGCCGATTTGAAAGGTTTGCTGAAAGCGGCTTATTACGATCCGAATCCAGTGGTGATTTTAGAACATAAAGGTTTGTATTGGAGCAAAGTCAAAGGAACCGACGAAGCCCGCGTTTTTGAACCGAGCGAAGATTACATTTTGCCTTTCGGAAAAGCCAATATCGTTCAGGAAATTTGGGGTCAAGAAACCGAAGAAACCATTTCTGTGATTACCTACGGCATGGGCGTGCATTGGGCGTTGAATGCATCTGTCGGCATGAAAAATCAAGTGGAGATTATCGATTTGAGAACGTTATTTCCGTTGGACGAAGATACGATAATAAAGTCCGTGCAAAAAACCAAAAAGTGCCTGATTGTAACCGAAGAACCGGTCAATAATACGTTTGCCAGAAGCTTGGCAGGCATGATTCAAGAGAAATGTTTTAAATATTTGGATGCGCCAGTGATGACCATCGGTTCTGAGAATTTACCTGCGATTCCTTTAAATAGTACTTTAGAGCAAACTATGATTCCAAATGTAGATAAGGTAAAAGCGAAGATGGAGGAATTGTTGGGGTATTAATAGTTGTCGGTTGACAGTTGTCGGTTGTCGGTTTGTAGGATAGTAGCTATTCCGGCTGTTCATTACAAGTTTTTACCAAATCGGTTTGTTTTACTAAAGTTCCCGAAAGCGCTTCCGCTGGTCGCGTTTCGACAACAAGAAAAACGAAACTGCTTTTGCAAAAAGCTTTCCATTGCCATCCGGGCTATAACCACCCCGCCCGCCGCGGCGGGCACCCCTCCAAAGGAGTGGAATCCACCCCGCCCTTTGGGCACCCCTCCAAAGGAGGGGAATCCACAAAATGATATCACGGTTCCACTTTTTTAACTGACAACTGATAACTACTTCTTCACCGGCGGATACTGCGCCAAAATCTGAGTTACAAATTCTTTTACATTTTCATCTTTCTTATCCACATTCTTAGTAAGATAACCTGTTCCTTCGCCTTGCCAGATGAGTTCTTTTTGTTTCGCATCGATGAGGTCGATGGTGAGAATACCATCCGTTGAAGTAGAAACCATGGTGTTCGATCCCCAAAACGGCCCCCAGCCCCAGCCAAATCCCCAACCAGAATTGTATTGATTGACGTTTACATTTTGCTCTGACTTGGCGTTGATAGAAATCAACATATCGGGCGTTTCGCTTTTGGTAAAGCCTTTTGTGGCCATCACTTCGTCGATTGAACGAAGGATTCTTTTCTTGTCTAAGTCGGAGATTTCCGCTTTGTCGATACCGTTTTTGTAAAAGGCGTAGGTTTTATATTGGGCGAAATCGACTTTTTTGTCGTAGTCGGAATAAACTCTAATGGAGCTGCAGGAAGCAACAGCAAAGAGTAGGAGTAAGGGTAGGATTTTTATCGCTTTCATTTTTTTAGATTATAAGATTGTAAGACTTTAGGATTTTTAGATTTGTTTTTTCATAACAATTAAATTTTGCTTTTTCAGAAAACGAAAATTTGTGTTTTTTCGTTTGATAATAACATATTTTAACAATTCAATTGACATCAAAAGTTGTAATGAATTCTTTCAGTCTTAAAATCTTACAGTCCTATAGTCTTAAGATCTAACCTTCTAACAATCCATCATCTACTATATTCGGAATCGTAACTTTCAACAACGGCTGACTTTCCATCGCTCTTTTAATAGCGAAAATGGCACCTTCATTTCGAGCCCAACTTCTTCGGGAAATGCCGTTATTCACATCCCAAAATAGCATCGATTCTAAACGTCTTGAAGCGTCTGCACTGCCATCAAGCACCATTCCGAAGCCACCGTTGATAACTTCGCCCCAACCTACACCGCCGCCATTGTGAATGGACACCCAGGTGGCACCACGGAAACTATCACCAATCACATTTTGAATGGCCATGTCTGCGGTAAATCGAGAGCCATCATAGATATTTGAGGTTTCTCGATAAGGCGAATCAGTTCCGGAAACATCGTGGTGATCACGACCTAAAATCACGATTCCGATTTCGCCTTTGGCGATGGCTTGGTTGAAAGCTTCTGCAATCTTGATTCTACCTTCGGAATCCGCATATAAGATTCTAGCTTGCGAGCCTACAACTAATTTATTTTCTTGTGCTCCTTTAATCCATTGGATGTTGTCGGCCATTTGTTGTTGAATTTCTTCCGGTGCTGTTTTCATCATTTCCTCTAGAACTTCACAAGCGATGGTGTCTGTTTTGGCTAAATCTTCTGGTTTTCCGGACGCGCATACCCAACGAAACGGTCCAAATCCGTAGTCGAAGCACATCGGTCCCATGATATCTTGCACGTAACTTGGGTAACGGAAATCGATGTGGTTTTCTGCCATAATATCCGCGCCAGCACGGGAAGCTTCCAAGAGAAATGCGTTGCCATAATCGAAGAAATAAGTTCCTTTTGCGGTGTGTTTGTTGATGGCTGTGGTATGTCGACGGAGTGTTTTTTGCACTTTTTCTTTAAATTTCTCAGGGTTATTCGCCATCATGTCATTGGCATCTTCAAAGGAATAACCTATTGGATAGTAACCACCAGCCCAAGGATTGTGTAAGGATGTTTGATCTGAACCCAAATTGATGTGGACGTTTTCCTGATCGAATCGTTCCCAAACATCGACGATATTTCCGAGATAGGCGATAGAAACAATTTCTTGGTTGGCTATGGCTTTTTGCACGCGCGGCACCAATTCGTTAATATCTTCAATCACTTCGTTGATCCATCCTTGCGAATGACGAATATGGGTAATTTTCGGATTTACTTCTGCGCAAACCGTAACACAACCTGCGATATTTCCCGCTTTGGGTTGCGCGCCTGACATGCCGCCTAAGCCGGATGTTACGAACAAACCACCTTTGGGAGATTTCTTTATTTTTCTAAAGCCGTTGAGCACGGTGATGGTAGTTCCGTGCACGATACCTTGTGGGCCGATATACATATAACTTCCCGCCGTCATTTGTCCGTATTGCGAAACGCCCAGTGCATTGAATTTTTCCCAATCGTCTGGTTTGGAGTAATTCGGGATCACCATTCCGTTGGTTACAACTACTCTCGGCGCGTCTTTATGGGATGGGAATAAGCCCATGGGATGACCCGAATACATCGCTAACGTTTGCTCTTCGGTCATTTCCGACAAGTATTGCATCGTAAGTAGATATTGTGCCCAGTTAGAAAACACAGCACCGTTTCCGCCATAGGTTATAAGTTCATGTGGATGTTGCGCCACCGCATAATCCAAATTATTTTGAATCATGAGCATGATGGCTTTAGCTTGCTCGCATTTTCCTGGATATTCAGAAATCGGTCGTGCGTAAATGGTATAATCCGGACGGAATCGGTACATATAGATACGTCCGTAGATTTCTAATTCATCGGAGAATTCTTTGATAAGAACCGCATGGTGTTCCGGTTCGAAATAGCGCAAGGCATTTCGTAATGCTAATTTTTTTTCGTCGGCAGAAAGAATTTCTTTTCTTTTTGGCGCGTGATTGATGGCTGTGTCGTAGGGTTTTGGTTGTGGTAGAATTGTTGGAATTCCTTGTTGTATTTGTTCTTGAAACGTCATTTTTTGAATTGTGAGTTTTGAGTCGCTAAGTTAATAAGATTTTTCGGGTTTACGCAAGGTTGCGTTAGGGATTGGAAGCAGTACCGCGTACTGCGGAAAGCTCGACCCGCAGGGGAACGCCCTTATTGTTTTTTTAAATTTCCTGTTTTTTTATCGAAACCGTAAGGGCAATGTCGGCAACCACTTTTGCAACAATAGCCGCGTTTGAGGTGGAATTTTTCGGTAAAACATTTGTAACCTTCCGGTGTAAAGTAGAAATCTTCGCCTTCGATTGGTATATTTTCTTTATTTTGGTCGAACATAGGGCAAATTTAGAAACTTTAGTGAAATGATTTTACTCGTTAGCAAATATTTAATACCGAAGGGTTTTCGTGGGATGACACTGTTTCCGTTTGTCGTGGTGCGAGAGCGGAATGTGCAAGATTATTTGATATTAATGAATCACGAACGCATTCACTTACGGCAGCAATTGGAGTTATTTGTTTTGCCGTTTTTTGTGATGTATGGATTGGATTACTTGGTGAAGTTGATTCGCTATCGAGATAAGAAGAAGGCGTATAAAAATATTGTTTTTGAGAGAGAAGCGTATGAAAATGAAAACGACCTTGATTATTTGAAGTCAAGGTCGTTTTGGAGGTTTTTGAAGTATGTTTGAGTTATTTCAGTTTTTCAGTAAGAATATCATTTTCTATTGAAATTTCTCTTGGAGTTCGATTATTCAATTTATTCGACTTTTTTGAAGTTTGGGCTTCGTTAGTTTTTTCTATTTCTTTGTTGCCTTGAACTTTTTTGTCTTTAGGGAATAAATTATTTTTAAGGACTGTTGTTTTCGAATCTATAGATTGTTTTAGATCCGAATTTTTGGTTTCTGATTCTTTAGAAACTCTTTTTTTGGAGTTCGTGTCTACCGTTATACTTTTTACCGCTGTAGGTTTTGGTCTATTTACTTCTTTCAATTCTGGGAAACGAATATTTTCCTTTCCTTTCCAAATTGCGTAGATATTGTATTGAACAGTTCCGTTGCTTGGTCCTCCTAGATCTTCAACGATGAAAGATTTGTCTTTTTGGTTTCTTGTAATACGAATAGAGCCGAGTGTGTTTTCACCACCTTGAACAAAAACTTTGAAAGGTTTGGAATCAGAAATCGTTTCTACAAATGTTGGATCTAATTGAACTGCAGCCATTCCGTTTACTAATTCAACTTCACCGATATCGAAGAACCAGTTTTCAGGAGCTTCTGGAGCGAATAGTATTCTTTCTCCTTGTGAAGTTTTCATGGTAGTAGAGACTGATCCTCCTCCAGTTCCGAGAATTTTATAATTAACACCACCAATTCTAGCACCAACATAGACATTGTCGGAAGTTGAACCTCCAGAAATGTAGGTGCCAGCTAAAACCGCTCTATCAATTACATCATTTGCTGCACCAGTTATGGTTGCAATACTTGTTGTTCCCCATTGATTTCCTGTAAAAGCACCACCTGCGCCATTTGCGTCAAAACTTGTAATTGCAGCGTTATTACCTGCCGCGGCAATTCCAACTCCACTTGCAGCTGTTGTGCTGTAGGATAGTGTTCCAAATGAAGAGCCTGTAAAAGCTCCGCCACTCCCGCCAGCTGAATAGCTAGCAGTAACGTTATTTCCGGCACCAACTATTCCAGTTCCAGCAGCATTCGAATTTAGTCCAAAGGTTCCGAATCCACCTGCTCCACTAGCAGAACCAAACACTGCATCTGCAGATGTACCAGTAGCATTTCCCCATATTCCAGTTCCAGTTGTTCCGGTTGTTGACCCATACACTCCAGTTCCTGTGGCATTATTATTAACCCCCCATACTCCGATACCAGTTGCGCCCGAAGCTTGACCGTATACTCCATCAGCATTTGAGCCTGTTGAATTACCCCAAACTCCTGTCCCGTCACTTCCTGTTGTAGTTCCGTATATACCGGTACCCGTAGTGCCAGAAGAAGATCCTACGACACCATTTCCAGTAGCGTTATTATTTACCCCGTAAACGCCATACCCAGTCGCCCCGGTTGCGCTTCCGAATACTCCATTTCCGCTTGTTCCTGTTACTGATCCAGCAACACCGTTGGAAGTATTTCCTGTTGAAGTTCCGACAACTCCATTTCCGGTTGCGTTATTATTAATACCCCAAACCCCATAACCAGTGGTTCCTGTTGCTTGACCAAAAACACCATCTGAGTTTGTTCCTGTTGACGAACCAATAACACCAGTTGAATCAGAACCTGTAGAGGAGCCGAAGACTCCAATTCCAGTTGCATTGTTGTTTGAGCCCAATACCCCATATCTTCCAGGTTGTGAAGCGAGACCGTAGACACCAGTTCCGCTAGTTCCAGTTGCATTTCCATGAACACCATATCCTGTGGTTCCAGTTGAAGAGCCATATACTCCATACCCAGTAGCATTATTATTTACTCCCCATACTCCATATCTTGCAGCTTGAGTGGCCTCTCCATACAGACCATCTCCTCCAGCAGCATTAGCGAATCCAAACACCCCAGTTCCGTTTGTTCCTGATGATTGTCCATACATACCTGTTCCGTTAGTGTTGGAAGTATTACCAAAAACACCAGTTCCGTCAGTCCCGTTCGAAGTCCCATAAACTGCGACACCTAAAGCAACGTTTGCTTGACCATAAACTCCAGTACCAGCAGCGTTGGTAGTTGTTCCTAGTACTCCAATACCAGTGCCTGTATTAGCACCTCTAACTGCTTGTCCAGAACTATTGTTTAAGCCAAAAACGCCTGAGCCAGTTCCAGTATTTTGACCAAAGACCCCTGTTCCTGTTAAAGTAGAATACCCGTTGATGGCAAAATCACTGGTTGTAGTATTGTAAACGCTAAAACGATCACCTGCAATAGGAACTGCAGTGTTATTTACGACAACCTGTCCGTTGGATAATACTCTAATTTTCTCTGTTCCATTGGTAGAAATTTTAAGGTCTATTGCATCAGATGTTCCCACATAATTAGCTGCACCAGTGCCAGTATTTCCTGTAATAGACCAATCGTTTGAATTGGCACCAGTAAAACCAACCCACGCGGCTCCGTTCCAATAATAATAACCAGGCACTACATTGTTAGGAGAAACGCCAGCGGTAGCAGTGTTATATACTAATAAAGATGTGGCTGGTGCAGTTATAGGACCGGCAGCATTTTTTGCGGTTAAGGCTACGTTAGGAATTAATAATCCGCGGTTAGTGGCATTGATTTCTAATTTTGCAGAAGCATTGGGTGTAGCACCAATTCCTACATCTCCATCTGCTTCGATTCTCAACCGTTCAGTACCTGCAGTTGTTGCGCTCAATATATCTGCACCTGGGCTGAAAATTCCTGTATTGCTATCAGCACTAAAAGTGTAAAAAGGCAATGCTGCAGTACCTAAACTCAATGCATGTACTTGATCGGCATTCGGGATTCTAAATTTCGCTGTACCGTTTGTTGCGAAATCAAGTGCGTCCGCACCAGAACTAAAAACACCTGTGTTTGAATCTGCGCTAAATGAATAAAATGGCAATGCCGCAGTTCCTAAACTCAATGCATGGACTTGATTTACGTTCGGAAATCTAAATCGAGCGGTTCCTCCTGTGGTTATATCTAAGACGTCAGCAGCTGAACTGAATACACCAGTGTTCTGATCGGTTTGAAAGGAATAAGTTGGAGCAATTGCTGTTCCTAAAGAATAAGATTGTAATTGTCCGTTATTGGCATGAGAGATGTTCCATCGATCTGTAGCACCAGTTTTGAAACGCACATCGACCGCATCAGTGGTTCCTAGATAATTGGTTCCAGCTGTGGTTCCTGTATTACCAATTAAAGACCAATCATTATTGGTATTTCCAGTAGCTAGTTTTATCCATGCTGCACCATCCCAATAGTAATAACCAGGAGACACTTGATTGGGTCCGAGTGCTGAAGTAAAAGTATTGTAGACTAATTCGGATGTTGTAGGTGTAATTACGGTAGCCACATTTGTAGCAGATAAAGCTATTCTTGGAATTAGTAAGCCATCATTAGTAGAAGTTATTTCTAGAGAACCGTTTGGAGATGTAGCTCCAATTCCAACTTGACCGGTATCCGTTACTCTAACTTTTTCAGTTCCGTTGGTAGTAATGGACAAATTATCTGCAATTGGGCTAAATATACCAGTATTGGTATCACTTTGAAAAGAGTACGCCGGTAGTGGGGAAGTCCCTAAAGAATAAGATTGTAATTGACCATTATTAGCATGAGAAATATTCCATCGATCAGTGGCTCCTGTTTTGAATCGCAAATCTACGGCATCTGTTGTTCCTAAGTAATTAGTTCCGGCAGATGTGCCTGTATTTCCAGTTAATTCCCAGTCGGATGAAGGTGTTGCAGCTGCTAATTGCACCCACAAAGCACCATTCCAATAGTAATATCCATTAGGAGCAAATCCATTATTGTAAACCAATAAAGAAATTGCTGGTGCTGGAATAGTCGCTACATCGGTGTTGTTTACTAATCCAACTCTAGGAATTAACACTCCAGAATTGGCGGAAGTAATATCTAATACGGAAGATGGATCAGGAGAAGTAGTCCCAATTCCGATTTGAGCCTGCAGAGAGTTTGTCATCATCAAGGCACAAACTACTTTTAACGATAGTATAATAATTTTTTTCATAACTCAATTTTTTTGATACATAAAAATAAGAATAAGTATTTGATATCCAATAGTAAACAGCATTTTTATCGATAAACATCTTTTATTCTCGATGAACGTAGGATTTTAAATCTTTTAATAAGGAATCTTATTATTTGTTAATTATTATTTTTACTTTTAACACCTAAATGTAAGATTATGAGAAAGATTGTACATATTTTGACAATTGGCTTATTTTGTTTCTTCGGACAAATTAGTAAAGCACAACTTTATGTTAGCAATAATTATGTCTATGTTGCTGATAAATATTTGTATGTCAAACAAGATGTTAACATTCAAAACACAGGAAATTTATATTTGAGAAATGAATCTCAATTATTACAAGCTAAAACAGGAAGTTCAACCAATTCGGGTTCGGGAAAGTTATCTGTTTTTCAAGAAGGAACGGTAAACAATTTCGCATACAATTATTGGTGTTCACCAGTTGGTAACTCGATTACGGCTTCAGGTAATGAAAGTTTTGGGATTACTATGTTGAATCAACCCACTTCAAATACTTCAAGCACTCCAGCTACCATGTTATCCATGAGTACCAATAATGGGGTTTCTAATCCTTTGGGGATTTCTCAAGGTTGGGTTTTTAAATATTTATCGTCTTCTTTATATTCTCAATGGTTTGGAGTTTATTCAGGTACTACTTTAAATCCAGGTGAAGGATTTACGATGAAAGGAACAGCAGGAACAGACGCAACTTATACTGACGCTGGAATTACGAACAATCCAGGAAGTAAACAACGTTATGATTTTAGAGGTCGCCCTAATGATGGTGATATATCTATTAGTCTTGCTACAGGAATGCGTACTTTAACTGGAAATCCATATTCTTCTGCTATAGATTTGAAAGCATTTTTAACAGCAGCAACGAATTCAACTGGGATCGCTTATTTTTGGGAGCAAGATAAAACTGTTAATTCTCATTTTATCGCTGCTTATAAAGGAGGTTATGGAACCTATTCTACGGCAGGTCCTATGGGAACATATGTTCCAGCAGTATTTTACGCCTATGATGCAGCAGGTACTCAACTTGGAGCAGTTGGAGTCGGTTCTAATTATGAAAGACGTTTTTGTCCAATTGGTCAAGGATTTATGTTAGAAGGATCAAGTACAGCTTCAGTTACCATGCAAAATAGTTATCGAGTATATCAAAAAGAAGGCGCTGCTAATTTTTCTCAATTTGAAAGAAATAGTAATGCAGACAATACTATTAAAAAAAGAACACTTGAAGAAGATAGCTTTTTACCTGAAATTCCTTCCGTTTCAGGATTTGATTACACAACAGTAAGTACCAAACCAGCTCCTCAAATTCGTATAAATACATTGATGAATAACCAAGCTGTTCGTCAATCAGCACTTGTTTTTCAAACGTTAGCAACAGACGGTGTTGATTTTGCTTTAGATGCTAGATCTCCAGATGTTTCTGATATGGATATGTATTTTGTCATTAATGATTTAGATTATATCATCAATGTAGTTGAATTTGATAGTAATAAAAAAATCCCAATTGGATTTAAGAATGCTGTTCCTGCTTCCTTTAAAATGACGGTTGGACAAATCATGAATTTTGATGAAGTGGAACATGTTTATTTACACGATAAAATTTCAGATTTATATTTTGAAATTACTAATAATGAGTATGAAATTTCGCTTCCAGCAGGGGTCAACAATACGCAATACGAATTGACTTTTGTCAATGCAGCTTTAGGAACTCCAACTTTGTCGTCTAATAGTTTTGAAGTGCTACAAAACAATACTACAAAATCTTTCACTGTCGTGAATCCAAATTTGATAGCAATTAAATCGATTCAGCTTTATGATATTTCAGGAAAATTAATTTTCAACAAGACCAATTTAGGATCAAAAGACAAATATCAATTTCCAACTTCAGGATATAGTGATGCTGTTTATATTGCAAAAATAACAACTACTGACAACCAGGAATTTAACAGAAAAATAAGCGTTTACAATGGTCATTAATGTTTATTAAAATATACTAAGCAGTCTTATGGCTGCTTTTTTTTTGCAAATAAAATATTTTGAAAGTATTCAATCAATCAATTCCGCTTCCCGATACAAATTGTAACTTATTTATCAAAAGAGAAGACTTGATACATCCTTTTGTTTCAGGGAATAAGTTTAGGAAACTAAAATATAATTTACTTCAAGCAAAAGAAGAAAAACACCACAGTCTTCTGACTTTTGGAGGTGCATATTCGAATCATATTGCTGCTGTAGCAGCAGCTGGAAAAGAATATGGATTTAAAACTATTGGTGTAATTCGTGGAGAAGAATTAAATATTGAAGATGAAATAAACCCAACTTTAAAATTTGCTAAGGATTGCGGAATGCAATTGGATTTTATTTCTAGAGAAGCGTATCGTAAGAAAACAGAGCCAATTTTTTTAGATGAATTAAAATTGAAATGGGGAGATTTTTATTTAATTCCCGAAGGAGGAACCAATGATTTAGCAATAAAAGGTTGTGAAGAAATATTAAGTGAAGAAGATTCGTGTTTCGATTTTATATGTTGTCCAGTGGGAACTGGCGGAACAATTTCAGGATTAATAAACAGTGCAAAATCGCATCAAAAAATTTTAGGATTTCCTGCACTTAAAGGTTATTTTTTGAAAGAAGAAATTTGTAAATTTGTCACAAATCAAAATTGGGAGTTGCTTTCAAAATATCATTTTGGAGGATATGCCAAGACAACACCTGGATTGATTGATTTTATGAATACATTTTTTAAACAAACTGGAATTCTTTTGGATCCAATTTATACTGGCAAAATGGTTTTTGGCGTTATAGATTTAATAAAAAAGAATTATTTTCCAAAAGATGCAAATGTATTAATGATTCATACTGGAGGACTTCAAGGAATTGATGGGATGAATATGAAATTGCAAAAACAACAATCACCTTTACTACTAAAAGATGTTTAAGAAAATTCTATTTTTTCTAGTTACTATACTCCTAATAGGATGTTCATCTTCGCAAACGGTTGTTAGAACTACAAAGCCAGTCTATAAAAAACCAGCGACAAAAGTTGCAACAATACCTAAAAAGAAACCAGTTGCGAAGCCAATTGTAGTTTCTCCATCAAACAAAAAGCAAATACCTCCACCAGTGGTTGTTACTAAGAGACCTAATCTTGCTGCGACTTCTGTAGAATTGAAAGCTATTGAAGAAAACTACGAGTCTGCCAAAGAAAAAGACAAATCGAACAGCAATCAAACAGTTTATTCAAAAACTGAAATATTAGAAGCGACCACTCGTGTAAAGGTAACAACCGCAATGGTTTTAGATTATATTGCTACTTATAAGGAAATAGCCAAAAGCAATATGCGTCAATATGGAATTCCTTCCAGCATAATCCTAGGACAAGGTATTTTGGAATCGGGCGCTGGTACAGGGCCACTCAGCGTATTGGCCAATAACCATTTTGGTATTAAATGTCACAAGGATTGGAACGGTCCAAGCGTTAATTATGATGATGATGCAGAACAGGAATGTTTCAGAAAATACGAGAAGTCGATGGAATCCTACCAAGACCATGCTATTTTCTTACTGAACAGGCCATGGTATCGACCTTTATTTGATTTGGAAAAAGACGATTTTAAACTTTGGGCTAAAGGATTGAAAAATGCTGGATATGCTACTGATCCAAAATATCCAGACAAATTGATTGCAATAATAGAGCGGTATCAATTGAATCAATATGATGCTGAAGTATTAGGTAAAGCATATATTCCATTAGTTTCTAATGCTAAAATAGTTTCTAATAATTCTGAATTGTATCAAGTAAATCAAGGAGATACCTTGTATTCAATCTCAAAAAAATTCAACATTTCAATAGAAGATTTAAAGCGATTTAATGATATTCAAGATAACGCTCTTTCTATCGGACAAAACCTAAAAGTAAAATAATTCATGTTATATCAAAGAAGTAGTCAGCTTTTTGCTGAAGCTGAGAAAGTTATTCCAGGGGGTGTTAACTCACCAGTACGCGCATTTAAAGCTGTAGGTGGAACTCCAATTTTTATTAAAAGTGCAAAAGGTGCTTATCTCTATGATGAAGATGGAAATCGTTTTATAGATTATATCAATTCATGGGGACCAATGATTTTAGGGCATGCCTTTGAACCTGTTGTAGAATCAGTAATTAGTAGAACTAAATTAGGAACTTCTTTCGGAACACCAACCGCATTAGAAACTGAAATTGCTACATTGGCAATTGAAATGGTTCCAAATATTGAAAAAATTAGATTTGTAAATTCAGGTACTGAAGCTTGTATGAGTGCTATTCGATTAGCACGAGGGTATACAAAAAAAGATAAAATAATCAAATTTTCGGGCTGTTATCATGGGCACTCGGATTCATTTCTAATTCAAGCTGGAAGTGGAGCAAGCACCTTTGGAACACCAAATAGCCCTGGGGTAACTGCGGGTACTGCTAAAGATACTTTATTGGCTCGATATAATGATTTGGAAAATGTAAAAGCATTAATTGAAGCTAACCCAAATGAAATTGCAGCTATTATTATTGAGCCAGTTGCAGGTAATATGGGATGTGTGCCTCCAAACAAAGGCTTTTTAGAGGGCTTAAGAGAATTATGTACTCGCAATGAAATACTATTGATTTTCGATGAAGTAATGACAGGATTTCGACTAGCAAAAGGTGGAGTTCAGGAGCTTTACGCAATTGATGCAGATATAGTGACTTTTGGTAAAGTAATAGGTGGCGGTTTGCCTGTTGGAGCTTTTGCAGCACGTGCGGAGATTATGAATTATTTAGCTCCTTTAGGTCCTGTTTATCAAGCTGGAACCTTGTCTGGAAATCCATTGGCTATGGCTGCAGGATTGGCGATGTTAACCGCAATAAATGAAGATGCTACTTTGTTTCAAAGATTAGAAGATAAAACAAAATATCTGGAAAAAGGAATTCACAATGTATTTTCAGAAACCAAAATTGAATACACGATAAATAGCGTAGGCTCTATGATTTCAGTACATTTTGATGCATTACCAGTTGTAGATTTTCAAAGTGCTGCTAAAGGAGATAATAATACTTTTAAGAAATTCTTCCATGGATTATTAAAGGAAGGAATTTATATTGCTCCATCGGCATATGAAACTTGGTTTATTACCGATGCATTAACCTACGAAGATTTAGATTTTACAATTGAAGTCATTCGAAAAGTGGCTAAAACTTTATAAAAAAAAAAGCTCACTTTTTATAAGTGAGCTTTTTTTATAACAATTATTTTAATGAGTTAATTGCTTCATTAACACTGGATATTTCGCTAATTCAGTTCTTTGTTCAGGACTCAATCCGCTCATCAATTTGTGTTCGAAACTTTTTAAAGCATTTTCTTTTTGCTCTTTAGTTAAGGTATTGTCAGATAAAACGTCATGTTTCATCGTCATTAAAGTTACTAAATCAGCTTGTAAAGTTTCTGAAATTTTTACTTTTGAAGCTAAAGCAGTAATATCATTTTTTGCTGCTTGATTGTTAGTTACTTTCTTTTCTTGTGCATTAGCATTTATAGTAAAGGCTAACAATAATGTTACTACGGCAATAATTTTTTTCATGACTAAAATTTATTTAAAATAAGAATCAAATCTAATTTTTTTTTTTGACACCTCAAAATTTTTAAGTTTTATTCTTTCTTTTCTGTTTCTTCCGATCTTCGCTTCATACGATCTTTCATTTTTTCTTTATTTTCGGTCTTTAAGTCTTCCCATTTTTTCATTTGATCTGGAGTAAGGATTTTTTGAAGTTTATCAGTCACTATTTTCTGATCATCTTCTCGCTGTTTTACTCTCGCTGCTCGTTCTTCTGCTGTAGGCTTTGTCCCTTTTTCTTTCATCGCTTTGAAGTCTGCAACAGCTTTTTCTCTCTTTTGTAGTTGCTCAGCTAAAATCGGCGCAATCTCTTTTTGTTGCTTTTCATTCAAGTTTAACATCGCTGACACTCTTTTCAATCTAAGTTGATTTCTTTGTTCCGGCGTCATTTTTTCCATTTCGGTTCTTTTAGAAGTTTGTTTTTCTTCTTGAGCGAATGTTGATAGACTAACTACGAATAGCGCCACTAAAAATACTTTTTTCATTTGATAAAAATTTTTAAGTTATAAGGTTGTTTGACCAATCGTGATCAAGTTGGTTTAAAAGAGGTTAAAAATATAATATTTTTTTGTTGAGTCGCACGAATCTATAATTAATAACTTTAGTAAGTTAGTGTCGATTTATTATCCGATCAGTTCCACCGTTTTCAATTCACCATCTACAACCACTTTGATCAAACCATGTTTGGATAATCCTTTCATAGCAGCATCCCATTTTTTACCGCTGAGTTCCGATTTGACTTTCAAAGCTCCCAAATCCATGCTATTACCATTGATTGTTAATAGGGCAATTACTAGTTTTTCTTCGTCTTCCAGTTCTATTTGTACTTGTTTGTTCTCAGGTCGCATTTGAGGGAAAAACAGCACTTCCTGAATGGATGCATTGTTGGTTAAATACATCATCAAGCGATCCATTCCAATTCCTAAACCTGAGGTTGGCGGCATTCCGTATTCTAAAGCACGCAAGAAATCTTCGTCGATTGAACCAGTAGCTTCATCATCTCCTTTTTCGGCAAGTTTGATTTGTTCTTCGAAACGATCCCGTTGATCGATTGGGTCATTGAGTTCGGAATACGCATTGGCTACTTCTTTACCGCAAACCATCAATTCGAATCGTTCGGTAAGTTCAGGATTGTCGCGGTGTTGCTTACATAAAGGCGACATTTCTTTTGGATAGTCAGTAATGAAAGTAGGTTGAATGTAGTTTCCTTCACATTTCGCACCAAAAATTTCATCAATCAGTTTTCCTTTCCCCATGGTGGCATCGACATCAATTCCCATTGATTTGGCCGCATCGAATAATTGGGCTTCTGATTTACCAGAAATATCAAATCCAGTAAAATGCTTAATAGAGTCGGTCATGGTAACTCTAGCATAGGGCGCTTTAAAATTGACTTGATGTTTTCCAAAAGTAGCATCGGAAGTTCCGTTGACAGCTATGGCGCAATGTTCCAATAAATTCTCAGTAAATGTCATCATCCAGTTGTAGTCTTTGTAAGCTACGTAGATTTCCATGGCGGTGAATTCTGGGTTGTGCGTTCTGTCCATGCCTTCGTTGCGGAAGTTTTTGGAAAATTCGTATACGCCTTCAAAACCACCAACAATGAGTCTTTTGAGATACAATTCGTTGGCAATACGCATATACAAAGGGATATCGAGAGAATTGTGATGTGTGATGAAAGGACGCGCTGCTGCGCCACCAGGAATCGGTTGCAATACAGGTGTTTCTACTTCAAGATAGCCTTTGTCATTAAAGAAACTACGCATGGCATTGAATAGCTTTGTTCTTTTGATAAAGGTAGCTTTTACGTGATCGTTTACGGTTAAATCTACATAACGACGACGGTATCTTTGTTCCGGATCGGAGAAAGCATCGTGTGCTTTTCCGTCAGCATCAATTTTTACAACTGGCAGTGGTTTAAGTGCTTTTGCTAAAACAGTTAATCCGTATATATGAACCGAGATTTCTCCGACTTGTGTTTTGAAAACCGTTCCGCGAACTCCAATGAAATCGCCGATGTCTAGGAGTTTTTTGAAGACTAAATTGTACATCGTTTTTTCTTCGTCATCGGATATATCGTCACGAGAAACATATACTTGAATGCGACCTTCCGAATCTTTAAGTTCCGCGAAGGAAGCCTTTCCCATAATTCGTTTTCCCATCAAACGCCCAGCAAGGACTACTTCTTTACCTTCAAATTTTTCAAAATTTTGGAGGATTTCTGTAGAATAAGCGGTGGTTACAAATTCGCTCGCTGGATAGGGTTCGATGCCCAAATTTCGCAATTCGGTTAGTGCTTCGCGGCGCAATATTTCTTGTTCGGATAATGCCATTGGAATTCTTATTTTAAGAGTGCAAATGTAGGTATAAGTTAGAAAGATACAAAGTTTTTAGTTGTCGGTTGTGAGTTGTTGGTTGGAACGGTTTGAGGAATGTGTATGGTACGTAAAAGTTCAACCATTAGCCCCGATAGTAGCGGCATCCTTTTTTGTTTTTTTATGTAAAGCTTCTCGATCTTACTTTTGGTGACAAAAAAACAAAAAAGATATAGCGGATAGCGGGAAAACTGTTGTTGTGAAAACAGCTCGTGAGCTCCTCAAAATAAAAATCAACTTCATCTATTTTGTTTGTAAATTTGCCTTTCACATTTTTGTCATGAACAAAATCATTCAGCTGGAAGATTTAAAAGTAAAAGATTTTAAAGAAACTTGGACGTATCAGGAAACGATATTCAAGGCCATTGTTGATTTGAAAATAAGTAATAGGAGAGAAGAAACCCAATTGGAAACTCCCAATTATTTTTTATTTGTTGCCCATCCGCATGTGTATACGTTGGGAAAGAGTGGCGACATGACGAATTTGCTTTTATCTGAAAAGCAATTAGAAGTGAAAGGAGCTACTTTTTATAAAATCAATCGCGGAGGTGATATTACGTACCATGGACCTGGGCAAATTGTGGGTTATCCTATTTTGGATTTAGATAACTTTTTTACCGACATCCATAAGTATTTGCGTTTTTTGGAAGAAGTAATTATTTTGACTTTGCAAGAGTATGGGATAGAAAGTTCAAGAAGTGAAGGAGAAACTGGCGTTTGGTTGGGAGTTGGAACTCCATTTGCCAGAAAGATTTGCGCCATGGGTGTTCGGGCTTCTCGTTGGGTTACGATGCATGGATTGGCTTTGAATGTGAATGTTGATTTGGGTTATTTTGACAATATCATTCCTTGTGGAATAAAAGGAAAAGCGGTTACCTCTTTACAAGTTGAGTTGGGTGTTGCAAAAGTGGATGAAGCGGAAGTTAAAGGCAAAATTCTAAAACATTTTGCCACTTTGTTTGAATGCACTTTTACCTCTAAAAATCCAATACTCTAAAAATCTAATTTTAATTGTTCAGGCAAGAGTCGAAAACTCATGCGATGGTATTTGGTAGTGCCATATTTTCGGATGGCTTCGCGATGTTCAAGAGTGGGATATCCTTTGTTTTGTTTCCAGTTATACATGGGGAATTCCTCATGAATTTGATTCATGTATTCATCACGATAAGTTTTAGCTAATACGGAAGCCGCTGCAATACTCATATATTTTGAATCCCCTTTGATAATGCAACTGTGTGGAATGTTTGGAATGGCTTTGAAACGATTTCCATCTACAATAATATATTCTGGAGTAGGATTTAATTTTAAAATAGCAATTTGCATGGCTTTTATAGAAGCATTTAAGATATTTATTTCATCTATAAGTAGAGGCTCTATATGAGTTACTGCGAAAGAAATGGCTTGAGTTTCTATTATGGGTTTAAGTGCAAATCTTTTTTTTTCTGATAATTGTTTGGAGTCGTTTAGAATTTCGTTTTCAAAATCGATTGGTAAGATAACAGCGGCGGCAGTTACTGGGCCTGCGAGACATCCTCGACCTGCTTCGTCAGTGCCTGTTTCAAGTTTGAAATTAGAATAGTTTTTCAACAACATTATGGAGAGATAAGGGAATATGGATGCTAAATTAAGAGAATAATGATGGTATGTTTTGTTTTTTTAATGAAAATGAATATTCGAGAAATAGATTTAACACATAAATACAAATTTTATTAAGAATATATATTTGTTTTATTAAGAAATTATTAAGAAGTTTGCAGAATAACTAACTCAAACAAAATTTATATGAGATCGAAGTTCAAATGGATTTTTACGCTATGTATAGCGTTATCAATGCAGTTTGCTTTTGCACAGGAGAAAACTGTTACCGGTGTTGTTTCTGATGAAACAGGACCATTACCTGGTGCCAATGTTATTATTAAAAGCACCAAAAAAGGAACTCAAACAGATGTTGACGGAAAATATGCTATAAAAGCTAAAGCAGGTGATGTATTAGTCTTTTCTTTTATAGGTATGAAAGATGCAACTGCAACTGTTGGAGCTACTAATACTTTAAATTTAGTAATGAAATCTGGAGGAGAAGAATTAAGTGAAGTTGTAGTAACAGGACAAGGTATTAAGAAAGAAAAGAAAGCTTTAGGATATGCTGTAACAACCATTAAAGCGGAAGAATTTGCTTCTAAACCTTCGACAGATGTTGCCAGAGCACTTACTGGAAAAGCTCCAGGGGTAAACATACAGCAAACTAGTGGTTTGTCTGGTTCTGGGACAAATATTATTATACGTGGATATTCCTCTATAACAGGAAGTAATCAACCATTATTTGTGGTTGATGGAGTTCCATTTAATGCAGATACTAATAGTGATGGTAACTTTTTGGAAGGATCTACAAATGCTTCAAGCCGTTTCTTAGATTTAGATCCGAACAGTATTGAAAGCATCAGTATATTGAAAGGACTAAGTGCGACTACTTTATATGGTTCGTCAGGTAGAAATGGAGTTATATTGGTAACAACGAAGTCTGGTAATACAAAAGATATCAATAAGAAAATGGACGTGACCTTTTCACAGTCTATGTATTTGACAGAAATTGGGTCTTTGCCAGATTATCAAAACTCCTATGGTAATGGTTTTGATAATAACTTTACCACAGCATTCTCTAACTGGGGACCTGCTTTTGGTACTGCAGGGACTCAAGGAATTGCTGCTGACGGTTCAGTTCCGCATCCATATGCGTACTTGGGAGCATTAGTATTTCCTCAATTTTTTACTGATCCAAATGGTCCAAATGAAAAAGCATTAACAGTTCCTTACGCTCCACAGAACAATGTGAAACCCTTTTTTAGAGTGGGTGCTGTAACTACTACATCGATAAATATTGGAGGTAGAGCAGAAAATACTTCTTATAATCTAAGTGTTGGACATACTAGAGACGAGGGGTTTATTGATAATAATACTTATCAACGTTTAAATTTGAGTACAGGTGGACGTACTAAGTTGACAAACGGTTTGACATTAAGTACAGTTATGAATTATGTACGTACCGATAAAACGGCACCACCTACTGCGGCAGGTTTTGGTTCGAATGCAGCTGCACCATCAGTTTTTGCGAATATTTTATATACTCCAAGAAGCTTAGATTTATTTGGATTGCCTTATGAAGATCCTACTACAAAAGCATCAGTAAATTATAGAAAAGATATTCCAAATCCTAGATGGACTTTAAAAAATTCTAGTGATAATGAATCGGTTCGAAGATTTTTCGGAAACTTTACGGCTGCCTATGATATTAATTCATGGTCTAATATTAGCTATCGTTTGGCATTAGATAATTATACTCAAACAAAAGAATATTATATCAATAAAGGAAACGGTCAAACCTTTGATAATGATGGGTACATGAGAACTACTGTTCGAGAAAATACAATTTTTGACCATACAGTTAGTTATAATTTTGACACAAAAGTTGATAAGAATGAGAATTGGAATTTAGATGGAACTTTAGGATTTAATCCAAGACAAGAATCTAAAACTTTTAATTATCTTTTTAGTACAGAACAGTTTTTATATGGTTTGATTGAACATCAAAATTTTAAAAATCATGATGGTTATTCGGACAGACAAAATTTTAACATTGTCGGTTTATACGCTAGTTCTACTATTGGATTTAAAAAGTATCTGTTTTTAAACTTACAGGGAAGAAATGACTGGTATTCGTCTTTACAACCAGCGAATCGTTCGTTATTTTATCCTTCAGCCTCTATTTCGTTTGTTCCAACTGATGCATTTAGTTTCTTAAAAAAGAATGATTTTCTTAACTATTTAAAACTTCGTGTTGGATATGGTTCATCCGCTGGATTTCCTGATCCTTACAAAACCAAAATTGGTCTCGAAACCAATACAAGAGCATTCATTAATGTAGATGGAACTGTAGTAAGTTCATTGTCACAAGGTAACGAATTAGGGAATCTAAATTTAAAACCAGAATTGGTAAAAGAACTTGAATTTGGTGTTGAAGCAAAGTTCTTCAATAACAGAGTTGGACTTGATTTATCATTGTATAATAAAGTTTCAACAGATTTGATTGTTCAAAGAGATTTAGATCCATCTACTGGATATGATTTTACTACGGATAACGTTGCACAGGTTAGTAACAAAGGAATAGAACTAGGATTAAATATTGGTATTTTGCGCTCGAAAAAAGAAGGAGGATTAAGCTGGGATTTAACGACTAATTTTACAAAAAATAAAAATATAGTTGATGAATTAGGTTTAGGTTCAGTAAAATCTTTGGGTATTGCAGGTTTTACTAATTTAGGAAATTTTGCTATCGAAGGTCAACCTTTTGGGGTTATCATGGGTAGTTCTATTGTTAGAGATGCTAATGGTAATTACGTAGTTGGAGGAGATGGTAATTATTTAATTAATAATGATTTAACTGTAATTGGAGATCCAAATGCTGAATGGAGATCTACTGTAATTAATGAAATCTCTTTTAAGAATATTACTTTTGGTTTTCAGTTTGAATACCAAAAAGGAGGAGATATTTATTCTACAACAGCAGCTTCATTGTTATCTAGAGGTTTAACAGAAGATACAAATTTTGACCGCTCTGGAACTGTTGTGCTCCCTGGTGTAAATCAGAATGGTAATATTAATACTACTCAAATTGGATATACCCAATATGGGTTTAATAATTCTGGTTTTTTCATTAGAGAACAAGGTATCTACGATGCAACTAATTTAAGACTTCGTGAAGTTTCTTTATCGTATAGTTTGCCTAAGAAATTTTTAGAGAAAACTCCTTTTGGAAAAATATCTATTTCATTTGTTGGTCAAAATTTATGGTTCAAAGCATTTAATTTCCCTGATCACTTAAATTTTGATCCAGAAGTATTAAGTCTTGGAGTAGGAAACGGACAAGGTTTTGATTATTTGACTGGTCCGACAGCGAAACGTTATGGATTCAACTTTAACTTAACATTCTAATTATCATGAAGAATCATAAATTTATTTATTTACTTTTTATTACTACTTTTCTAATTGTAAGTGGTTGTGAAAGTATTGATTTGGATCAAACTGAAAATCCAAGTACCCCTAACCCAGAATTACTAAATCCTATTTATACTTTCAATTATGTTCAATTGAAGTTGGCAGATTTTGTAAATGAAACTAACGGTTTTGCACAAGAAGTTACTCGGCAAATGGCTATGACTGGCGGTAATACGTATGATAATGCTTATGCCCCTGTAAATTTTAATGGTCAATGGAGTGCAGGGTATAATATCTTAAATGGTATTAAATTAATGGAGCCAAAAGCAACAGAATTAAATAGTAATTTTATACTAGGTGCCTCAAAAGTAATACGTTGTTATGTGTTGATGACTTTTGTAGACATGTACGGTAAAATACCCTATTCTGAGTCACTTCAAGGGGTGAATAACATTACACCTAACTTTGATGATGATGAAACTGTATATGCGAGTATTATTGATGAATTAGACGAAGCGATTGTCAAATTAAATTTGCCTCCTGGAAGTCTTATTGTTGAAGATTTATATTATTCGAGTAATAAATCAAAATGGATTACACTTGCGAATACGTTAAAGTTGAAAATGTATAACAACTGTAATCGGCTTACTACTGTTGGCGGAAAAGATGTTGTCACCGAAATAAATACTATTATTACCCAAAACGATATTATTGACGATGCTTCGGAAGACTTTGTTTTTAAATACGGTAATTCACGATTTAATCCAAACTCAAGACATCCACTTTATAATGATCAATATGAATTGGGAGGTGGTGCCTATATTGGAAATTACTTCATGTGGGCGATGACTACTGAAAAAGGGTCTACAACAGATTTTTCAAATACCATAACTGATCCAGGTGATCCAAGAGTAAATTACTATTTTTACAAACAAGATGTCAGTCCTTCAGGGGAAGATACTTTTACATTACCAAATAGAAGTAGACCTGAGCATTATAATAATATTAAATATAATTCCTTTTATGACAATTTAATAAGAACACCATATACGGTTTCTAATTGGACTACCGGTGGTAGTGTTCCTGAAAATGGTTTTTGGGGAAGAGATCACGGTAATAATTCTGGAATACCACCTGATGCTGATAAAAGAACATGTGCAGGTCTATATCCTATAGGAGGTGAATATGGAACTCCTCAAACCGTTCAAACAGGAGGTACTAAAGGACTTAAAGGTGCGGGTATTTTACCAATTATGCTTTCTTCCTTTGTTCACTTTATCAAAGCTGAGTTGATGTTAAATGGAACTATAGCTGGAGTTGCGAAAAATGAATTGAATACTGCTATTTCTCATTCGATTACTAAATCTACAACGATGTTTCCCGAATATCCAAAAGGGCTGTCAGCAAGCGTATTAGCAAGTAAAACAACAAAGTACTTAGATTTTATAGGATTAACATATGATAATGCTAATGCAGCAAGAAAATTAGAACTAGTTATAAAAGAATATTATATTGCCTCTTGGGGTAATGGAATAGAACCTTATAATAATTATAGAAGAACAGGGTATCCAAGTAATTTCCAACCAACTTTAGAACCGGAAGCAGGAGCATTTTACAACGCTGCTTTTTATGCTGGAAATTGTGAGAACAACAACCCTAATGTTCCTACTAATGTTAGAACGCGTAAAGTTTTTTGGGCAGTTCCTAATGTTGATGATTTAAATTAAATACTAATGAAAGTAATTATGAAAAAAATAGTTTATTTACCCTTATTCGTTTTATGTTTGGGTGTCTTTACTTCTTGTGAGAAAGACGACAGCTTAGATCCTCTAGCACAACAAGTAGGTGGCCAGTATGCTCGATTAGATATAACCAATAAAGTCTTAAAGGCTTATGACCCTGAAAATTCTTATTTTGGAGGATTATTAACAACACCTTCAAATAATATTGTAAAGTATAATCTCTACGTCAAACAAAGAGATATATATGCCTTTACAACGGAATTTGCTTTAGTAAAAACAATCACTTCTTTTCCTACAGAATTAAAAATATATGAAAGTGATATAGCAACAGCTTTAGGTTTAGATGCTGCAATAATAGGATTTGGGGATGAATACTTTTTTTATGCTGAGTCATTTGATGCACAGGGTAATAGAGCGGATTATTATAGTTTATCTGCAACCGTGCAAACAGCTCCTGGAATGAAACAAGCCTACAGGTTTAAAACTACTTCTCAAAATCAAAGTTTTTTTGATAATATTAATAACTTAAATGATTATGATAATTACGTTAATCCATAAAAATATTCAAATGAAAAATAATTTAATAAATAAATTTTTTGCGTTTAGTTTTGTAATAGCAACAATACTATTTTCAAGTGTATCGTGCGAAAAAGATGATCCGTTTTTAGGTTCTCCTGTAGGAAGTAATCTTGATTTCATTACGTTACAGGGGTCTATTACAACTGTAGAAACTGATGTGGTTGCTAGTCAAACTTTCCCGGTTATCGTATCTTTAGGAGATAATTTAGAAACACCAGAAGCTGATTTGTTGACTTTTCCTGTTGATGTAAATGTAGAAGCAATAGCATTCCTACCAAATTTGAATAAACGTGCTAGAAAATCATTTGTGATACCTGCTGGTCAAAATTCAATTGAATCTACAATGACAGCTCCTTCAGGGGATGCTACAACTACAATTCCATTTGATTTTGACATGAAATTGTACCTTTCTGCTATTACAACAGGTCAAAGTGTTATCCTAAGAGGATTTAATGGAAAGCAATACAGTATGACTTCCGATACCTTAACTTTAGGATTTGGAGATACTAGAATAGGAGGAATAAATTCTAAACGATGTGTAATAAATTTTGATTTTGATGGACCTTATAGTGGTTCATCTACTGGAGGTTTTAATAATTTAGACATTGTCTTTAAGAAAAACGGAGTAATCAGTAAAGTTTCTTCTAATAGTAGTACTACGCGTCCAATTTTTGGAACAACTGTAAATACAGCACGTTATGAAACGATCAACTTTTTAGATGAATCTCAGGAATATAAAATTACAAATTTAACAAGAGCTGATAGTATTGCGGGTATTTATACAATTAAATCGCCTAACGGTACTGGAGCAAATGATAAACCTCATGGTTTTAAAGTGGGAGATGAAATAAAACTTGAAAGTATAGATGGTAATGCGAATACACAAGTAGTTCAAATTACTTCTGTAGCAGATTTGTATACTTGTACTTTTAATTATACAGGTTCACACTTGTTTGGCACTTCAAAAGCTTTTTATCAACCTAATATTATTGTTAAAGATGAGATTTGGAGCCCATTCTTAACATATTCAGGTAATGACGCTGCAGTTTATGACGGCATTACTTATTATTGTAAAAGAAATATCACAGCAAATCCTGCTGGAAATATATATCCAAATATTGATACTGTTACATGGACAACTGTTAAACCAAAAATTGTTTGGTCCGATCCTTTTTCAAATGCACCAGCATGGGTTGCTGGAATACCTGATAATTTAGCTACACCAGAGAATGAAGCAATACCACAATTTTATTATGTTAATGATGTTGTTAAATTCAATAATGTTGTTTACGTATGTAAGAAGCAATACATTAGTGTTAATTTGACACCTGTTCCTTCAACGGATGTTACAAACTGGACTTTAGCTGTACTTGATTATAAAACAAAAGTGTTAAATTATACAAGTACTGATACCTATACAATCGAAACTTTTGCTAAAGTTTTAAAAAGTTCACCTTCAGATATACGTTACAGATTTTCAGTACGTTTTCCTAATGGAACATCTAAGGTATATTCCGGTCTTTTTTCTAATTTGACAGTGCAACCTTCTACTAATGCAGTTCCTAAATTGACAATTGTGAAGACGACTGTTCAAGGAGAGTCAACGTATCAGTTTACAAACTTGTAATTATTACATTATGCTAAAGAAAGAGAGAACATTCTTTCTTTAGCATAAAATATTTTAGTAAAAAAATTAATTTATTTGAATACTATTCAAATAAATTAATTTTTTTAGCTTATTTTTGTTTCTCTTTAATTAACTATTAACTTTAATTTAAAAAATTATGAAAAAAATTCTACTTTTTGCTGCTATATTGGTAGCTTTTAGTGCTAATGCTCAAGATTTTTGGGCTGAGCAAGCAACATCACAACCTGCAGCGTCTACAGGTATGAGAAGTATTTCAATAGTCGATGATAATATTGCTTGGTTAAGCAATAGTTGCGGTACAACAGGATGTACAACTATTCGTCGTTATTCACTTACTTTAGATTATGGTACAACTTGGACAACTAATGCTATAGATTTAGGTGCAGCTTCTGCTAACTTAGAAATCTCAAATATTTGCGGAGTTTCTGCAACTACTGCATTTGCTGCTGTTTTTCCTAAAGCAGCCGGTACTGTAGGTGGAATTTGGAAAACTACTGATTCAGGAGCTACTTGGTCAAGACAAGCAACTGCTTCATATAATGGTGCAGATGGAGCATCATTTACAAATTTAGTACATTTTTGGGATGAAAACGTTGGGGTAACAATGGGAGATCCTTCTGACGGTTCTTTTGAAATTTACACAACTACAAATGGTGGTACTAACTGGACAAGAGTTTCAGCAGGAATTCCTGCTGCTTTAGATCCTCAAGAATACGGTTTGACAAATCAATTTTCAGTAAGTGGAAATACAATCTTTATTGGAACTACTTTCGGAAGAATTTTAAAATCTACTGATAAAGGTCTAACATGGACAGTTTCTCAATCGCCAATTCCTGATTTTGGTGGTGGTATTAATGGTTCGGAATCTGGAGACTTAGCGTTTACTAGCGAAACGAATGGTTTATTGCAAACAAGTGATTTTTTATTATACAATACTACAGATGCTGGAGAAACATGGAATCCAGTAAATTGGGCAGGGACACTTAGAAACTTTGGTATTAGTGAAATTCCAGGACAAGTTGATCAATACATCTCTGTTGGTGAAGATATTGATGCAGTTCGTGGGTCTTCTTATACTAATGATGGCGGGTTGAATTGGACAAATATTAATGACGCTCCAGATTTAACTTACGTAGATGGTGGTGTTGTTGCATTTAAAGATTTTAATACAGGTTTTGCAAGTTCATTCAGTACTTCAGCAGCTGTTGGTGGAATTTTTAAATGGAATGGAAATTTGTTAGCTACTGCTACTTTCTCTAATGACAAATCGTTTTCTGCATTGATCAACAATGCAACAGGAATGTTAGAAGTAAACGGTAAAAACATTACTAATGTTACTGTTTTCGATGTATTAGGAAAACAAGTTAGCAACAATAACTTTACTTCAGTAGATAACGCTTCAATCAATGCTAGCAACTTTAATAATGGTATTTATTTAGTAAAAGTTACTAATAATGCTGGAGCTGCTTCAACAATTAAAGTGATCAAAAACTAATAAAAAAGTTTTTATACATATTTTAAAAGCCATCCGTTTCGGATGGCTTTTTTATTTATAAAAATCTTTATTTATAAGTTCTTTTGAAAACAATTCTAATTCCAAACAAATAGTTATTTTTGCCTCATTATTATCACACTATGAGAAGTATTCTTACTACTTTATTTGTCCTTTTTACTTTGATTAGTTTCTCTCAAGAACCTGTCGTAGTAAAACCAAGAAAAAGTTTATTAAAATCTAACGAACAAAAAGCTAAAGATTTAGCCAAAAGAGCTCCTATGACCTCCTACAGGTTGATAACCTTAGATAGAGATACAACTTATGTAGACACCTCTCTTACTATCAAAAAGGAATACGAATACAATTACTTACGCAAAGACAATTTCGGACTACTTCCATTTTTAAATGAAGGGCAAACCTACACTACATTACAATACAGTTTAAACAATTTCTCTCCTTTTCCCGAAATAGGATATAAAGGAAAACACTTTAATTACGACCAACCCAATCAAATAAAATATTATTCTGTTGCTACGCCATTAACTGATTTGTACTTCAAAACAGTAATGGAACAAGGACAATCACTCGATGCCCTTCTAGCTGTAAATACTTCGGAACAATTTAATTTTTCTCTTTCCTATAAAGGCCTGCGATCATTAGGTAAATACATCAATCAATTATCAAGTACTGGAAATTTTAGGTTTACAACAAACTACCACACGAAAAGCAAAAGATATCTAATCAATGCGCATTTTACAGGTCAAGATTTTCTTAATGGAGAAAACGGAGGTATCACCACACCAGAAGATTTTGAAAGTAAAAACACCGACTTCAAACAAAGACCTCGACTAGAAGTCTATTTAAACGATGCCACGTCTTTCCTAAAAGGGAAGCGAATATTTTTTGATCATCATTTTAGAATCAATCCAACTCAAGGAAATAATAACCTCTATATTACCCATCAATTTAATTTTGAAAATAAATTCTTCGAGTACAATCAACCCACTCTAGCTTCAACTATTGGAGATATATCAATCAATCGTTTTGGAGATAGTTATGCGTCAAATGGCATTAATGACCAAGTTCGATACAACAGAATGTATAATAAAGTTGGAGCTATCTACGAAAACAAAACTTTGGGTAGTTTCCAATTTTTCCTTGACGATTTCAGATATAACTATTATTACAATACAGTTGTTCTTCTTCAAAATCAATCCATTCCAAGTTCTTTAAACGATAAAATAAATGACTTTGGTGCTCAATACGAATACCGAAAAAACAAATGGAAAGGGAAATTTTCCTATACAAATTCAATTACCAATCAATCTTTAACGAATTTAGAAGCTAAACTTTCCTATGCTTATAATGCTAAAAACCAAATCGATTTTCAATACCAAAACACCAACAAATTGCCCGATCATCTCTACAACTTACATCAAAGTAGTTTTGTTGCTTACAATTGGTTTAATGACTTCAAAAACGAGAAAATAAATACCATTCAAGTCAACGCCAATACCCAATGGGCAAGTGCTTCGCTGCAAGTTTCTAATTTCGATAATTTCTTGTTCTATAGCGATGATAGTATCAACGATAGTATTCAATTGATTTCTCCCAAACAATACGGCAAATCTATTCAATACGTTTCTCTGAAAGTCAACAAAGAAATCAAATTCTGGAAATTAGCACTCGACAATACATTGCTCTATCAAAAAGTAGCTCAAGAAGACGATGTCCTAAACGTACCTCAAATCGTTACTCGAAACACCTTATATTTCTCTGGTTATTTCTTCACTCGAGCACTTTATTTGCAAACTGGAGTTACCTATAATTATTTTACAAAATACTACGCCAACGGCTACAATCCGGTAATAACTGATTTCTACTCTCAAAACAAACAAAAAATTGGAGATTTCGCCAATTTCGATTTCTTTGTCAATGCTCGTATTCGCCAATGTCGCATTTTCCTCAAAGCCGAACATTTCAATTCCGCATGGGGCAGTCGCAATACCTTCTACTCCGCACCCAATTATCCCTACCGCGACTTTATCGTGCGCTTCGGATTGGTATGGAATTTCTTTCAATAACTTTTTGGGCGTGAATTCGCGCTGTCCGTTCTATCTTTTGTGCCACACGAACAAACTACACTGAAGCAATAACTATGGCACAAAAGGATGCCACTGCCATCCCGCACGCAGCATCGTATTTCATATTAACATTCAGTAAACTTGTAAAACATCTATTTATCAATATATTTGTACCCTCAATTAATAACTACCGCTTTGCGCCTTTGCGTCTTTGCGAGAAACATAGAATCTCAAAATGAAATACTCAGAAAACATACTAGGAACCATCGGCAACACACCCTTAGTCCGTCTCAATAAAGTCACTGCCGAAGTGGATGCTTTAGTACTTGCCAAAGTAGAAACCTTCAACCCAGGGAATTCTACAAAAGACCGAATGGCAGTCAAAATGGTAGAAGATGCGGAAGCGGATGGTCGACTCAAACCAGGCGGTACCATCATCGAAGGAACTTCAGGAAATACAGGAATGGGATTGGCTTTAGCAGCTATCGTAAAAGGATACAAACTCATCTGTGTAATTACCGACAAACAATCCAAAGAAAAAATGGATATCCTTCGTGCCGTTGGCGCTAAAGTAATTGTTTGCCCAACCGATGTGGAACCAACTGATCCACGTTCGTATTACTCGGTTTCGAAACGTTTGGGAGAAGATACACCCAACTCATGGTATGTCAACCAATACGACAATCCATCTAACGCGATTGCACATTACGAGCAAACGGGTCCAGAAATTTGGGAACAAACCGATGGGAAAATTACGCATTTCGTTGTGGGTGTTGGAACTGGTGGAACGATTTCTGGTGTCGCCAAATATTTAAAAGAAAAAAATCCAAATGTCAAAATTTGGGGCGTTGATACTTATGGTTCTGTATTCAAAAAATACCATGAAACCGGTATCTTCGACGAGAATGAAATTTATTCTTATATCACTGAAGGAATCGGCGAAGACATACTTCCTAAAAACGTCGACTTTTCTCTCATCGATGGATTTACGAAAGTAACCGACAAAGATGCCGCAGTCTATACCAGAAAAATAGCTCTTGAAGAAGGAATTTTTGTGGGTAATTCAGCAGGTTCAGCCATCAAAGGTTTGTTGCAACTCAAAGAACATTTCAAACCAGAAGATGTTGTTGTGGTACTTTTTCACGATTCCGGAAGTCGCTACGTAGGTAAAATGTTCAACGACGATTGGATGCGAGAAAGAGGTTTCCTCGAAGAAGAAATCACCAAAGCAGAAGACGTCATCAAAGACCATATCGACAAACCACTAATAATTGTTCGTACCGAAGAATTGGTTTCGCATGCCATCGAAAGAATGCGTAAATATAAAATCTCTCAAATTCCAGTAATAGATATCACTGGTTTTGTAGGTTCGGTTGACGAATCTGATTTGTTTCAAATTTATGTTTCCGATAAAAATGCAGCCGATAAACCTATTCGAGAAGTTATGGGCAAACCGTATCCAATAATAAAATTAGGAACTCCAATTGAAGAAGTCTCTAAATTATTCTCCAAAGAAAACCACGCTGTACTCATCGATTTAGGAAATGGTAAACATCATATCATTACCAAATACGATATCATAGGAACGATAAAATAGTTTAAACACGGATTTCACAGATTTTCACAGATTATTTTCCGTGTAAATCTGTGAAATCCGTGTTTAATAAACAATCCAATATGAACTTCACCGCGATAGATTTTGAAACCGCAACAGGTTACCATCATAGTGCCTGTGCTGTCGGCATTGTCACTGTCGAAAATGGAATCATTGTCGAGGAATACTATACGTTGATTCAACCTCCGGATAACGAGTATTGGTATCAAAACATAATGATACATGGAATAAAGCCAATCGAAACCCTAAACGAAAAAACTTTCGACGGTCTTTTTCCTGAAATTCAAAAACGACTTCGTGGAAAAACAATCGTGGCACACAATGAGCAATTCGACCGAAATGTATTGGCCAAAACCATGAAGTATTACGGATTGTATTATGATGAATTGGAAATTGCGGATCGTTGGGAATGCACTTGCAAAATCTATCGCGCAAAAGGCTATAAGCCAGCAAATCTCAAATACTGTAGTGAGCGCAATAATATTGTTTTACATCATCACGAAGCCTTGTCGGATGCGCGGGCTTGCGCACAACTTTATTTATTGAAATAGATTACTAAATTTTCTATTGTAAAAACTTTGCGTCTCTGCGTTTTTGCGAGCGATTTTTTGATATCTTAGTACTTCCATTATACGCCATCTAAATTGAATATTATGAAAGAAGACTTTCTACATTATCTATGGAAATTCAAGAAGTTCGACACTTCGAATTTGCAAACCACGACCAACCAACCTATAACTATTCTAAAAGCTGGCGATTATTTACAGTTGGCGGGTCCCGATTTTTTCAACGCACAAATCATCATTGGCAACCAAAAATGGGCTGGAAATGTAGAGATTCATTTGCAATCTTCTGATTGGTATTTACATCATCACCAAAATGATGCAGCATATGACAATGTTATTCTTCATGTAGTTTGGCAACACAACGCATTTATTTTCAGAAAAGACAATACCGAAATTCCAACGCTAGCGTTAAAAGAATATGTTTCACAAGAAACTATTGATAAATACCAAAGTTTAGTAATTCCTAAAACTTGGATATATTGTGAAAATCAACTTCGAGGAATTGATGGTTTTATTGTAAGAAATTGGCAGGAACGATTGTTCTTCGAAAGATTAGAAGCCAAGTCAGCGTTAATTCATTCGCTATTAGAGCAAACACAAAACGATTGGGAAGCGGTTTTGTTCTGTTTGTTGGCTAAGAATTTTGGTTTGAACACGAATGGACCTATTTTTTTTCAAATTGCAACAGCAATTCCCTTTGCAATCCTCAGAAAAGAAAGTTCTCAACCAGAGAATATAGAAGCACTGTTATTTGGTAAAGCAGGATTATTAATGGATGAAAAAGAAGATGTTTATTTTAAAAAATTAAAAATCAAGTTTGAGTATCTAGCTACGAAATATCAATTAACGCCAACCTATTCAGATCCCGTTCAGTTTTTTAGACATCGTCCTGACAATTTTCCTACAATTCGTTTATCTCAGTTAGCAAGTTTATATAGTTCTAAATCCAATTTGTTTTCAAAAATTATACAATCGGATTCGGTTATTAAAATTTATGAATTATTTCAAATTTCCGCATCCAACTATTGGCAAAACCATTATCAGTTTGATACTACAAGTCGAACAACGAAAAAAGCACTTTCGAAATCTTTTATACACCTAATTCTCATCAACACCATTATCCCTATTCAATTTTCCTTTGCAAAAAGTCAAGGAAAAGAATGGATTGAAAATGGAATTCAATTATTAGAAAATATAGATGCAGAGCAGAATAGTTGCATTCAAAAGTTCCATTCCTTTGGCATCAAAGCAAGCAATGCCTTTGAAAGTCAATCTTTATTACAATTGAAAAAAGAATATTGTGATATAGGGCGTTGTTTGGAATGTGCTATCGGAATCGAATTATTAAAAGACAACAAATAAAAGTTTAATTTTACAACGATCAACAAACAAATTACAATGTCACCAGTCATTCAACTGAAATATTTTTTCGAAAAACATGGCTTTCACGTTTCCTCTCGCCTAGCGGATCGATTGGGGATGCGTGCCAATAGTGTACGGTTGTTTTTTATTTATATTTCTTTTGTTACTGCCGGTCTTTGGTTCGGAGTCTATCTCACTTTAGCCTTCTGGATTAAACTCAAAGATTTGATTCGAGCTAAACGAAGCTCCGTTTTCGACTTATAATCCACAACTTACAACTTTCTAAGCCATTTACTTATCTCAACGCCAAACAACATGAAAACATCCCTTTTTTCTTCGTATTTTATATTTTCAAAATCGCAACGCAACGGGCTTTTCGTTTTCCTTTCCTGTGTAGTAGTTTTTCAATTCCTGTATTTCTATATTGATTTTAAACAACACTCTAAAGAAAAATCTCTAGATAATAATAAATGGGTGCATCTAAAGGTTCAAAAAGATGCTTCTAGTGGTTATACCCAAAAGTCGAAATGGGTCGTACGTCCTTTTAATCCAAATTTTATTACTGATTTTAAAGGATATCAATTAGGAATGTCGATGGAAGAAATCGATAGGTTACTTGCTTTTCGTAAAACCAATCGATTTGTCAATTCACCCAAAGAGTTTCAGGAGGTAACACAAGTATCGGATTCTCTGTTACAGAAAATAGCGCCTTATTTTAAATTTCCGGATTGGGTTTTAAAACGGAATTTAAATCAACCCAAAACATTTTTATTTCATGCCAAAGAAACGAATACAATTATTGATATTAATATAGCGACGGTAGAGGATTTAAAAAAGGTTTACGGAATTGGGGATGCTTTATCGCAACGAATACTTAAAGAAAAAGATAAGTTAGGAGGTTTTGTCAGTATGGAACAGATGAAAGACATCTGGGGATTGTCGCCAGAGGTTGTTGAAAGTTTGCAAAAAGGATTTGCAATACGCCAATTACCTCCAATAAAGAAGATTAACATGAATACTTCTTCGATAAAAGAATTGATGCAATTGTCTTATTTTAAATACCCATTAGCCAAAGCAATTGTAACTTATAGAAGCATGAATGGCAAATTTCAAAACGTTGAGGAATTAACAAAGATTTCGGGTTTTCCCATTGATAAAATTAAAATAATTGCCTTATATTTGGAATTCTAAAAAAACAGCCTTAATTATATGAATTCAGTATATTTTACAGAAGAACACGAATTATTTAGAAAGAGTTTGCAAGATTTTTTGCGGATAGAAGTAGTACCTCATATTGAGAAATGGGAAAAAACAGGAACGATTGAACGTTTTATCTGGAAAAAATTTGGAGAAATGGGTTTTTTCGGAATTGCATATCCTGAAGCTTACGGTGGAATGAATTTGGATTTGTTTTATACGGTAGTTTTTTTAGAAGAACTTCAAAAAATAAAATCATCTGGTTTTGCAGCTGCCATTTGGGCACATGCCTATTTAGCCATGACACATTTAAATGCTGAAGGTGACGAACGAATCAAACAGGATTATTTGGCGCCAAGTATTGCTGGTGAAAAGATTGGAGCTTTATGCATTACAGAGCCTTTTGGCGGAAGCGATGTAGCTGGAATGCGAACTACAGCTGTCAAAAAAGGCGATAAATATGTTATCAATGGATCGAAAACATTTATTACCAATGGCGTTTATGCGGATTACTATGTTGTTGCCGCTAAGACTAGTCCAGAGCTTGGAAATAAAGGAATCAGTATCTTTCTGATGGATGCCACTTTGAAAGGAATATCAGCAACCAAATTAGATAAATTAGGTTGGAGAGCCTCCGATACCGCAGAGATTGCTTTTGATAATGTTGAAATTCCTGTAGAAAATTTGATGGGAGAAGAAGGGAAAGGATTTCCTTATATTATGCAACATTTTGCTTTAGAGCGATTAATTATGGCAATCAATGCCCATGCAAGAGCCGAGTATGCGATTGATTACACTATTGATTATATGAGTCAACGTGAGGCTTTTGGAAAGACCATCAACAAGTTTCAAGCATTAAGACATACTATGGTGGATCATGCTACAGAAGTGGAACATTGCAAAATATTTAATTATGCTGCGGTTGCTCGATTAAACAAAGGAGAATATGTAGTGAAAGAAGCTACGATGGCTAAATTAAAATCTACTAAAGTAGCGGACGAAGCCATTTATAGCTGTTTGCAAATGTTAGGGGGTTATGGTTATATGGAAGAATATCCGTTGGCACGATTGTTAAGAGACAGTCGTTTGGGACCAATAGGTGGTGGAACTTCAGAAATTCTTAGAGAGATATTGTCTAAGATGATTATTGACAAACAGAATTATCAGCCTGCGGTGAAGTAAGCCGAAAGAGAATAGAATATAGAGTAAAGAGCAAAGAAGAAAGAATACCATGTCTTTATTCTTTGCTCTTTTTTCTTTTATCTATTTTGCGTGAAGGATAGCAGCGGAAAGCCCACAGCACAGCGAGGACTTGCAGCGAATAGCCTGACGGCGGCTGACGGTCGTCTTTTGAATTGCGATTTGATTCCGCCGGCACGCCCGAAAAAATAAATTCAAAATTCATAATTGATAATTCATAATTATTTTTATCTTTGCGCCCTTAACGAGAGGAGGTGTCTATATTATGTTAATTATACCAATTAAAGACGGAGAAAATATCGATAGAGCATTAAAGCGCTATAAAAGAAAATTTGAT
>JAYVZG010000058.1:0-9568 GCA_043783565.1 Flavobacterium sp. | reverse complement strand
TATCAAATTAGCCATTTTTACCATTCCGTTTATGACGCCAAAATTATCATCGTATTGGCTGTATTTTGTAACCTCTACCTCTTATAAGTTAGCCATTAATCTCGTTGATAGTATGAAAGTGGAAGTGGTTTGCAAAGACAATCGTTTGCAGAAACTACTGAGAATAAAACCCATTTCATATGTCGACGCTATTACGTTAGCATTCCAAAAAATCGAGCAAAATCTGGTTATTTCTAGTTGGAAAGACAGTTTGGTAAGTAGTCGTTTTAAAGAAAATCTATCGAATTATGTACAAGTTCCTAGTTTTGGTTGTTTGAAAGATAGTAAACAGATTACCATTGTCGATGCTGAGCAGGTATTAGAAAATATTTGGTCTATTGGTGGCGATAAAGGTTGGTATTATGGCAATTGGATGTGGCGCTTACGAGGAGCAATCGACAAGCTTGTTGGTGGTGTTGGTTTACGAAGAGGAAGGAAGAGTCCGACACTTTTATACAACGGTGATGCACTCGATTTTTGGCGTGTTTTGTTAGCTGATAAAGAGCATAATCGATTGTTACTTTTTGCTGAAATGAGGGTTCCTGGCGAAGCTTGGCTGGAATTCCGAATTGATGAAAAAAACACATTACATCAAATTGCCACGTTTAGACCTAAAGGAATTTTTGGTCGATTATATTGGTATGCGATGGTACCATTTCATTTTTTCATTTTTGATGGAATGATAAAGAATATTGCCAAGACAAAATCGTAATGCTTCATTTCTAATTGTTTATGAATAAAATCATTGATTAGAGATTGAATAATAGTAATATCGCATAAAATCTATTGTTTCATTGAATATTATTTTATTAAACTCATTATATTTGTTATTCAAATTTCACTCATGGAAAAAATCTTCAACGACACAAAAATAGCTTTTGCATTAAAAAGTGATACCGAATTAGATAGAGCTTATTTTTTATTCAAAATGATTGCCAATGAACCTCTGGTTCGCATCGGAACGGCAGTTACCAATTTTGCTTTGAAAGCACATCTTCCTGTTGATGGATTGATTCGAGCCACCGTCTTTGATCATTTTTGTGGCGGTGTCAATGAAGTAGATTGCTTGTCTGTCGTGGATAAATTGTACACCAAAGGAGTTTCCTCTGTTTTAGATTATTCTGTAGAAGGGAAAGAAGAGGAAGTGCAGTTTGATGCGGCTTTAGAAATGACCTTAAAAACAGTAGAATTCGCTAAAGAACGCGATGCCATACCATTTGCTGTGTTTAAGCCGACTGGTTTAGGTCGACTAGATTTATATGAAAAAGTAGGAGCGAAGGTAGCACTTTCGCAAGTCGAAGAAATAGAATGGAAAAAAGTAAAAGATCGTTTTGAATTAATCTGTAAAACTGCTCATCAAAAAGACGTCGCATTGCTTATTGATGCTGAAGAAAGTTGGATGCAAGATGCCGCGGATGATTTGGTAGAAGAGATGATGCGAAAATTCAATAAAGAAAAAGTAATTGTCTTCAATACTTTGCAAATGTATCGTTGGGATCGTATGGACTATTTGAAAAAATTGCACGAAAGAGCAAAATCAGATGGTTTTTATATTGGAATGAAACTAGTTCGTGGCGCTTATATGGAAAAAGAAAATGCTCGTGCAGCAGAAAAAGACTACCCAACGCCGATTTGTACTTCCAAACAAGCAACTGATGACAACTATAATACAGCGGTTGACTATATGATGAAACACATCGATCATATGGCCATTTTCGCTGGAACGCACAACGAAGAAAGTTCTTATAAACTAATGGAGATGCAACAAGCAAATGGAATTGCAAAAGACGACAAACGCATTTGGTACGGACAATTGTATGGCATGAGCGATAATATCAGTTATAATTTGGCGAGTCATGGTTATAATGTTGCTAAGTATTTACCATTTGGACCAGTACGAGATGTGATGCCCTATTTGATTCGAAGAGCGGAGGAAAATACATCTGTTGCTGGACAAACAAGCCGGGAATTGAATTTACTTAAAACAGAAAGAGATCGTAGAAAAACAAAATAATCTAAGAATTGCTAAACTGTAAATTGCTTAAATTTTTATAAAGACCGTTTTCTAAAGAAAGCAATTCTTGATGGGTTCCTTGTTCAGTAATGACGCCTTTATCAAGTACTAATATTTGATCAGCGCTTCTGATGGTTGAAAGACGATGTGCTATGATGATGCTAGTTCTTCCTTGCATTAAAATCTCTAATGCTTCTTGTACCAGTTTTTCGCTTTCACTATCTAAAGATGAAGTTGCTTCATCGAGAATTAAGATACTTGGATTTTTGAGTAAAGCTCTAGCGATAGCGATTCGTTGTCGTTGACCACCTGATAATTTGATACCACGTTCGCCTACAATTGTTTCCATTTTTTCTGGAAAACCTTCAATAAAATTAAGAGCATTGGCTTGTTTTGCCGCTAAAGCAATTTCAACATCAGTAGCATTGGGTTTGCCATAAGCAATATTTTCTTTAATAGTTCCACCAAAAAGAATAACATCTTGAGGAACGATACTCATATTCCCTCGTAAGGTTTCTAAATCGAAATCATAAATATTTTTCCCGTCAATTTCGATGGTTCCACCATCAATGTCGTAAAATCGAAGTAGGAGTGAGGCTATGGTTGATTTTCCTACACCACTTGGCCCAACAATGGCAATTTTTTGACCGAATGCTGCCTTAAAATTCACCCCTTTTAAAACCTGAATTTCTTTTCGAGAGGGATAGCTAAAAGCAACATTTTTGAAACTTACATTTCCTTTTATTTTCTCATGAATTTGAGCAGAATTACTATTGATTTTTTCTGGAGTTTCTTCCAACAATTCGAATACACGTTCTGTAGCCCCAATCGCTTTTTGAATTTGCGCATACAATTCAGCAATGCCTCCAAAGGAAGCACCTACAAAAGTAGAGTAGAGCACAAAAGTGATCAATTGACCAACGCTCATTTCACCGCTAATACTGAGTTGAACTCCATACCAGACTACTGCTACAATAGAACCAAAAAGACAAAATATAATAAACGAAGCAAAATAACCGCGATATTTTCCTCCTTTGATCGCTATTTTGACAATATCTCGAATTTTACCATTGTAGCGGGCAATTTCGTACCATTCGTTAGCAAAAGCTTTCACGATACTAATACCTTGCATCGTTTCTTCAACGATCACTTGACTTTCTGCTACTTGATCTTGAACTTTTTTGGAATATTTACGGATGAATCTTCCAAAAATTACAGCAGCAACAGCGACTAAAGGAACCACAGATAACATTAAGAATGTTAATTTTAAACTTTCGTTGGCCAAAAGAATTACTCCGCCTATAATTAAAATGAACTGACGTAAAAATTCAGCAATAGTCGAGGTTAACGTGTCTTGTATTTGCGTTATGTCAGAACTAATGCGACTATTTAATTCTCCCACTCTTTTTTGCGAAAAGAAAGACATCGGTAGTTTTACTAAATTACTGTAGAGTGCTAATCGCAAATTAGCCAGTGTATTCTCCGTAAAATTGACAAATAGCGACAATCTAAAAAAAGAAAAAAAGGATTGTAGGAATAGAATCAAAACCAATCCCAGCGCGATGTTATTGGCTAAAACATGGTCTTTGTTCTTTACGCAATCAACAAGCATTCCCATTAGTTTTGGAAACGCCAATGCAGTTCCTCCCGTTAGAAGAAGAAAGACCAATCCAACATAAAACTTCCATTTATGATTCCCAGAGTATCTAAAGATCAGTGTAGCCTTTTGTAGCGAAGTAGCTGTAATCTTTGATTTTGGTAAGTCGTTTTCTTTAAATCGAGCCATAGTAACTATTTACTTTCAAATGTAATATTTTATGAACTCGAAACATAGTTTGTCACTGTTGTTATTTATGAATTAACATATAATTAGTATAATTCTGCATCGTGTTTATTTCTGGTGAAGTAACATTATAAATTTGGATTTACGGATGGTTTGAAAAAATGCTGTTTTCCACATTTACAAAAAAACTATCCGTATCAGAGTTATCTACACTACCGTCGCCATTTAGGTCGGTATTTAAAAATCCAAAATTTGAATTTTCAATATCAAAGAATATGGTATCTGAATCAGAATTGTCCATTGTCTCATCTTGATTTATATCTCCATTATAGAAAGCATAAACGCCAGGTTCTAATTCAGTCATACTATTTCCAAAGGCTTTTGTTACCGCATTCGAATAATCGAACGAATTGGTGCCGGTTGTAAGCGCGATCGGGATATTACTCCAGGTTTGAATTGCACTTCTATGCTTAACAGCTATAAAATAGGAACCAATGTAACTCGCATTGAAGGTACAATTTGCCGTTCCATCTGTTTTTAGAATAGAGTTCGTCGTTGCAACTAAAGCAAAAGTTGTTGCATCATGCAATTCGACAGTGATATCATCAACATCAGTCGTGCTAATTCCAACTCCTTGGTTTGCTTTTACAGGTTTCATTGCATGGGAAACGGTGTCATAATAACCTTCAATATAGAGTTTTAAGTTTAATGTTGTTGTTGGTGCGAGTATATTAATTGAATAATCTTCTACCTGTCCAAATGAAAAAGTTTCGCATGATGTTGGAGGTGCACTTCCAGCAGCGCTATAGTACTTCATGGAAACTCTCATTCGTGTAGTTCCTATAAATAAAACATTATTGGGTATTGTAAATGTTCCTGAAATAGGAGTTACTTTAGATGCTGTTCGAGTATAAACTGTTTCACCAGCATCTAAAAAATCACCGTCTCTATTGTAATCAATAAAAACGGCATACGCTTCATTATAAACAGTTGCAGTCCAAAATGGTGTTATCGTAATGGTATTAGTACTTCCTAAAACTAAATTAGTAGAAATTGCAGTAAAATCAGTGTAACCTGATCCTCCTGTTGACGGATTATTGATAGTTCCTAATTGAACATTTCCTATCGATTCATCAGCTATACTGTTACCCTGCGATGCACAATAAGTTGGTAAAGTTGTAATTGTAACAGCATTACTTGGTATAGATGAGTTACTAGATGCATCTTTAGCTATTACAGTAAATGTATAAGATGTTAAAGCAGTTAAACCTGTTACCAAATAAGTAGTTGCAGATGTATTTATTACAAAAGTCGCTCCTCTGTATACATCATAACTAGTAACTCCAACATTATCCGTTGCTCCAGACCAAGAAAGCGTAGTGGTTGTAGTTGTGGTTAAGGATGCTGATAAAGTTGGTGGTGTAGGTGCAATTAAATCAGGAGCCAGCGTAGTGATAGTTACAGTATTACTTGGTATTGATACATTACCATTGGCATCTTTAGCTCTTACAGTAAATGAATATAAAGTAGAAGACGATAATCCTGTAGCAACAAAAGTACTTGAAGATGTTGTACCTATTAAAACAGCTCCACGATACACATCATAATCAGTAACTCCAATATTATCGGTTGCTCCAGTCCAAGAAAGATTGGTTGAAAATGAAGTAGTCCCAAAAGCTGTTAATATTGGTGGTGAAGGCGGTGTGGTATCGAGAACAAAAGGTATAATGATAAAATTGGTGTTGGATACATCATAAAATAAATGATTTGATCCAATAATCATGATGCGATTTGTTGATCCTACTGAATTTGGAATTAGAACAGCTTGCGATCCATCATTAGGTGTTCCTGCCAATAAAGTGGTTGGGAAAGTTATTCCGCCATTTGTAGATAAAAGAATATCTACATTAGCACAATTAATTCCATTTGCTGTTGTACCTGCAACATCCCAAGTGATAGTCTGATTTGTATTTGCCATTATAGAAACAGCAGTATTTGGACTAGTCACTAAAAAAGGTCCCACATTAGCAACAGTAAGCACCATATCGTCTCTTTTAGTTTGACCACCATTTGGAGTTCTATTGTCTCTTATTGTTAAAGCAAAATTCATTGTTCGAGCAACAGTTGGTACTACTTCCCATGTTGGATTCAAAACATTTGCAACAACACTTGCCAAAGGTGGCATGTATCTGTTAGGGGATGTTGTTGGTGAAATAGACCTAAAATTCGGACCAGTTGTAGCTGTTTGAGTTGGTGGTTGGGTACTTGTTTGATTGTTAGTTTGCTCCCAACAATACGTTAAAGCATCTCCATTGGCATCAGAACCAGTTCCCTTTAAAATAAAAGCCGTTCCTTTTGGTATTGTAAAATCAATTCCTGCATTGGCATTTGGAGCAGTATTTCCATTTGCAATTGCATTAGCACATGTTCCTCCTGTTCCACTAATAAATGCAGTCATTTCAGAAATACTTACTGTATGAAAATAAGCATCCGAATTACTTTGAACATTAGGCGCACAGATTCCCGCATAACCCATTATTGTTGAAGCGCTTCCTGGTTCTACTGCAGTAGTCGAATTTCGGTTACATGCATTATTTTGTGTATGATTCCCTCCCCACTGGTGACCCATTTCATGTGCTACATAATCTATATCAAAAGGATCTCCAACTGGTGAACCTTGACCTGTAATTCCTCTAGCTTTACTACTTCCGCAAGGAGAGTTCAACTGAGCAAGACCACCGCCTCCAGTACTCACAGTATGACCTATATCATAATTTGCAGAACCAATAGTAGCATCAATTACAGTTTGACTTTGATTAATCAGTGTGCTTGAATTGGAATTATCGAAACTATCTGAATCAACAAATATAATCAAATCATTGTTGGCTACTAAGTTCATCCTTAATGACATATCGTTTTCAAAAACACTATTAACACGTGCCATCGTAATTACCATAGCCGATAAAACTGCCGCTTTCTTTTGAGCTAAAGTTCCAGCTCCTAATCCCGCTGCAGTGATATGAAAAGCTGCATATTCAATAGTACACGCCATTGCTAAACGATACGTTCTAAAAAAACTATCACTTGCTCTGTTTTGAATAGCACTTTTAATCGATCTAATCTCTTCAGAAGATGAATCAATAACATCACAATGAAAGGATTGAGTTGCAGTTACATCTTGCCTTTTATAAACAATATAATTGTTCAAATTTTTGGTATAGGTATCAATATAAAAAGTTCCGTTTTCACCCGATAATGACATGACGTGTAAACCAAAAACAGTTATACTAAATCGTATAGTTTCAGCAGAATTTTTAATACTTTTTCCAGTATATGTTTTTAAATTGGGAAATTTATCTGCTAATCCTTTCTCCATAATAGGAGCTTCATAAATTTTATAGTCTTCCAATTCTCCCTTTGGATTTGGAAAAGCAATGATAAGATTAGAAGAAGTGGTACTAGAATCTATAGGTGCTTGTAACAAGCGCGATTTAAGTAAATCTAAATTTAAAGAATACAATTCATACTTAGATGGCATCGAAGCACGCTCCATTTTAACTGATGATTTTGTTGCTTCTTCAGAAACCTTATTCCATAAAGCATTTTGGCCAAAACTGTTAAAAAAAATAAAAACAAAAAATAATAGTAATTGATTTCTCATGATGTTAGTTTAAGGGAAACAAAATTAGTTTAATTATCTCTAAATCAATATAGTTAAAAGATAAAATTATTCATTTTTTTTTAATAGAATTCTACTTCACAATCAAAAACTCCGAGCGTCTGTTTTGAGCGTGATCTTCTTCAGAACAATTTTCTTTACAATCCACTTTAGGTTCACTTTCCCCCATTCCTTTACCAGAAATTCTATACGCTTGAATTCCTTTAGAAATTACATACTGCGCGGTTGCTTTGGCTCTTTTATCAGAAAGACTCAAGTTGAAATCATCACTTCCTCGGTTGTCAGTATGTGCTTTCGCAAGAATTACTAATTGATTATTGCTTTTTAATACTTGTACTAATTTATCCAATTCATAAGCGCCTTCTCGTGTAATATTACTTTTATTGTATTCAAAAAATATTGGTTTTAGGACAATTTCAGTTTCTGTAATAATTACATCTATTGGTTGTAATGCTACAGGAATAGTAATCATTTCTCCCTTACTTTTTGCAATTTCAATTGTGTTGCTTTCAAAACCTTCTTTTGCTGCAACAATTGCGTAGGATTTATCACAATCAACTTTGTAAGTTACTTCTCCTTTGCTATTGGATACTTGAGTAGCGATAATATTTTTCTTATCGTCAACTATCGAAACACTCGCATTGGCTACTATTTCTCCTGATTTCGCATTGGTTACAATTGTAACTACATCTACATTACAAATAGTATGCACTTCAAAAATATCATCGTTTCCATTTCGGTTACTTGATAAAAAACCAATATTCTGAGTTTTGTTGTAAGTAAATGCAAAATCATCTTTCTCAGTATTAATAGGTTTTCCCATATTTTGTGCTTCTTCTGATTTACTTACATCGATTTTAAAAATATCCAAACCACCCAATCCTGGTTTTCCACTAGAAGCAAAATATAAAGTAGTATTATCGTCCGCTATGAAAGGAAAACTTTCATTGCCTTCCGTATTGACTTTGCTTCCTAAATTTTCAGGTTTACCATACGTATTATCTCCATTTACAGATACTTTCCAAATATCAACACCACCAATACTTCCTGGTAAATCCGATGAAAAATACAGGGTTTTCCCATCACTACTGAGACATGGATTACTAGTAGAATAAGAGCTGCTATTAAAAGGCAAAGAAATAATTGAATTCCAATTTCCACCAGTATTCAATGCTCTGTAAATATTGTTTCTACCTAATTTGAGTTTGTTTTTTGAATCTTTTTCAAAAGAAGATTCTCTAAAACTATCACTTGCAAAATAGATAGTATTTCCATCAGTGCTTATAGTAGCTGGACCATCATGATACTTTGAGTTCAATTCAGTAACATTACTAACATTCGTAATTGTTTTATCCGAATTGAAATCTGCTTTATAAAGATCTAAATACGGTTCTTTATTCCAACCGTAATCTTTTCGTGAATTGTTTCTTGTACTAGTAAAATAGATTGTATTGTTATTCATAACTGCACCAAAATCTGTTTTATCGGTGTTGAATGTACCTACTTTTACTTCATATAATTTGGAAACATCAAATAATTTAGGAATATAATTAGGATTTTCTTTGAAGTTTTTCGCTCTTTGATCGTTAGGAACTTTATTGGCAAACTGCAACATTTGTTTGTTTGCTTCTTCGTATTTCAAATTGGCTTTAAGCATTTGTGCATAGCGGTAAAACGTTTCAGCATCCTGTGAAGATTGAACCGCTTTAGCATACCATTTTATAGCTTCAGTAATATTGAACATATTAAAATAGGAATCAGCCAATTGTTTGTATACATAGCCGTCCGCTTTGCCATTATCTACAATTTTGAGGTAGGTATTTGCTGCATTGACATATTCGTATTGATTAAAATATTGATCTGCTTTTTGTGTAGTAGAATTTTGACCTAGAATGCTGATTGTGGCAATAAAAAAACAAATGGTAATAAAGAACTTTTTCATAAATGGTTTACTTTTTATTTTAGAAATATCTAGGTGATTGTGATACTTTTTTCGGGAAATTCAAATCGAATAACAAAATGATTTCGTGTGAAGACGTGGTTGAAACTTTCA
>JAYVZG010000057.1:0-3533 GCA_043783565.1 Flavobacterium sp. | reverse complement strand
ACATAATATTTTCCAACCAAATGATCTCCTTTCAAGCCCGAAGTTTCCGGTGTTTCGCCTTGTCCGAATTGTTGCCAAGCCAACATTGATTTGCAAATATGAATGCCACGATCGTTGATGATTTGAGTTTTGTATACTTTTTTTCCAGAAGCTTTAATAATTTCGGCAACCGAATAGCCTAATAAATTATTACGAACATGCCCAAGATGCAAAGGCTTGTTGGTGTTTGGTGACGAATATTCGACCATTACTGCTTTATCCTTTTCGGAGGTTGTACAAAAGCCGAACGTTTTATTAGGTACAATTTCATTGAAAAAATTAATGAAATACGCATCTGAAATAACAATATTAAGGAAACCAGCCACGACGTTAAACTTTTCAACTTCGGGTATGTTTTGGGTTAAATAATTCCCGATTTTAGTGCCAATATCCGCAGGGCTTCCTTTAATCACTTTCAATAACGGGAAAATCACTAGGGTTATGTCACCTTCAAAGTCTCTGCGAGTAGACTGAAATTCAATTTTTTCGATTGATACTTCAAACAACTCTTGAATTGCTTTTTGAATATTTGGACTAAGAATTTCTTGTAATGACATATTTTTTATTTTGATTTGCAAATATAGTATTCTGAATTGATTCGTGAAAGAAGCTAAAGTAGCTATTTTTAGCAGAAAATCATAAAATTAGTATATTGTATTATTTTTTTTTGTTTATTTGCTAATTGTTTAATTGTATTTGAAACTTTTAAATTAAAACGTTTTTTTTGCTTTTAATCGGTAAAATTTGCTTTTTATCGTTTTTTATTTAATATTTGTATCTCTATTTTGATATTTAAGTTTATGAAAAAATTATTTTTTATTACCTCGTTTTTGTTTTCAGTAAGTATGTTTTCACAATTTGTGACGGTTGCTCCTTCAACAGCGCTTCAAATGGCGCAAGGAATTACTAATCCGAGGTGTATTACTATTACTGGAACGCCCATTATTAAATCTGGATCTGACTATGCCGGAAACCCAAATAGTGTGGGTACCTTTTCGGCAGGTGCTGGTTCAACATTTCCAATTGCAAACGGTATTGTACTCTCAACAGGGGCTTTAAACAAGGTGCCTGGTCCTAAAGATTTACCCAATTATGCGGGCGATGGCAACACCGCTTGGCCAGGTGATGCGGACATGAATTCTCATTTGGGACAATCAAATTTTGTTAACGCCTCTTCTTTAGAATTTAATTTTACCTCTTTAAAAACAAGTTTTAAATTTAATTTTCTGTTTTCGTCAGAAGAATATGGAAGCAATCAATGTTTAGCATCTGCTGACGATGTGATGGTTATTTTATTAACAGATCTTGTAAGCGGAGCTACTACAAATATAGCTTCTACACCGTCTTTAATATCTCCAAACAATATCCGTAAAGCAGCAAATAATAATACCTGTCCTGATTCAAATCCTTCATTTTTTGGAACATTCTATAATAGTTTAAGTGGTCCAACGGCACCTATAAATTTTTTAGGAAGTACAGTAGCTATGACAGCAAGTACCTCTTCGCTAATAATTAATCATCCTTATAAACTGAAAATAGTAATCGCTGATAGACTTACTTCTGGTTATGATTCGGCTGTTTTTATTAGTAATTATAAAGATGTCATAGCGAGTACAGGTGTAAATTTATTAGGACCCGATTTAGTAGGTACAACTGCAATTTGTGAAGGAACACCAACAACGCTTACGGCAAACGTAACAGGTACAACTTCTTCAATAAAATGGTTTAGAGATACTAATTTATTAGTTGGACAAAATAACTTAACTCTAAATATAAGTGCCGCGGAGGCTGTTGGAAATCCAACATACACTTTTACTTATTTGAGTAATAATTGTGCTAATTTTGATGGCCAAACGGATAATATTGTCGTTAATTTTCTTCCTGCAACAGTAACTCCAAATCCTATTTCACTCAACAAATGTTCTACAAGTACCAGTTACAATTTAGCAGAAAATACCGCTATTATTTCGGCAGGATTAACTTTTGTACCCCTGATAACCTACCATACCGATGCCGCATGTACTACGGCTGCAGTACCAATAAATTATTCAGGAACTGCTACAACACTCTATGTTAAAATTTCAAAACCTGGCACACCAGCTTGTCCTATTATTAAATCGTTTACATTAAGCACAACTCCCGATCCAGTGGCTACTTCTCCGGGTCCTCAAGAAAAATGTGCTAGAAATTCAACAGCAAATAGTGCTTTATTTTTATTATCTTCTTTAGATGCAACAGTCTTGAATGGTCAATCTAGTGCTATATATGGCGTTTCGTATCACGCTTCGCAAGCTGGAGCAACAAACAATACCGCTATAATTCCAGTAGCTACTGGTACTGCTGGACAATCGTTACTATCGAGTACTACGGTGTATATTCGAGTTTACATTATAGGAAGTCAGACCTGCTTTGATGCGACCAAAAACTTTACCATTACTGTAAATCCACTCCTTGCAGCAGACAAACCTCAAGATATTGTATATTGTGGTACACAATACAACCTACCACCATTAACAAACGGTCATTATTATCCAAATAAATATGTTCTTGGAAATCCTACAAGTCAAGGAGCCGAGTTACTTCCTGGTACCCCAAATGGCATTATTTATTCAACTTCTACAAGCGTAACAAACTCTATAACAATATATGTTTCTAACCTGAAAAATGCTGCTGGTTCGCCATGTACAGAAGAGTGGCCTTTAAAAATAACTTTTGTTAAACCTGACCAATTTAGAGTTCCAACGATTATTACCTGTGATCAATATACCTTGCCTCCTCCAGATTATGGCAATTATTACACGGGGCCTAATGGAACTGGAACGGTAATTACAGAAGTTGTAAACACTTCTGGAGCAACAACTACGACGGATGTTTATTACTATTTTCAATCCTCATCAAGTTACGCACCACTCAACCCACAGTGTTCAGTAACTCAAATAGGTGGTCCTGCCAAAGTTACCCTACAAGTAAAACCAGATATAGGTCCTGATAGACCAAACATATTCCAATGTGGTCCCCCTTTAACTTTACCCTCATTATCCGCATTTCCAAATGCCAAATATTACAATGGTTCAGGAGGAACTGGAGGTGAAATTACAAATTTAATTTTTTATCCTACTGGACCAATTAGAAAGGATATCTATATTTATGAAGAGGGTACAGAAAGTCAACATTGCCCAAGTGAAAAAACTTTTAAAATTTTTATTGGTCTTGCACCGTTGTCATTTCCAGCAAGTTGTGATCTAGTACTTCCAGATCTTACTCCTGGACAATATTGGACATTACCTGGTGGTACTGGGCAACAACTTTTCCCAGGACAATCTGTGCCTCAAAGTGGTACCTACTATCTATATGTACCAATTCCTGCTGGTCAACCCGCATGTCCACCGCAACCTTCGGTATTTACTAATGAAATTCCTTTTACTGTAACCGTTCAGAATCCACCTGTTGATGACTTAAAATATGAAACAATAAAACCAAATGGGACAACACAA
>JAYVZG010000056.1:0-3557 GCA_043783565.1 Flavobacterium sp. | reverse complement strand
CATCTAGTGGAGTAAAGAAAAACGAATATTACTTGAGCGTAATCACTAATGAATTGAAATTAGAAGATTTATTTTAATAAGCAGGAGTAGGATTTTTTTTATATTGATGATTTAAAAGACGATCTGTTTTCATTAATTGTATTCTAAACGAAAAATGTATTTGGGTAAATAGAAATTATTTATATTTACAAAAAAAACAACTATGAATTTTTCAGCTAAAATGCTTCGTGATGATGCCTTAAAAGGTAAAACTATTGTCGTTACTGGTGGCGGAAGCGGTTTAGGCAAAGCCATGACCAAATATTTTCTCGAACTTGGTGCCAATGTAGCCATAACGTCTCGTGATTTAGATAAATTAAAAACAACAGCTGCCGAACTCCAAACTGAATCCACAGGAAAATGTCTTGCGCTTCAATGTGATGTGCGCCATTACGATCAAGTAGAAGCAATGCTTGACGAAGTACTTAAAACCTTCGGAAATGTGGATGTTTTACTCAACAACGCCGCAGGAAACTTCATTTCCCCAACCGAACGACTTTCTGCAAATGCTTTTGACACCATTATAGATATTGTTTTAAAAGGAAGCAAAAACTGTACATTAGCCTTTGGAAAACATTGGATCGATACCAAACAAATTGATAAAGTTGTCCTAAATATAGTAACTACTTATGCTTGGACGGGATCAGCCTATGTAGTGCCGAGTGCCACAGCCAAAGCAGGGGTTTTGGCAATGACAAGAAGTTTAGCTGTAGAGTGGGCAAAGTACGGAATCCGAATGAATGCCATTGCTCCAGGGCCATTTCCTACTAAAGGCGCTTGGGACAGATTGTTGCCTGGCGACTTGGCGGCAAAATTTGATATGGCCAAAAAAGTACCACTAAAACGGGTTGGCGACCATCAAGAATTGGCAAATTTAGCAGCTTATCTCGTTTCTGATTTCTCAGCCTACATCAACGGTGAAGTGGTTACTATAGACGGTGGCGAATGGTTGCAAGGTGCGGGACAATTCAATCTTCTAGAAGCAATTCCGTCCGCAATGTGGGATCAATTAGAAGCCATGATAAAAAATAAAGGGAATAAATAATTAAGTTTTCAGTTACAGTCGCAGTTTTCAGTTTAGGTTTAGAATAATTATTTCTAACACTGCAAACTGAGACTGCGACTGTTTGCTTTTTTGAAATTGTTAACAAATTAGACTTGAATAAACCATTTATAATTGTATTTTTGTCAATCAAAATTTTAACTACTACATGGGCAAAATTATAGCAATTGCAAATCAAAAAGGCGGTGTTGGCAAGACCACAACATCTATAAACCTAGCAGCTTCGTTAGGCGTTTTAGAAAAAAAAGTATTGCTTATAGATGCTGATCCTCAAGCTAATGCAAGTTCTGGATTAGGTATTGATGTAGATGGAGTAGAAATTGGAACCTACCAAATTTTAGAACATAATAATACGCCACAAGAAGCAATCATAAAATCATCGGCACCCAATGTTGATGTAATTCCTGCACATATTGATCTTGTAGCCATTGAAATTGAATTGGTTGATAAAGAAAACCGCGAGTACATGCTCAAACAAGCACTCGAAAGTATCAAAGACAACTATGATTATATTCTTATAGATTGTGCGCCATCATTAGGTTTGTTAACACTTAATGCACTTACTGCAGCAGATTCTGTTGTAATTCCTATTCAGTGCGAATATTTTGCTTTGGAAGGATTAGGAAAATTATTGAATACCATTAAAAGTGTTCAGAAAATTCATAATCCAAATCTTGATATCGAAGGATTATTATTAACGATGTTTGATTCTCGATTACGCTTATCCAACCAAGTTGTAGAAGAAGTTCAGAAACATTTTAGTGAAATGGTATTTGAAACCGTAATTCAACGCAATGTAAAGTTAAGCGAAGCTCCAAGTTTTGGCGAAAGCATTATTAACTTTGACGCAACCAGTAAGGGTGCAACCAATTATTTGAGCCTAGCTCAAGAAATTATCACCAAAAACAGCATATAACAAATGGCACAAGCAGTAAAAAAGCAAGCATTAGGACGCGGATTATCAGCATTACTGAAAGATCCGTCCAACGATATAAAATCAGTAGATGATAAAAATGCTGACAAAGTTGTAGGTAATATTATCGAGTTGGATCTGGATGCAATCGAAATAAATCCGTTTCAGCCAAGAAGTCATTTTGATGAAGAATCTTTAAACCAATTGGCTTCTTCAATTAGAGAATTAGGTGTTATACAGCCTATTACAGTTCGTAAATTAGACTTTAATAAATACCAACTTATTTCTGGCGAACGTCGTTTGCGTGCTTCAAAAATTGCGGGACTTACCTCTGTTCCAGCGTATATTCGTATTGCAAATGACAACGAATCGTTGGTTATGGCATTAGTTGAAAATATCCAACGTCATGATTTAGACCCGATAGAAATAGCGCTTTCGTACCAACGATTGATTGACGAAATTCAGTTGACACAAGAGCAAATGAGTGAACGAGTAGGGAAGAAGCGATCAACAATTGCTAACTACTTACGATTATTGAAGTTAGATCCGATAATTCAAACCGGAATCCGAGATGGTTTTATTACCATGGGGCATGGTCGAGCCATAATTACTGTCGAAGATCACGATGTACAAGCAGATATTTATCAGAAAATTGTTTTGCAAAACTTATCAGTTCGTGAAACAGAAGCCTTGGTAAAAAACTATCAAGAAAGCCTAAAACCATCAGCTCAAAAATCAGAGAAAATTCCAACTTTTGAAATAAATGAAGAGGAAAAGGTGGCTATTTCGTCCTATTTTGGTGCAAAAGTAGAACTTAAAGTTGCAGGAAACGGTAAAGGAAAAATAACCATTCCGTTTCATTCTAAAGAAGATTTTATTCGGATTATAAAACTACTAAAAGGTTAGTGAATAGGCTATTGGTCATACTATTTTTGGTTTCCATTTTCGGAAATAATTTGCTTTTTTCGCAAGACAAAAAGGTAGATAATTTGGTTTTTAAAGATTCTATACAATCAAAAAAATCACTTATAAATCCGTTAGCACCAGCGAAAGCCGCTTTTTATTCGGCTTTACTTCCAGGGTTAGGACAAGCCTACAACAAGAAATATTGGAAAATCCCTATTGTATATGGAGCATTAGGTACTACCGTTGCTGTTTATATTTGGAATGATAATAGATATAATTTATTTCGTGATGCCTATAAACGTAGACTTCTAGGCGTAACCGACGGAAGTATTTATGACAAATATTCTACCGAAACTTTATTAAGTGCCCAAAAAAGTTACCAACGCGCCCGTGATATTGGATTGTTATTGACTATTGGAATGTATGTTCTGAATATTATTGATGCCAATGTTGATGCGCACTTGAAGCAATTTAATGTAAACGATAATTTGTCGATTCGTCCAGATATTATCCCAAATGATTTTACATCCAATCAACAAAATGTTGGACTTACCTTAAACTACAAATTCTGATGAAAATTGCATTGTTAGGTTACGGAAAAATGGGGAAAGTAATAGAAAAAATTCTGTTGCAACG
>JAYVZG010000055.1:0-3568 GCA_043783565.1 Flavobacterium sp. | reverse complement strand
ACGGTAACCAAAATGTATTTAGAAAATTTCGGTTTCACAACTTATTTTGATACCGACCAACTTCCTAATGAATTAGTTGATAAAAATTGCAATAAATTATTTCTTGATGTTGATGAAAACAGTTCTATGTTTTCGACCAAAATAAAGATAAATTTTAAAGATTGCAAAGGTGCAATTTTGTTTTCATCCGCTGAAGGATCTAGTAGAGACAAAGAATATTCTGTTGCATACAATGAAGCTTTTCGAACGGCATTGAAATCGATTACTACTGCAAATTATAAATTTAATGAAAATGATAAAGTAATTTCAACTGAAATTTTCAATTCTGATGCTATAAAAAGCTACTTGGCGGTTGCTATTGCTCATGGTTTTAATCTAGTAGACGATAACAAACAAGTTGTTTTTAAAATCTTAAAAACATCTACATCAGATTTGTATTTGGCACAAAATTTTGACAAAAACGGAATTCTGATTAAAAAAGGTGAAAATTACTTTTTAGAATTTTATAAAAATGACCAATTATTTTCGGAAAAAGTGACAATTAAATTTTAGGCAAAACAACTACCAACAGGATGGCTTACTAATATTTATATTTTTCTTTCCATCGATTTTTTAGAAATTCACGAGTGGCGTTTTCGCGAGAATTATTTCCGGGATCATAGAAAACAGTTTCAGAAATTTCGGTGGGCAAATATTCTTGCACTTCAAAATTGTTTTCATAACTGTGCGAATATTTGTATTCTTCGCCATAACCCAATTCTTTCATCAACTTAGTCGGTGCGTTACGCAAATGAATAGGAACCGACAAATCGCCTGTTTGTTTCACGACTTGTTGCGCAGTATTAATGGCCATATAACTGGCATTGCTTTTTGGGGAAGTTGCTAAATAAACCGCGCATTGACTCAATATAATGCGACTTTCGGGATAACCAATTGTGGCAACCGCTTGAAAGGTGTTGTTGGCCATTATAAACGCCGTGGGATTGGCATTGCCAATATCTTCGCTTGATAAAATCAGCATGCGTCGGGCAATAAACTTCACATCTTCACCACCTTCAATCATTCGGGCGAGCCAATAAACGGCACCATTGGGATCGCTACCTCGAATCGATTTTATAAACGCCGAAACTATATCATAATGCTGCTCGCCCGTTTTGTCGTACAAGACCGTATTTTTTTGGACGAGTTGCATTACTTTTTCGTTGGTAATCACAATTTCATCTTCGTTGGAAGCATTGATAACCAACTCAAAAATATTCAAAAGTTTGCGACCATCGCCACCAGATAAGCGTAATAATGCCTCATTTTCGCTTAAAACTATCTTTTTTGTGCTTAAATGCGCATCTTTTTGCATGGCTCGATCCAAAAGTGCAATTAAATCTTCTTTTGAAAAGGGATTTAGAATATACACTTGACAGCGTGATAAAAGTGCTGGAATAACCTCGAAACTTGGATTTTCGGTGGTAGCACCAATAAGCGTAATCCAACCTTTTTCGACGGCTGCTAATAACGAATCTTGTTGCGATTTGCTAAAACGATGAATCTCGTCAATAAACAATATTGGGTTTTTGGCAGTAAACAATCCGCCACTTTGCTTCGCTTTTTCGATGACATCACGAATGTCTTTTACACCACTATTGATGGCGCTCAACTCATAAAAAGGTCGATTGCTTTGCTTTGCGATAATTTGCGCCAACGTGGTTTTGCCTGTTCCTGGTGCGCCCCAAAACAACAAACTTGGAATAATTCCTTTAGCGATTTGCTGCGTGAGCGAGCCGTTTGGTCCTACCAAATGCAGCTGACTGATATAGTCTTCGAGAATTTGTGGACGAATGCGTTCTGCAAGTGGTGCTTCCATGGAGTAAAATTACGGATTTGTTTCGAAAGTTGCTATGTGTGCGTTAGAGATTGCAGTGAAAATCCTTTACGTTGCGATTTGCTGCGCAAATCGCAACGTAAAGATTGTAACGTAAAGCTCGACCTCGTCTCGTTCTCAAAACGACACGAGGAAACGCCCAAAAAAACTACAAACTCTTTGCTACTTTGGCTACAGCTGCAATTGTAAAATCGAGGTCGTCGTAGGTTAGTGCATCGGTAATAAACCAGCTTTCGAAGGCTGATGGCGCAATATAAATGCCTTCTTGAAGCAATCCGTGAAAGAATTTTTTGAAGGTTTCGTTATCACCGTTGGCAGCCGATTTGAGATCTACAACTGGGTTTCTGTCAAAATGAACTGATATCATGGAGCCTACACGATTGATGGTAAAATCGATATTGTTTTGGGTCAAAACGTTGCAAATTCCTTTATCAAGATAAGCGGTTTTTTGTTCCAATCGAGTAAAAATTTCAGGATTGCGATCGAGTTCTTGCAACATTGTTATTCCTGCCGCCATCGCTAATGGATTTCCAGATAAAGTGCCTGCTTGATACACGGGTCCAAGTGGAGCAAGGCAATTCATGATTTCGTTGCGTGCCGCAAAAGCACCTACGGGAAGTCCGCCACCAATTACTTTTCCGAAAGTAACAATATCTGCGGCAACATTATAAAGTTCTTGAACACCGCCTTTTGCAAGACGAAAACCGGTCATCACTTCGTCAAAAACCAACAGAATTTGGTTGTCTGTACAAAGTTTACGAAGTGCTTCCAGAAATCCTTTTTGAGGCGGAATACAGCCCATATTTCCTGCAACAGGTTCGATGATTAGAGCTGCGATTTCGTTTTTGTTGGCTTCAATAAGTTCTGCAACACTTTCAATATCATTGTAAGTTGCTAAAAGTGTGTCTTTTGCTGCGCCTTTGGTCACGCCAGCACTGTTTGGGTTACCAAAAGTTAGTGCGCCGCTACCAGCTTGTATTAAAAACGCATCGGAATGACCATGGTAACAACCTGCAAATTTTATAATTTTTTCTTTGTTAGTATATCCTCGTGCGAGCCGAATAGCGCTCATGCAAGCTTCGGTTCCAGAACTCACAAAGCGTATTTTATCGATATTGGGCACCATCGAAATGGCAAGTTTTGCAATTTTGGTTTCGAGCTCGGTAGGCATCCCGAAGGAAGTTCCGAGTTTAGCTTTTTCGGTAATTGCATTAACAACTGGTTCGTAGGCATGTCCTAAAATCATTGGTCCCCAAGAGTTGATATAATCAATCAATCGGTTGCCATCTTCGTCATACAGATAGGCACCTTTGGCACTTTTTACAAATATAGGTGTTCCGCCTACGCCTTTGAATGCTCGTACTGGCGAGTTGACGCCGCCTGGAATTACGGTTTCGGCTTCTGCAAATAATTGACTGCTACGTTGGTAGTTCATGACTAGTTAATGATGAGGTTTTGACCAATAGATATGGCATTGTTTTCGATATTGTTTTTCTTAATCAAATCTGGAACAGGAATATTAAATTTTCGAGAGATGGAATATAAGGTATCGCCGTGTGTAACTTCATATTCTTTGTTAATAGTTGCATTTTCTACTGGAAGCGGATAATCTTCCACTAAATCTTCAGTTATTGGTTTTACTACAATTGGTGTTTTGCCTAAAACTTCGGCATCGAATTGATTGAGGTTGTA
>JAYVZG010000054.1:0-28333 GCA_043783565.1 Flavobacterium sp. | reverse complement strand
AGTTATCAAAAGATAATTAGATTGTCTTAATTAAATAGAAACCGCTTCGGAAACGAAGCGGTTTTTTTATGTAGTTGTGTTATTGGATGGGATATATTTTTGCTTATCATTGTTAATTGACTTAAAGTCGGAATACTTTGCAGCGATGCTTTTAGAATACCAATTCATGAGTTAAAATTGTCTTTCCTTTTTGTTTAGAATTTGTACCTTTGGTTTCTTTCAAACCAACTATGCAGATACCATTTTTTAAATACGAAGGCACTGGAAATGATTTTGTCATGATTGATAATCGAGCGCAATTTTTTCCAAAAGAAGATCATTCCTTGGTGAAACACCTATGTGACAGACGTTTTGGAATTGGCGGAGATGGATTGATATTATTAGAAGATGATGTCGATACTGATTTCAAAATGGTCTATTACAATTCAGATGGAAGTCAAAGTTCTATGTGTGGCAATGGCGGAAGATGTATTGTTGCCTTTGCTAAAAGTTTGAACATCATTCAAGACAAAGCTATTTTTATGGCCGTTGATGGAATGCATCATGCGACCATTATTGATCATAACATTGTTTCACTTCAAATGAACGATGTGGCTACAATACATATTAAAGAAGACTATACTTTTCTCAATACAGGTTCGCCACATCATGTAACTTTTGCTCAAGACCTTAAAAATATAGATGTTAAAGCATTGGGAAGCCAAATACGATATAGTGATTTGTATGGTGCTGCCGGAAGTAACGTTAATTTTGTGGAGCAAAAATCAGCAGCTACTTTTGCCATCAGAACCTATGAAAGAGGCGTAGAAGACGAAACCTTATCTTGTGGAACTGGTGCCACTGCTGTAGCTATTGCGATGCATGCTTTAGGTAAAACGAACGCTTCGAATCTTGAAATACTAGTTGAAGGAGGAAAACTTGAAGTCACTTTTGATAAAATCAATACATTATACACGAATGTTTGTTTGAAAGGCCCAGCGACATTTGTATTTAAAGGAACTGTAGCATGGTAACATTGAAAGGGAATTCCGTTTATCTGCGCGCTTTAGAACCAAATGATTTGGAGTTTATTTATGCTGTTGAAAATAACGAATCTATTTGGGAGGTGAGTAATACGCAAACTCCTTATAGTAGATTCCTTATCAAACAATATTTAAAAAATGCGAATCAAGACATTTATGAAGCCAAGCAATTGCGATTGGCGATTTGTAAAGATCAAGATTTTCCAGCAGTTGGACTGATAGACTTGTTCGATTTTGATCCTAAAAACAATAGGGCAGGAGTTGGAATTCTAATTCAAAATCAAGAGGAAAGAAATATTGGAGTAGGTACGGAAGCTTTAGGATTGTTAATTCAATTTGCTTTCACACAATTAAATTTACATCAATTGTATGCCAATATAGATTCTGAAAACAAACCTAGTTTGACTCTTTTTACTAAATTTGAATTTCAAAAAATAGGAATAAAAAAACAGTGGAATTTAGTCAATGGTCAATACAAAGACGAAATTTTATTTCAATTAATTAATCATCAACTTTAAATCATTTTACATTGAACTTTAAAAAGATATTAGGGCTATTCTCCGTCGTATTAATTACCATATTGATTATTTATGGTTATATGATGTATCGAGATATTTTTTCAGGCAATACGAAGTTTTCTGAAAATGAAGTGTATGTTTATATTCCAACGGATGCTAATTATGAGGAAGTCAAAAAGACTATAAGTCCTTATATTAAAGACATGGGTCGATTTGATAAAGTAGCTCAAAAAAAATCATATCCAGATAGAGCTAACAAATCAGGTAAATTTTTATTGAAAAAAGGGATGAATAGCAATGATATTATTAATTCCTTGCGATTGAATACTCCCGTAAAATTGTCTTTTAATAACCAAGAACGCTTGGAGAATTTTGCTGGGCGAATAGGATCTCAAATTGAATCGGATAGTTTGAGTTTGTTGAATGCTTTTACGGAGGAAAAATTCTTAACAGAAAACGGTTTTACCAAAGAGAATGTCTTAAGTATGTTTGTGCCCAATTCGTATGAGTTTTTTTGGAACATTTCGGCTATCAAGTTTAGAGATAAAATGGCAAAGGAATATCGTAAATTTTGGAACCAAGAGCGATTAGAGAAAGCGAAACAATTAAATTTGACCCCAATTCAAGTATCAATATTGGCATCTATCGTACATAAAGAAACTGTAAAAAAAGACGAGAGACCTATTGTAGCTGGAGTGTATCTCAATCGCTTGCAAAAAGGAATGAAGTTAGAAGCAGATCCAACCGTGATTTATGCGGTTAAATTACAGTCGAATGATTTCAACCAAGTCATTAAAAGAGTTCTGAATAAAGACTTGGCAACCAACTCACCTTACAACACTTATATGTACGAAGGATTGCCTCCAGGTCCTATAGCCATGCCTGATATTACTGCTTTAGATGCCGTATTAAATCCACAAAAACATAATTATATTTACTTTTGTGCTAGTGTAGTTCGTTTTGGGTATCATGAATTTGCCGTTACTCCAGGGCAACATGAAGCCAATCGTCAGCAATATGTTTCATGGATCTCTAAACAAGGCATAAAAAGATAAGTTTTGAATTTAAAAACCCACCTATTTTTTATTTTTCTACTTGTTTCTTTCTTTTCTGAAACAATTGCTCAAAATAAATTGGATGCCTTTTTAAAACCTTCAGATTCCTTAAATCTGCAAAGGAGAAATACAGTGCTTATTTCAGAAACTGTAATAGCAGCAGGTGTTTTAGTAGGATTAAACCAGATTTGGTACGCGGATTATCCTCGATCTAGTTTTCATACTATCAATGATAATTCAGAGTGGTTGCAAATGGATAAAGCGGGGCACGTTTTTTCGTCCTATCATCTTGGAAATTTTGGGAAAAGTACTTTAGCTTGGAGTGGAGTAAGTAAGAAAAATCAATTAATCTATGGATCTACTTTAGGATTTGCCTTTCTATCGGTTGTTGAGGTAATGGATGGTTATTCTTCTAATTGGGGCGCATCGTTAGGTGATGTTGGCGCCAATGCTGCTGGAACTGCCTTGTTTGTCTCTCAGGAATTGCTTTGGAAAGAACAACGAATAGTTCCTAAGTTTTCTTTTCACACTACGCCATATGCTTCTGCACGTCCGAATGTGTTAGGAAGTTCATTGAACGAACAAATTTTGAAAGATTATAACGGGCAGACGTATTGGTTATCCACCAATGTACATTCTTTTTTTAAAGGTTCTAAAATCCCAACTTGGTTTAATATTGCCATTGGATATGGAGCTGAAGGAATGATTACAGGAAATGAAGCTTTAGTGAACACTGTTTTTCTCCCAGAATCGGAAAGATTTCGTCAGTTTTATTTCAGTTTCGACGCCGATTTGACAAAAATAAAGACAAAATCACACCTTTTAAAGACTGTTTTTGAAATTTTTAATACCATCAAAATCCCAGCTCCAACGTTTGAAATCAGTAGCCGAGGAGATTTCACATTTCACTATTTTTACTTTTAGAAAAACTTTAACTGTTTGATATTCAGATTTCTATTATTAGTTGTACATTTGCACCGCAGAAATTTCTCGAGGTGACAGACTGAGAAGAAAATCTAAGTATGATAAAAAAATGGGTATTTTATAGTAGTTTGGCTTTGCTAATTGGGTATTTAAGTTCAGGTTTTAAACCTTTCGAATTAAAAAACCACAATTGGTTTCAGTCTAATAATCAAAGAGAAATTTCCTATTTATTTCCTTCCAAAGAACCTAAAGATTATGCCAATTTAAATGTGCCTTTTACAGGTAAATTTTTCATCGGATTTAAAGAAGCTATTGCTTTTAAAGAATCACAAGGTAAATATCATAAAGTAAACTCCCTAGGGTATATGGGTAAATACCAATTTGGTTTACAAACACTTCAAACTATTGGAATTCAAGACAGCGCAGCGTTTTTAAAAAACCCAAAATTGCAAGAAAAAGCATTTGTTGTCTTATTGTCAAAAAACAAATGGGATCTTAAAGATGAAATTGAAAAATACTCAGGAAGTATTATTTCAGGAGTGAAAGTAACAGAATCAGGAATATTAGCTGCTGCTCATTTAGGTGGTGCAGGATCTGTAAAACGATTTCTTAAAAGCAATGGTGTTAAGAAATGTAAAGACAACTATGGGACTTCGGTTAGAAGTTATATGAAAGACTTTGGAGGTTACGAAACCTCAGGTATCATAGCGGAGAATAATCCAATAGCAAAATAAAAAAAACACCTTCTAATTGAAGGTGTTTTTTTTTAATGTTTATGTAGCATAAAAATCGTTGGTCGATTGTGTAAGTCGATGGTTGTTTTCTTCCAATCTTGAACTCGCAAAGTTTTTATATATTCTGTATCAAGTGTAATATCAGCAGCAATACAAAGGTGTGTGTTAGGCTGTAAAGCTTGAAGGATGTCTTCCAAAAGCTTGTTATTTCTATAAGGTGTTTCAATAAAAATTTGCGTTTGATTTTTATCAGAGGAGAGTTTTTCCAAGTTTTTTAATGCTGATTTCTTTTCGCTTTTTTCAATGGGAAGATAGCCATTAAAAGCAAAACTTTGTCCATTCATACCAGAAGCCATTAATGCTAATAAAATGGAAGATGGTCCTACTAGTGGAATCACTTGAATCCCATTTTCATGGGCTAGTTTTACAATTACTGCTCCTGGATCAGCAACACCTGGGCAACCGGATTCACTCATTATTCCGATGTTTTTTCCTTGAAAACAAGGTTGAAGCATTTGTTTGTGTTCAGGAATAGCGGTATGTTTATTCAATGTACTCAAGCGAAGTGTAGCTTGTACTTTTTCAGGGCAGATGCTTTTGATGAATTTGCGAGCTGTTTTTTCGTTTTCTACAATATAATCGTCTATGAATTCGATAGTCTTTTTTATTGTTTGTGGTAGAACTTCTAAAGGTTCATTATCTCCTAAAGGAATTGGAATTAAATACAATTTTCCAAGAGATTGGATGTTCATAGAATTTAGATTAGATATGTTTTGCAATTAATTTTTTAGCAATACTTTCACAGGTTTCGTCTAGCATAGAATATACTGTTTCAAAACCAAATTGCGATCCATAATAAGGGTCGGGAACATCTACATTTTCGCCAGGAAAAAGTTCATTAAGGATCAGTTGCACTTTGTTTTTTTGATTTTCATTTGTAGCCAATGCGATAATATCGTTGTAATTGGAATTGTCCATTACATAAATATAATCGTACGTTTCAAAATCAGAAGAGCTAAATTGTTTTCCTCGTTGATTGGAGATGTCTAAACCGTTTTTCTTTGCAATAGCAATTGATCTCTCATCAGGTTGTTTTCCGACATGCCAATTTCCAGTGCCAGCAGAATCAACTAAAAAAGATTTTTTAGGAAGTTTTGACATTAAAATACCTTCTGCCAAAGGGGATCGACAGATATTACCTAGGCAAACCATTAAAATTTTGACAGGCATTTTTACAAGGATAATTTTTTGTGAATGTCTTCCACAAATTTTTTGAACTGTTTGTCAGTTGCCACTAAGTTATCTACTGTTTTACATGCGTGTAAAACGGTAGCGTGATCTCGGTCACCGATTTGAGAACCAATATTTGCTAAAGAAGCTTTAGTGAATTTTTTTGCAAAAAACATCGCTAGTTGACGCGCTTGAACCACATGTCTTTTTCTAGTTTTTGATTGTAAAATTTCTAAATCCAATTGAAAATAATCCGAAACGGTTTTCTGAATATATTCGATGGATATTTCGCGTTTTACATTTTTTACAAACTTTTCAACAACATGTTTTGCTAATTCGAGCGTCACTTCTTTTTTATTGAAAGAAGATTGAGCAATTAAAGAAATGATTGCGCCTTCTAATTCTCTAACATTCGATTTGATGTTTCTCGCTACATATTCGATGATTTCATCGGGCATATCTACACCATCACGATACAATATGTTTTTTAAGATGGAGATTCTAGTTTCATAATCAGGTTGGTGCAATTCAGCAGAAAGTCCCCATTTGAAACGAGAAAGTAAACGTTGTTCAATGTCTTGCATGTCAACAGGAGCTTTGTCTGAAGTCAGAATAACTTGTTTCCCGTTTTGATGTAAGTAATTGAATATATGAAAGAAGACATCTTGAGTACCTGATTTTCCAGATAAAAACTGAACATCATCTATAATTAATACATCGATTAGTTGGTAAAAATGGATGAAGTCATTTCTGTTGTTTTTCTTAACAGAATCTATATATTGTTGTGTGAAAATTTCAGCTGAAATATATAAAACTGTTTTTTCAGGGTATTTGTCTTTTATTTCTACACCGATAGCATGCGCTAAGTGCGTTTTTCCTAAACCAACACCTCCAAAAATCAATAATGGATTGAAAGAAGTTCCTCCAGGTTTGTTGGCAACTGCCATACCTGCAGAACGAGCCAAACGATTTGAATCTCCTTCAAGGAAATTTTCAAAACTGTAATTGGCATTCAATTGGGATTCTATTTTTAAATTTCTAATGCCTGGAATTACAAATGGATTTTTTAATTCTGGACTTAGATTTTTAAATGGCGCATCCACTTCTTGCGATTTTATAGAGCTTCTATGAGCGCTTGGTAATTGTTCTGTAAAAGGTTGTTTGTTGCCATAGGTGTTTTCCATTTTGATTTTATAAAGCAATTTGGCGTTTTTACCTAGTTCTTTTGTTAAGGCAACTTTTAATAATTTTACGTAATGCTCTTCCAGCCATTCATAAAAAAATTTGCTTGGGACTTGAATGTATAAAGCGTTATCAGTAAGCTCAACAGACTTAATCGGTTCGAACCAAGTTTTGTAGGCTTGGTCTTGAATATTGTCTTTTATAAAGAGAAGACAATTTTCCCATACTGATTGCGCAGTTTTGCTCATAATTATTTAGTAAATTTGTATTTTAATAAAGGTTCTCCTACAAAGAAAAACAGTAGATTGATAACACTATTTTGGGACAACAAATATGTGATTAAAAATCGTTAAAAAAAAATAATTTAGTAGTTGATTTTTAAAAAATAATGTTGTACGTCAAAAAAACACTTTGTTAAACAATTCTTAAAATTTAATATATAAATAATGAGTGAACATCTTCAACAAATTAGGGTACGCTATTCAGAAACAGATCAAATGGGTGTTGTTTATCATGGTAATTATATTCCTTATTTTGAAATAGGTAGAGTAGAATGGTTAAGAAACAAAGGTGTTTCGTATAAAAGCTTGGAAGAAAGTGGCATTGCTTTGCCGATAGTTTCGATGACTTTAAATTACAAAAAACCAGCACGTTATGATGACCTGTTAACTGTTAAAACTAAATTTAAAAAATACAGTTCTGTTAAGATAGAATTTGATTGTGAAATATGGAGTGAGAATTTAGAGTTATTAACAACGGCACATTTTGTATTGGTCTTTGTCAATATGAAAACGGGTCGGCCGATGGTTCCTCCAGCTTATATTTTGGATGTTATGAATTCGTGATTTATTCTTTGATATTTATGTCAATTTCAAACAAATTTTTAAAAATTGCATGAATTAAATCCGCATTGCTTTTTCTAGTGGCTATTTCAATCACACAATTCGTTTCCATTTTTTGAAAAATAATGGCGAGATTTTTTTCTTTAATAATGCGCATTACTTTATTCATGTTTTTATAATCAAAAGAAATGAGATAATGAATATTGATTATTTTTTCGATTATTTCAGCATTTTGTAACGCCATTTGAGCAGCAGTTTTATAGGCTGAAATCAAACCGCCAACACCTAATTTTGTGCCCCCAAAATAGCGAACAATCACTACTAATACATTTGTTAATTCAAAAGATTGTATTTGACCATAAATAGGCATGCCAGCGCTATTGCTTGGTTCGCCATCATCGTTTGCTCTGTGTATTATTTGGGATGTTCCGATTTGAAAGGCATAACAAAAATGGCCTGCATTAAAATGTTTCTTCTTTAAAGGATCTAGTAAAGGTTTAATTTCTTCTTCAGAAAGTATTGGAAAAGCATACCCGAAGAATTTACTGTTTTTCTCTTTAAAAAGAATTTCTTCAGAAGGATTCTGAATAGTTTTGAAGGAATCGTTGTCTTTCAAATGGAATTAGAGAATTTTTTTGTCAAATAAATCTACTACATCTTCTTCGCCTACTTGTAAATTCCAAACTTGTATACCTAAAGCGGCGGCTGCATCTGTATTTTCTTTTTTATCATCGATAAACAAAGTTCGTTTAGGAGATAAATCGTGTTTTTTAAGAATATGATTAAAAATTTGTTCCTCTGGTTTTCGCATTCCCATTTCAAAGGAATAATATACTTTTTCAAAACATTGGTAGAAATCACTAAAAAAAGAAACACCCACCATATGTTCAAATCTACTGATATGAATAGCATCCGTATTTGTTAACAAAAACAATCGGTACTTATTAGATAGCATTTGTAAAAATTCCAAGCGATATAATGGAAATTCTCCAATTACAGAATTCCATGCTTTGCGAATATCATGAACATCGGCATTGGGAATAAATTTATTAAACCCATCGATGAATTGTTGTTCGCTTATTTTTCCTCTTTCAAATAAATCATTCATCACTAACAATTCTTCGTTAGGGCCATCAAGTCCTAATTTTTTAAATTCAGCTATTGTTGCTTCTTTTTCCAAGTTGATAAAGATGTCGCCAAAATCGAAAATAATAGTGTTAATCATGGTTTTGATATATTAATAGTTCATCTTTTAAAATAGCTCTAGTAGCAATTAACTTCGCTTTTAATTTTGGAGATTTTATGCCATTGCCTAGAACACTCGTGCCTTTAAATACTCTAGCTTCATCCCAAAGATTCTCCTCTATAAAAGTCTGTAAAGTTTGCTGACCTCCTTCAATAATTACGGATAAAATAGTGTTTTCAAATAAAAAAGCAGCAATTTGCTGTCCTATGTTCTTATTATAATCTATTTCAGCTGCTGAAAGTACTATCGTTTTAGATCGATTATCAAAGATATAATTTTCTTTTGGAATTCGATTCTTTTGATCTAAAACAATTTTTATTGGATTTTTACCTATCCAATCTCTAACATCTAATCTAGGATTATCGTCGATAGCTGTTTGTGTACCTACTAAAATTGCTTGTTCTTCACTCCGCCATTTATGTGTTAATTGACGGGAATACTCGTTCGAAATCCAATAGGGTTTACTTTCATTATTTCTATTTTCTTTAGTTGGAGCAATAAATCCATCGGAACTTTCTGCCCATTTTAAGATGATGTAAGGTCTTTTTTTGAGATGAAAAGTAAAAAAACGCTGATTCAATTCTCGACACTCTTTTTCCAAAATCCCAACAACAACAGTCTTTCCAGCATCGTTTAATTTTTGAATGCTTTTTCCAGCTACTACTTTATTCGGGTCGACAGTGCCAATAATTATCGTTGGAATTTCATGTAACAAAATCAAATCACAACATGGAGGTGTTTTTCCGAAATGGCTACAAGGTTCTAAACTCACATAGAGTGTTGCTTCTTTCAAAAGCGATTTGTTTTTCACAGCATTTATGGCATTCACTTCTGCATGAGAACCTCCGTAAGCAGCCGTAAATCCTTCACCAATAATTGTATTTTGATACACGATAACGGCACCAACTGAAGGATTTGGTAAAGCAGCTGCGATACCAATCCTTGCTAATTCTAAGCAACGGTGCATGTATTTTTCGTGTGTATTCACGTCGCAAAAATAGGATTTTAGTTTTGATATAGTTTCAATACGGTTTTACTTATATTTGTTTGTCCTTTCATTCTATATGTAATGAAACTAGAATTCCCTTTTAAATATGAAAATTAAAGATTACAGATCGTATTTTATTCAAGAACTTTCTACTGTTTACGATGCTCATGAAGCGGAGAGTTTATTTTATTTAATTCTAGAAAATACAGCAAAAATGAAGCGAATTGATTTGGCTTTGAACCCTGAAATTGCTTTTTCGGCTTCGCAGCTGTTAGAATGGAATCTGCTTTTGAAACAACTTTTACTCGAAATTCCAATTCAATATTTACTTGGAACAACAAGTTTTTATGGTTTGGATTTTGAAGTCAATGAAAATGTCTTGATACCAAGACCAGAAACGGAGGAATTAGTCGACTGGGTTTTGAGTTCCACTTCTCATTTGAATACTTTCCTCGATATCGGAACCGGAAGTGGTTGTATTGCGATTTCAATTGCTAAAAATAGAACCGACTCTATTGTGACTGCGATTGATGTTTCAAAAGGCGCACTAGATGTCGCTCAAAAGAATGCCGTCAGAAATAATGTTTCGGTGCAGTTTATTCAAAAAGACATATTAACAATTTCCGATTTAGAGTGTCCGTTGGATTGTATCGTTTCCAATCCACCTTATGTTCGTACTTTAGAAAAAGCTGAAATAAAGAAAAATGTTTTAGACTATGAACCCCATTTGGCCTTATTTGTAGACGACAATGATCCCTTACTTTTTTATCGAAAAATAGCACAATTGGCCATAAAAAATCTAAACCCAAAAGGCTATTTATTTTTTGAAATTAATCAATATTTAGGGAAGGAAATGAATGATTTATTAGTTGAAATGGGATTTGAAAATGTAACTTTAAAGACAGACATTTATAACAATGATCGAATGATTCGTGCTACTAAAAAATAGTGTTATTCGTATCTCAAAGCTTCAATTGGATCTAATTTTGAAGCTTTCAATGCAGGAAAAGAACCGGATACAATTGCAACCACAAAAGTAGTTACGAAGGCAGAAAATATAGCAGCCCAGGGCGTTACAAAATCAAAATCTAATAAGGAGGCAATTCCGTAACCTGCTGAAATTCCGAATATTATTCCTAAAATTCCACCCATCTGACCAATTACTAGTGTTTCAATAAAAAACTGCGTTGCAATTGTTTTTCGTTTGGCTCCTAACGCTTTTCTAACTCCAATTTCTCGAGTACGTTCTGTGACGGAAACCAACATGATATTCATCAAGGCTATCGAAGATCCGAAGATGGTAATGATCCCAATTACCCAGGCGGAAATACCAAGATATTGTGTGATTCCTAAAATTTTATTGATTAAATCATCGCTTCTTGAAATGCCAAAATTGGAGTCTTTTATAGGACTTAATTTTCGAATTCTTCGCATAGTTCCCACAGCATTATCGATAGCCTGATCTAGTAATTCTTTTTTTTCAATCATAACGCTAATGCTATAATCGATATTGGGTTTGTTGAAGAGTGATCTTGCAATTTGAATGGGAATCAATACACGTAAATCCTGACTGTTCCCAAAAGTGGAACCTTTTTCTTTTAAGACACCAATCACCTTAAATTTGGCTCCGCGAATCGAAATAACTTTGTCAATAGGATTCGTATCTTTCAATAAATCTTTTTCAAAATCAGAACCGACAATACAACAATACGTATTGTTTGAAATATCAAATCCAGTAAAATTTCTACCTTTTGTAGTTTCCAATCCAGAGTTGACGACGTAATGCTCGTCGACGCCAACCACCGAAATTTCGGGATCTGTTTTTTTATTTTCAAATTTCACTTCAGCATTCGAAACTGCTCTAAATGATAAAGAAGTTTGTGTTAAAGGGTAGTGGTATTTTTGTTTGAATGCGATTGCTTCAGGATACGAAATTATGGGATTGATGAATTCTCGTTCTCCACCATTCCCACGAATACTGGATATAGCATACTGGTTGATGTTGAAAGTATTCGAACCCATGGATGCAAAATTAGAAGACAAGGTGTTCTCAAGTGCCGCTACAACTGTAAGAATGCAGACCAATGCGGTAATTCCGATGGCAATAATTAGTACGGTCAGAATAGTTCGGAGAAGTTGAGTTCTAATGGAACCCAATGCGATTCGGACGTTCTCTTTAAATAATTTTAGCATCATGCGAATTTGTCACGAATTTACGATTTTTGTTACAAGTTTATTTTGAAGCAGTATTATTTATTTTAAAAATAAGATATTTGCAGGGAATTAGTTGTCGGTTGCCGGTTGTCGGTTGCAGACCTAAAAATCCAACAATTTAAGAAATGGCTCAGAAACCAAGCATACCCAAAGGAACCCGAGATTTTTCACCTGTTGAGGTGTCAAAACGAAACTATATTTTTTCGATTATTAAAAGCAATTTCGAAAAATATGGTTACCAACCAATAGAGACTCCATCGTTTGAGAATTCGGAAACTTTAATGGGAAAATATGGGGAAGAAGGCGATCGATTGATTTTTAAGATTTTAAATTCTGGGGATTACTTAAGTAAAGCGGATGAAAACGCATTACAAAACAAAGAAAGTAATAAATTGACTTCCAGTATTTCCGAAAAAGCGCTCCGATATGACCTCACCGTTCCCTTCGCTCGCTATGTCGTGCAACATCAAAATGATATAGAATTTCCTTTCAAACGCTATCAAATTCAACCAGTTTGGCGAGCAGATCGACCACAAAAAGGACGTTTCAGAGAGTTCTTTCAGTGTGATGCCGATGTGGTAGGTTCGACGTCTTTATGGCAAGAAGTAGAATTGGTACAGTTGTATGATGCTGTTTTTTCTGAACTGGGTTTGAAAGAGGTTACAATCAAAATAAACAATCGAAAAATATTATCTGGAATTGCTGCGGTTATTGGTGCCCAAGATAAATTGATTGATTTTACAGTTGCCTTGGATAAGCTTGATAAAATAGGAGAGGACGGCGTAAAGAAAGAAATGCTTGAGAAAGGAATTTCCGAAGAAGCCCTTACTAAAGTGCAGCCTCTGTTTCAGTTTTCTGGGAATATAGAAGAGAAAATTGAGCAATTATCGATTTTACTTTCCTCTTCTGAAGAAGGAATGAAAGGCGTGAGTGAACTGCAATTTATCTGTAATCAAGTAACACAACTTGGACTTCAGTTTTCTAATTTAGATTTGGATGTCACTTTAGCACGAGGGTTGAATTATTATACAGGTGCTATTTTTGAAGTTGCTCCGCCAAAATCTGTGTCGATGGGTTCCATTGGTGGTGGCGGAAGATACGATGATTTGACAGGTATTTTTGGATTGAAAGATATGAGTGGAGTAGGTATTTCGTTTGGTTTGGATCGTATTTATTTGGTACTTGAAGAATTAAATTTATTTCCAGAAACTGTTCAAAATTCTACGAAAGCCTTGTTTATAAACTATGGTGAAAAAGAAGCTTTTTATGCTATGCAAGCGATTCAAAAACTTCGAAAAGCTGGCGTAAAAGTCGAGCTTTATCCTGACGCAATAAAAGTAGGAAAGCAATTTATGTACGCAGATAAAAGACAAATAGAATATGCTGTAATTGTAGGTGAAACCGAAATGAATGAAGATAAATTTAGTTTAAAAAATCTTCAATCGGGTGAACAAACTCTACTTTCGTTTGAGGATTTGAAAACGCAGTTGTCTAACTAATAAATAATTTAAAAGCAAAAATATTTACCGCAGGTTCACAGATTTAGAATTATTTTAAAATCTGTGAACCTGCGGTTTTTTTTTGATTTTATTCCATAAAAAAAGCTTCTCATTACAAGAAGCTTTTACCTTATTTGGGGAAAAAAGGGGGAGTTAATCGATAATTATTTTTTTACTTATATCACCTTTTGAAGTATGTACTTTTACGATATAGGTTCCTGTACTGACATTGTTTACTGGTATTTGAATTTTAGATTGATTGTTGTTTTTTACTTCCCAAGTTCGGATTGATTGTCCTAACATATTGTAGAGGTCTACTGTTTGAACAGTTGCATCCAACAAACTATTGTTAATCGTAATCATGTTGTCATTATTGGTAAAATACACAAGTATTTCTTTATTCAAATCAAAGTCATTCACTCCTAAAGCTGCATTTGTAAAACGAAGCGAGAATCGTGTATCAAAAGTTCCGATTGGTAAATTGATATCAAAGTTTCCATTACGGATATCATGATATTCATTTGTTACATTATCATGAATATAGATATTTTGATTGTCATCAAAGTTTTCAGTAGCATCCAACGTGAATTGTACATTTCCAACTAAACCGTTTTTAACAGTTAAAGGTAAAATTTTACTTGCGTTGAAAGCATCCACTCCTTCGATTACTAAATTTTGATCAGGAATTGCAAAGTAAAAATCATTCGGTTGACTGTCTAACTGTGGTGCATCATATCCAGCATCAAAACCTTCCGTTGCAAATTCGTTCATGAAACCAAGTAAGATTTGACGGTGAAAATTATTCACAGAATTGAAACCTAATCGAATTTTAGAGAAGTTGTTGTTGTCTACAATTGCATCTTCGCTATTGTCAAAACTTCTGTCTATGATTGATACTGATGATTGATTAGTATTTCTAAACATTATGTTAGAACTAGCATTTGTTTCTTTAATGAATCCTCTCTGATTGTTGTCAAATGTAACCGTTCCGCCGGTTGCACTACCATAAATTAAGAATCCTTGTCCGACAGGAATATATCTACTTGGAATTCTCGAGCTTGTTCCTAATCCACTAATTCCTGCTGGTGCTACTGGAGGCGTTCCTCCAACCAAGTTTCTAGCTGCGTATCCACCTTGATAATCTAGAAGATTATGGGAAGTGTTGGTGCTGAAATGTTCCCAGAAATACAATGCACCAGTTATTACAGCACTATTTGCTGTGATAAAAGCATCAGCATCCAAAGCAGATGGATAAGGATTTCCACATAGATTTAAATTTCCAGCTGCAATAGCTGTTGTAATTGTTCCATTATTTGGTTTCCCTACAAACGTATAGTTTTGAGTAGAGGTAGCAGCAGCTGTTCCTTTCATGGTAAATCCTTGAGCGGCTAGTAAAGATCCATTTTGTCCAACAGCAGCCCAGTTAGCGTATTGAGGCGATAAGTTTTGGAATTTAAAAATCCAATAACTGCTCAAAGTAACCGGAGAAGTTGCTGCACCATTATATCCAGTTGTCCATGTAATAGGCTGAATACTATTTGGATTAGTTCCGTCACGCATTACACCATTAATAGTAAATGCATTGTTGTTTGAAGTTACACTTAGGGCACCAACAGGTGATGACCAGTAATTGTAATTGAATTTATTAGATTGTCCTTCTTGATCTCTTTCGATAGAACCAGCACTAGTAACATCTAATTCACTATTGATAGATTGTACTAATTGAGATTTTCCTTGTAAGTCAATTTTACCATCTAATTTTAAGTACCAATCATTTTGAATTTTCGTATCGTTGTTCATCGTGATTGTCACACCTGGATCTACAAACATCGCTAAGTCAGTATTGTTTGCAGTTTCAGTAATATTGTGTTTCACTTGGATGATAGAATAATCGAAATCAATTACATCCATTCCACGGATATCTTTTGATGCATCATTTACTGCTGTTGCAAAAGTCCCCGCTGTTAAAGTTACAAAAGGCATTGGAGCTTCTTGTACTTTGATTATTTTATGGTTATATATTTTCATACCTGTTCCTGTATCAATAGATGCTGTCGTAATATTGTCAACGATATCGTCTTTGTAGGCATCCATTCTGTAGTTTCTTAACATATTGGTATAAGGAAGCGTTTGAATATCTTTAGGGACAATAGTACCACGAACTTGCGAAGCGGTATTTTGAACTTCTTGATAGACCATTCTTTGGAATTGTAAGTCCGTTAAGGCTACATTAAATACACGTACTTCATCAATTTTTCCTTTGAAGTAATTTGTTGCTGCACTTGGTGTTTTACCTATAGTCAATACACTTGAAGCAATACTACCAGTTGCAGCTCCACTCGTTACCATTTGTCCGTTGATAAATAATTTCACTGTTGCACCATTATAAACAGCACCGACATGAACCCATTGAGATTTAGCAATTGCGGTAGTACTATATGTTACCGTAGATCCATTGACTACTGCTTCAAGATTTCTACTACTGTTGATTCTCAATATGAAACCTGGTTGTCCAGCCACTACTCCAGTAGCAGAGAAAGCGCTATTCATATCAACCCAAGCCATGATAGTTTCATTAGCCAATACACCTAAAGTTGTGGCATCTACTCCGTAATCGTTACGTCCGTCGAAGTCAAGATATAGTTTTCTATTCAAATCTCTTGGAGAACCACGAACAATATCATTCGTATCAAAAATGTCTAAGATACCATCACCATCTGCATCGCCAGTTCCGTCAATTTTACCATCACCATTGATGTCAAAACTACCATATAAACCTGTTTGAATATCATTTATACCATCATCATTCGAATCTAATTGTAAGAAATCTGCAATGCCGTTTGAATCACTATCTTGGGCGTAAGCTCTCGTTGTTGATCCAAATAAAGCGGAGTTGTCATATAGGTTTAATAATCCATCGCCTTCGGAGTCAGGACCGTCACCATTTCCATCTCCATTGATATCACCATCACCATTCAAAGTATTTGCTTCATCAACATCAAACAAAGTATCGTTATCACTATCTAAATCTAAATAATTTCTTACCCCGTCTCCATCAGTATCGGGTACTACATAGGTACCACCAGCTATCATAGTATCAATAGGGTCATTAATACCATTTGCATTTGCATCTGTCCATGTAGCAACACTTGTTTTATCCATGGTTGCCGTACCATTACTATATGCTTTAAATCCAGCTTCTTCGATACTCGGAATACCATCATTATCATCATCTACATCCGTAATATTTGCTATTGTATCTCCGTCAGTATCAATACAATTCTGGTTGATGATTATCTGAACATCATCGATAAAGTTACCATAAGACAATCCTCCTGTAGAAGAAACTGCAGTAAATGCTAAAACAATTGAAGTTTGTCCTACCGGAATTGCATAAGTACCCGAATAGGATCCCCATGAAGTATTTCCGTCAGTCATAGTTGCAACAGTAGCAATAGTTGCTAAAGTACCTCCAAATCTTACCTCAGCTACGTCAGTACCAGATCTTCCTCTGTGCTTAATAGACCAGTTGATAGTTCCACCCGCTCCGTTTAAACAAAATGTTTGATAGAGATTTCCTGCAACATTTGCATTTAATTCTGCAAATTGATTACCAGCTGCAGCCGGAACTCCGTTAAATCCTGTACTCCATATTTCGATAAAGGCTTCGGCACTATTTGTCCATCCAGTAACCAAAGAAGAAGCTAAAATTCTGTATGATGTAGCAGGAATTGCTGGTGTTTCAAAACTTCCGTTTACAAAAGGGTCACTGATGCAAGTTCCACATTCTATGCTATCTACAACTCCATCATTATCATCATCTAAATCTGCATTGTTCGGAATTCCATCGCTGTCATTATCTAGTAAACCTGCCCCTTGAATGGCAAAAGTATACGGGTTTTCATCAGTGTCGTTGTTTACAATGTTGATGGTTGCCACTCTAGTAAATACAGCACTTGGATTAAAAGTAACTGAGAAAGTCGTACTGGATCCTGCTCCAATAGTAAGGGTGCCAGGATTCGCAGATATACTGAATTCAGCTGCGTTCAATCCTGTAATTGTTGGGTTTGAAATAGTCAAAGTAAGTGAACCTGTATTTAGAATGGTAAATACTCTAGTAACTGTTGCAAGATTGATATCTGCAGATCCGAAATCAGTACCGTCTGAAACAGATGTTACTAAGTCGCCATTGACTATTGAAATTCCAAGTCCTTGTAAGTCTATTTCTCTTGGAACTCCAGTTCCTTGTATGTTAAAGTTATAAGGGTTTTCATTACTATCATTATTACTAAAAGTAATCGTAGCAGTTCTAAGCCCAAGAGCTCCTGGAATAAAAGTAACAACAAAAGTTGTAGTACTAAAAGCAGCAACTGTCGCACTTGGCAAGGTTGTTACTGTAAAATCAGCGGCATTTGTACCAGAAATTACTAGTGAACCAAGTGTTAAGGTAATATTTCCATTGTTGAAAACAGTAAATGTTCTTGTGCTAGCTGTTGAACTAAAGTCAGTCCAGTCAGCAGTAGTAGGTGTTATATCATTGTCTGCAATTGTAGTAGCATTTCCTTGTACATCAATTTCTGGAATAATACCAAATCCTTGTATCGCAAAAGTGTAAGGATTTTCATCCGTATCGTCGTTAGCGATGCTAATGGTAGCAGTTCGAGAATTAATTGCACTTGGAGAAAACGTTACTATAAATGTAGTGGATCCATAGGCTACAACTGATGAAGCAGGTGGTGTAGTGACAGTGAAGTCGGCCGCATTTGTTCCTGAAATTGTTATGGCACCAACAGCTAAAGCGATGTTCCCAGTATTGCGAATCGTGAATGTTCTAGTTCCTGCTACACTTCCAAAGTCAGTCCAATCAGCCGTAGTTGGCGTACTATCTCCATTCACAATAGATGTTGCATTTCCTTGGATGTCAATTTCTTGAGAAAGACTTGATCCTTGAATATCAAATGTATATGGATTTTCGTCCGCATCATTGTTTATTATAGAAATATTTGCTGTTCGAACTCCAAGAGCTAATGGTGCAAAAGTCACTGTAAATGTAGTAGTCGCACCAATGGCAACGGTAGCACTCGGAGGAGTTGTAACCGTAAATTCACTGGCGTTTAAGCCTGATATTGTTATCGCCCCAACCGTTAGTAAAGAACCACCAACATTTCGAATTGTAAAAGTTCTTGTTGCTGTAGAAGATCCGAAGTCTGTCCAATCTGTAAGTGAAGGTGTAATATCTCCACTTACAATAGAAACAGCATTTCCTTGAATATCGATTTCATTATAGTTTACAGTTGCTATTACAGCAACTCTAGGAGATGAAATACAAGTACCGTTAACAGCTTCAACATAATAGGTTGTTGTTGCAGCAATAATAGGAGTAGTAAAACTAGTTCCTGAACCTAAAGACGAACCTCCAGTTAAAGCAGCATACCAGTTTAAAGTACCTATAGAAGATGTTGCTCCAAGTATTACAGTTCCAGCTCCAGTTCTTGAACCAGGTGTAGTTCCAGTAACTGTTGGTGCTGTAAATATTGTCATTGTTTTTGTTGACGTTGCATTAGCGCAAGGTGCAGTACCAGTAGCTGTAAGTGTAAAAGTTCTACTTCCTGCTGTAATATCGGCTGCACTTGGAGTATACGTACATAATGTCAATGAATTTGCATTGGTAAATGTACCTGTTCCATTTGAAGTCCAAGTTACTCCAGTTTGATTCGTTGCGCTAGATCCAGCAGTAATATTGATTGCACCAGAAGTATAGCATGAAGTAAAATCTGAACCAGCAACAGCAGTAGCAGCAGCTCTTATAGTTAATGTTTTTGTAGAAGTTACGTTTGCACAACCTGCATTGGATGTAGTCAGTGTTAAAGTTACGCTACCGGCAGTTATATCAGCAGCGCTAGGAGTATACGTACAAGTAGTTAATGAATTTGCATTTGCAAAAGATCCAGTTCCACTTGAAGTCCAAGTTGCAGTAGTTTGATTTGTAGCAGAAGATCCAGCAGTAATATTAACCGCACCAACAGAAGAACAAGTAGTAATTGCTGTTCCAGCCACTGCAGTCATTGCTGGACTAATGGTCAATACCTTTGTCGACGTTACATTGGCACACGGAGCATTAGCAAAAGCAGTTAAAGTCAACGTTACGCTTCCTGCTGTTTTATCAGCAGCACTAGGATTATAAGTGCAAAGTGTCAATGAATTTGCATTGGTAAAAGTACCTGTTCCGCTAGAGGTCCAAGTGATACTTGTTTGATTTGTTGCACTAGACCCTGCCGTTATATTCATAGCAGCAGCAGAAGCACAAGTTGCCAAAGCTGCACCTGCAACTGCAGTTGGTGTACCTATAATTGTCAATGTCTTAGTTGAAGTAACATTTGCACAACCAGCATTAGAAGCTGTAAGTGTTATTATAACACTACCAGCAGTAATATCCGCTGCACTAGGAGTATAGGTACAAGTCGTTAATGAATTTGCATTGGCAAAAGATCCACTTCCACTTGAAGTCCAAGTTACGGAAGTTTGATTCGTAGCTGACGATCCTGCAGTAATATTAACCGCACCAACAGAAGAACAGGTTGTAATTGGTGTTCCGGCGATTGCAGTCATTGGCTTACTGATTGTCAGTATTTTTGTAGAAACTATTGGGTTACATGGAGGATTTCCATAAACTGTTAAAGTCAATATTACACTTCCTGCTGTTATATCAGAAGCACTAGGATTATAAGTACAAAGCGTCATTGAGGTTGGATTGGTAAAGGTACCAAACCCACTTGAAGTCCATGCAACACTCGAATAATTTGTCGCACTTGAACCTGCAGTTATATTGATAGCACCAGAAGTGGAGCATGTTCCAAAATTTGGTCCTGCCACTGATGAAGGTGAAGTAAAAATCGTTAAAATTTTTGTTGCAGTTGCAGCGCTACCACAAAATGTACTGTTAGCCGTTAAAGTTAAAGTTATGACTCCTGTAGCAATATCAGCAGCACTTGGTGTGTAAGTACATGGAGCTAACAAATTTGGATTTGAAAATGTACCAGTTCCGCTACTAGACCATGTAATGGAAGTAGCATTAGATACGCTAGAGCCAAATGTAATGTCTACTGGTCCATTTCCAGAACAAGTTACGACATTCGAACCTGCTACAGCAGTAGGTTGCGCATAAACAGTTAGGAATTTAGTAGAAAAAACTGAACTGCAAGGAACATTTCCTGTTGCAGTTAATGTCAATATTACTGTTCCACCTGCTATATCAGCAGCGCTTGGAGTATAAGTGCAAAGTGTCAACGAAGTAGCATTTGTAAAAGTTCCAGTGCCGCTTGATGTCCATAGAACGGTAGCAAAATTAGTTGCACTTGACCCCGCTGTAACATTAAAGGTTGGAGTAGTTGAACAACCAGCTATATCTGTTCCTGCTACAGCTGTTGCTGGGGCCACTATTGATACAGTAGTTGTATTGAAAGTACCAATAACGGTATTACAACCCGCTCCAGAAGAGAGGTTGGTAATAGTAACTATAGTTGACCCTATATTTAAAGAAGGAGTAAAAAAAGTTCCTGTTCCTGGGCTACCAGCAATAAAAGTCATAGTAGCTGTATTTCCTGTTGCTGATGTTGCACCAGATAAATTGTAAGTTACAGTATACGTTCCAGAAGGTAAAGTCGACGACCTTAATGATATTGTAGATGATGATGTATTACAAAATGGCCCGTTATTAGTTGCCGCAGCTGTTAATGCATAGGTTGGACAAACCCATGTAAGGATTACTTGCCCCTCTGCACCATCTCCTCCAATTGTATTGGGTGGAGAACCAGTACTATTTTTATCACCAGCACCTCCACCTCCGCCACCTAAGGCAGAAATATTAGAAAATCCGTCGTTTGTAGCTGAACCAGCAGGAGCACCTGCACCTGCGCCTGCAGGCACTGGGGCTGGTGCATTTGTAGTTGACCATACTGCGGCACCAGATAAACCATTGCTAGCTGTTCCGGCAGAAGTCGCACCAGGACCACCATGTCCAGTGTTGGAATCTCTTCCTGTACCTCCGTTTCCACCACTATATTTTGTAGTACCAAAACCTGATGCGGCTGCACCACCTGTACCACCTGTACCACCATTCCCACTTACTGGAGGATTTCCACCATTCCCACCTTTAGCTAGAACAGTGGTTGTGGTATTAAACCACGAATCACTTCCATTACCGCCAGCAGCTCCGGCATTGCCATATCCAGGAGTACCAACAGTAACAGTATAAGTACCTGGTACAACGAGCACTGCTGGGTCGGCACTATAAGCACCACCACCACCACCACCGGCACCATCTGCGTTTGTTGTATTTCCACCACCGGCACCACCTGCGCCCCAAGCCTGAACTTGAACAGAAGAAACTCCAGCAGGCACAGTAAATGTTCCTGTTGAATTATAGGTTTGAGTTGTTTGCGAATACCCTAAGCTACACATTAATAATGTGTTAAAGACGAGTATTAATTTTCTGTATTTTAAAGTAATTGTTTTCATAACTTTTTTTCCCCCGAAAAAATTGTATTTAGTTAATATTATTATTTAACGAGTCAAAAATAGTATAGCATTTCGAATTCACAAAATATTTTACCGACAAAATACATAAAACATCGATGAAATGCATAAAAATGCAATATATTAAAGAAAAAGACTACATTACAATGTTACTATTTGTTATATAACAGGAATAACTATTAAATAAATAATTAATCTAGATTGCTATTTTATTCTTTTAAAAAGTTCAAGAAGTATTAGGATGGGAAATATTTAAAGTATCTTCAATTAGGTTGAAGTGAAAAAAAAAGTCCTAAACACTATTTTGTTTAAGACTTTTTTATTTGTAGCGAGGATGGGAGTTGAACCCGTGACTACAGGGTTATGAATTTGATATTTTATCGAAATTAACCCTTTTTATTATTGATATGTAGAAAATCGTGTACCGTTTCGTGTACTCATAATTAGATTGCAATATAATTATTTTTTTAAATGTATAATTAGAAAACAGTAGCGGCCTAAAAAGCAAACAGCCCATAAAAAGAAAGGCTGTCAACAAACGGAATTAATAATAATCTGCCGTAAATATATACTATTTATTCTTCCACATTTTTCATTTTCATCAAAATAGAATATGCCCCTTTGGTTACAATAATTGCTTCTTTTAAGTCTTCCGAAAGAATTTCTGTAAATCCATTTTCTGAATTTCCAATAGTAACTTCTTTCATTTCAAATTGCTTGTTGCTTTTGGCTATGAATACATAGTTTTTGGTTTCATAACTTAGGACTGCCTCAGACGGAAGTATGGCAGACATTTGGCTTTTTAGTTCCACTTCTGCATTCATATACATACCTGGCAATAATTCATTATCATAATTGGTAAAATGACAGTGCATTTCGGTGCTTCGATTTTCTGAAAAATCTTTGCCAATCAATATAATTTTGCAAGGATATTTTTTCTCAGGATTGGTATTGGTGTATGCTACTAATGATTGTCCAATAGCCAAACGATTAATGTCTTTTTCAAAAACTGTCAATGCCAAATGAATATCCGTTGGGTTTACAATTTCAAATAAAATATCGCTTGGGTTTACATATTTACCAATGTTTACGTTTACTTTAGAAACAAAACCGCTTATTGGCGAATACACATTGATGCTTTTTGATATAGACTTTGTTGTTACAGAATTTGGGTTGATACCCGCAAATTTTAGTTTTTCGCCATACGATTGCACCATAACTGAAAGTGAATTATATTCGGCTTGTGCTTGCTGATATACTTTGTCGCTACTGGCTTTACTTTGATTGAGTTCTTTCTGTCTTTCAAATTCTGCTTTAGCATATACAATTTTAGATTTTGCCAATAAGTAATCTTCTTGTAGTTGGATATATTGTTGGTCTTCGACAACACACAAAACCTGTCCTTTATAAACGTGCATTCCCTCTAGCAAATCGGTGTATTTTAAATAGCCTCCCATTGGTACGCTTATAGACACTAGATTTTGAGGAGGTACATCAATTTTCCCGTTGAGTTTTAATGTTGCAGAAATTTCCTTTTGCTCTATTTTCCCTGTTTGAATACCTGCATTTTTTATTTGCGCATCAGTTAGCGTTGTTATGTTTTCAATGGTTGGTTCTGCTGTTTCCTCTTCTGATTTTTTGTTTCCGCAAGAAGTAAGGACTAGAAAGGCTGTAATTGTGATGACTATATTTTTCATTTTATTTTGATGTTAAGTTCATTAAATTAATTATGGTTTCATTTCCTTTTCTAACAGCTTCAATATAATTGCTTTGGATTTCGGTATTTTGATTAATAAGCATTACCCATTCTAGGTAATTAATGTCGCCACCGAGGAATTTATTGTTGGCTGCCTTGGTTACTATATCAACACTTTTCAAAGCTTTGGTTTCGTAATACTCAAGGGTTGTTTTGTACTTTTGATATTCCTGCAACAAATTTTGATACTGATTTTGAAGTTTCAGTTTTTCGAAAGTCAAATTGTTTTCAGCGATTTGGGTTTTGGTTTCTAATGCTTTTTTTCTGTTGCTGAATGATGAATTGAATAACGGTAATGCAACTCCAAACTGCCCGAAAACGCCATTATATTCGTTTTGATTCGCTTTATCGGTTTTAAACGTTTGCCAATAAACCCCTCCAATTAATTCCGGTAATTTTTTAGACTTCTCTAAAGATATTTCCGATTTATTGATAGTTACTTCCTGCTCAAATAATTTAATGCTTGGATGATTTGTGGTTGCCTCATTTGTTGCTTTTTCATCAAAAACCATTTTGATTTTATCTGAAAGAGGAGCAAAGTCTTTATCCGAATTTAATGCCATTTTGAATTGAGATAACACTATTTTATAATCGCTTTGTACTTCCTGCAATTGTATTTTTATTTGCCCAGATTGGTTTTCGGCAGTTGCTTTTTCTAAAACATTGCTTTCGCCTTTGTCAAAACGAAGTGTTGATTTTCTTAAAAATTCAGAATAGATGCTATCGCTTTTTATCAATAATTTTTCTTTCTCTTTTAGATAAATCAGTTCATAAAATACACTTGTTACTTCTTTAGTTAGTTCCTTTTTTTGTAAAGCTTCGTTCCATTCGCCTGTTTTGGCTTGTTCTACTAAAAGTTGTTTTTGCCTTTTGTAAATCGTTGGGAATTTTATGCTTTGCGAAACACCAATTTTTAGATCATTTACATTGCTATTGAATTGACCATATTCAGATATAATTCCTGTGTTCGGAATATCATAACCTGTTTTGCTCATTTTTTGCAAATAATCTGAATTGAGTTTTTGGTTTTTAACTTTCAAGTTGTTTTGCAATGCAGTTTCAAGGGCTTTCTCTAAAGAGATTTTTTCCTGTGCATTGGTATTTTGAAAAGAGAAAAACAATCCTAATACAATGACTGTTGTAATAGATTTTATCTTTCTTGGTTTTAATTTAATTCCTTTTTCAAACATGATGTATAAAATTGGTAAGACAAATAAAGTTAAGAATGTGGCAATAATTAATCCACCAATAACGACTGTTGCTAATGGTTTCTGAACTTCTGCACCTGAACCGTTGCTTAATGCCATTGGTAAAAATCCTAATGATGCTACAAGTGCTGTCATTAAAACTGGTCGTAAACGAATTCTTGTTCCTTGTAAAACAATTGCTTTTAAATCGGTTTCGCCTGATTTTTTTATGCGGTTGAATTCGGCAATTAATACCAAACCATTCAGAACTGCCACACCAAATAAAGCAATAAAACCAACTCCTGCGCTGATACTAAAAGGCATTCCTCGCATTGCTAAAAAGAATATTCCACCTATCATTGATAACGGAATTGCAGAATAAATCAACAATCCTTGTTTTACGGATTTGAAAGCAAAAAACAATAAGATGAAAATTAATATTAATGAAATAGGAACTGCAATCAATAATCGTTGTTTAGCGGCGTTTAAGTTTTCAAAAGCACCGCCATAAGTAGGATAATAGCCTGCTGGAAACTTAATTTTTGTTCCTACTTGGTCTTGCAATTCTTTGACGATACTTTGCACATCACGACCACGAACATTGAACCCAACTACAATTCTGCGTTTGGCATCTTCTCTTTGAATTTGATTTGGACCTTCTGTGATTGCTACTTTTGCTAATTGTGATAGTGGAATTTGTGAACCACTAGGCGTTGGAATTAATAGATTTTGAACATCTGCCAAATCTTGTCTTTTTTCTCCAGCCAAACGAACCACTAAATCAAATCGTTTTTCGCCTTCATAGATTAATCCTGTGCTTTGTCCTGCAAAAGCGGTGTTTACTATTCGGTTGATGTCTTCGATGTTCAAATTGTATTGTGCAATTGCTGGACGATTATAGTCAATTACAATTTGTGGCATTCCTGTAACGGTTTCTACATAAAGGTCAGAAGAGCCTTTGACTGTGCTTACAATCTTTCCTAATTTGTTGGCGTATAATGCTAAAGTATCGAGATTTTCTCCAAATATTTTACAAACCACATCTTGTCTTGCGCCTGTCATTAACTCATTAAAACGCATTTGAACAGGATATTGAAAACCATAAGAAACACCCGGAACTGCTTCGAGTTCCTTTGCCATTTTTTCGGATAGTTCATCGAAAGTGGATGCTGATGTCCATTCTGATTTATCTTTTAGAATAACCATCATATCGCTGGCATCAATTGGCATTGGGTCGGTTGGCACTTCGGAACTTCCTGTTTTACCAACCACTTTTTCTACTTCTGGGAATTTTTCTAATAGTATTTTTGCGCCTTGTGAAATAGCAGTCATTGAAGTTTGCAAATTACTTCCTGGCAAAACTCGAGTTTCTACTGCAAAATCTCCTTCTTCTAATGATGGCATAAATTCGCCACCCATAAATGAAAGTGTAATGATTGCTACAACAAATAATGTTAGTGTAGTTCCGATTATAAATCTTGGTATTGCCAATGCTTTTTCTAAAATTGGCTGATAGAAATTTTCTAATCTTGCCATCATTCTATCTGAAAAGTTTTGTTTGTGTGTTACTTTTTTGTTCAAAAATAAAGCCGTCATCATAGGAATATAAGTCAATGACAACACAAAAGCACCAAACAAAGCAAAAGCGATTGTTTGTGCCATTGGTAAAAACATTTTTCCTTCAATCCCTCTTAATGTGAAAATTGGAATGTAAACTATTAAGATGATTAACTCACCAAAAACGGCAACGTTTCGCATTCTTACCGAAGTTTCCAAAACAACTCCGTCCATTTGGTTTTGCGTAATTTCTCCTTGCTTTCGACTGTGTAAACTAAACAAACACGCTTCGACAATAATTACTGCGCCATCGACGATTAAACCAAAATCTAATGCGCCTAAACTCATTAAATTTCCGCTTACGCCAAATATATTCATCAGTATTACTGCGAATAACATCGCTAATGGAATAACAGAAGCTACGATTAAACCTGCTCGAATATTGCCTAAAAAAAAGATTAATACTAAAAGTACAATGATTGCACCTTCCATTAAGTTTTTACCAACAGTAGAAATAGAATTGTTGACCATTTTGGTACGGTCTAAAAATGGTTCTACAATAACGCCTTCGGGTAATGTTTTTTGAATTTGTTCAATTCGTTCTTTTATTTTTTTGATGACAATATTACTGTTTGCCCCTTTTAGCATCATTACTACTGCGCCCGAAACTTCGCCTGATTGAACCCCTCTTTTGTTAAAAGTCAATGCACCGTAGCGAATGGCGCTACCAATACGAACTTCGGCAACATCACGAATAAATAGAGGACTTCCACTACTTGTGTTTTTAATAGCAATGTCTTTTATGTTTTCGATTGTACTAATTAATCCTTCGCTTCGGATGTATAATACTGTCGGACCTTTTTCGATGTAGGCACCACCTGTATTTTGATTGTTTTTTTCTAAAGCTGTAAAAACATCTGCAACGGTAATATTATGGGATTGCAATTTATTCGGGTCGATTGCGATTTCAAATTGTTTTAGTTTGCCACCGAAAGTGCTAACTTCCGCAACACCTTCAACACCTAATAATTGACGGCGTACAATCCAATCTTGAATGGTTCGCAATTCGGTAGCGTCATATTTTTTTTCGTAACCGCTTTTTGCTCTTACGGCATATTGATAGATCTCACCCAAACCTGTAGTTACTGGCGCAAGATAAGGGTCGCCAATTCCTTTAGGAATTTGTTCTTTTACCGCACTTAATCTTTCGGTTACTTGTTGTCTCGCCCAATAAACATCGGTATCATCATCAAAAACAATAGTCACTACTGATAAACCAAAACGAGAGAAACTGCGGATTTCCTTTAATCCTGGAATATTACTATTAGCTTGCTCGATTGGAAACGTTATCAATCGTTCAATATCGGTTGCACCTAACGACGGGGCAGAAGTTATCACCTGTACTTGATTGTCTGTTATATCGGGAACGGCATCAATGGGTAGTTTGGTAAATTGATAAATACCATAGCCAATAAGTACAACAGTAAACAACCCAACAATGAGTTTGTTTTTTATAGAAAATTCTATGATTTTATTCAGCATGACTTTAGAATTAATGAAATTGATAAAAGTGCTATTCACTAAAAATAATTAGCAAACAGCATTTTAATATCTAATCAGAAATAGTTTGAATATTGCTAATTAGTTATTATAAAAAAATCATTAACTCAATTTGGGGGGGAGCCAAATACAGGCAAACACATCGGAAGTGTAAAACTCTCTGTGGAAAGGAACAGTATTATCTATAGCAATACTGATTGGTTTTCTGAATGAAATAGTTGGTTGGTTTTCAAAAGCAATAACCGTATTTACATGTGTATTTATTGTTTTGAAAGGTAAGTTTT
>JAYVZG010000053.1:0-173018 GCA_043783565.1 Flavobacterium sp. | reverse complement strand
AAACAGTTTCAATAAAAATCCCAGCTGGAGTTGTCGATGGAATGCAACTTAAAGTTTCAAATAAAGGAAATGATGCTCCCGGAAACGGTATTCCTGGTGATTTAATTGTTGCCATAGAAGAAATTGAGCATGAATTTTTAAAACGTGAAGGCGAAAACTTACATTTTGATATGTATATTAGTTATGCGGAAGCTGTCTTAGGAGTTTCTAAAGATATTGAAGCTGTCAATGGAAAAGTGCGAATCAAATTAGAAGAAGGAATACAATCGGGTAAAATTCTTCGACTTAAAGGAAAAGGGATTCCAAGTCTAAATGGATATGGTTCAGGCGATTTACTCGTGCATATTAATGTATGGACACCTAAAACTTTAAACAAAGAACAAAAATTATTTTTCGAGAATAATTTAACCAACGAGAACTTTATTCCACAACCAGAAAAAAGTGATAAATCTTTTTTTGAAAAAGTTAAAGATATGTTCTCATAAATTGAAAAAAATATTTACATTTGATTAATGCTAGGTAACTAGTATTTCTTTTTCATAGCAATTTTTCCCATCCTTGTGCAAATAAGGGTGGGTTTTTTTTTGAATTGCTCTCCAGATTTTGTAACATTTACCTACTTTTACACTCAAACGTTGCATCTTATCAAATAACAAACAATAAAATGAATTCAATTCTTGAAGTTGAAAACGTAGTCAAACAATATGGTGACTACGTTGCACTCAATAAAGTTTCACTTTCTGTTCCTAAAGGAAGCATCTACGGACTACTTGGTCCTAACGGCGCAGGAAAAACATCACTCATCCGAATCATCAATCAAATAACAATGCCTGATTCAGGTTCTATTATTTTCGATGGAGAAAAATTAAAACCTCAACACGTGCAATATATCGGTTATCTTCCCGAAGAGCGTGGCTTGTATAAATCAATGAAAGTCGGCGAACAATGTCTCTATCTAGCCCAAATGAAAGGACTATCAAAAGCTGAAGCAACGATACAGTTGAAGTATTGGTTCGATCGCTTTGAAATTCAAGGCTGGTGGAACAAGAAAATTCAAGAACTCTCTAAAGGAATGGCACAAAAAATTCAATTTGTAGTTTGTGTACTTCATAAACCTAAATTATTAATTTTTGATGAACCTTTTTCTGGCTTCGATCCAGTCAATGCCAACATCATCAAAGACGAAATCCTTGAACTCAAAAAACAAGGTTCCACCATTATTTTTTCTACCCATCGCATGGAAAGCGTAGAAGAACTTTGCGACGATATTGCGCTTATTCATCAATCAAACAAACTCATCGAAGGAAAGTTATCCGATGTAAAGCAACAATACCGCACCAATAGCTTTGAAGTAGGTATACTAACAGATAATGTAGAAGGTTTGATGTACGACATTACGCAAAAATTTACCGTGGGTCAAACGGATTTTAAATCGCTCAACGATGAACTCAAACTCAAAATTGAACTCGGCAACGCCACTCCAAACGAGCTTTTAAATATCCTAACGCAGCGCGGTCAAGTCACCCATTTTATGGAAAAAATTCCAAGTGTGAACGATATTTTCATACAAACCGTGACCCAAAACTAATTTGCATTCATTCGTAAATCCATAATCGTAAATCTAAATGAGTATCATTTCCTTAATTATTAAAAGAGAATTCATAGCTAAAGTCCGAAACAAATCATTCATTGTAATGACGTTTTTGAGTCCATTGTTATTTGTCGGAATTGCTGCTTTTGTGGGCTATTTAGGTTCTTTAAAAGCCGATATCAAACAAATCGCTATCCACGATGAAACAGGAATTTTCGCAAAGGAATTTAAAAATTCAGAGGAATTCCATTACATGAACATGTCAAACGTTGATATGAAAGTATTGAAAGATAGCTTGGTTTCTGAAAGTTTCGAAGGTTTGCTATTTATACCTAAAGTCGACGATTATAATGTGCTAGAGAACAAAATCCAATATCTTTCTAATGACAGTCCAAGTATCACATTTCTTGGAGAAACCGAAGAAGTGATTGCCAAAAAACTTACACAACTCAATTTTGAAAAAGCACAATTAGATACGCTAGCCATTCAAAAAGCACAAGCTGAGATCAATATAAAAGTAGCGAAATCCTCTGGAGAAGAATCTCTCAAAGGACTCAACGAAATCAAAATCGCCATCGGCGGTGCCTTCGGTTATCTCATTATGATGTTTATTATCATCTACGGGAATATGGTCATGCGCTCCGTGATTGAAGAGAAAACCAACCGTATTATCGAAATCATCATTTCCTCGGTAAAACCTTTTCAATTGATGATGGGAAAAATTATAGGAACCTCCTTAGCAGGAATTCTGCAATTTCTGATTTGGGCAATTATCGGGCTAGCGCTCATGTTTGGATTCTCTTATTTCTTCGGAATCAATGCGTCTCCAACAGCCAAAGTACCACCCGAAATGATGCACCAAGCACAAGAACAATTCTCTACGATACAATTGTATATGAAAGAATTATGGAATTTACCAATTGCCACCTTAATCATATGTTTTATACTTTATTTCATCGGTGGCTATTTCCTTTACAGCTCATTCTATGCGGCTATCGGTGCCGCTGTCGATAACGAAACCGATTCGCAACAATTCCTTTTGCCTATCATCATGCCTTTAATTTTAGGAGTTTACATCGGATTTTTCACCGTAATCAATGACCCGCACGGGAACATTGCGACGGTCTTTTCGATGGTGCCACTCACATCACCTATAGTCATGCTCATGCGAATTCCGTTCGGTGTGCCCTGGTGGCAAATCGTTTTGTCAATCACAATTCTTTTCGGAACGTTTATGGGAGTGGTTTGGTTTGCTTCTAAAATATACCGTGTCGGAATTCTAATGTATGGCAAAAAACCAACCTGGAAAGAATTGTATAAATGGCTGAAATATTAGCAATAGAGTTCCTGAGCGTCTGAGTTCCTGAGCTTTTATTAGGAGCTATTCCCGCTTACGTTGCAATCTTTTTTGCTTGTCATCCTGATCGTATTCGAGGGACTTTACTAAAGCAAAAAAGGATTTCCACTGCTATCGGGGCTAGGGCATTGCAATAATATTCACAATCAAAATAGAATTGATGACCTCACTTACAAACTAACTCACTAAATTTGCCACTCAGTAACTCAGAGACTCAGTAACTCAGTAACTCAGTAACTCAGAGACTCAGCCGCTCAGCAACTCAAAAAAGGATATGTCCAAAATACTAATCATCGAAGACGAAGCTGCCATCCGTAGAGTACTTACCAAAATACTCTCCGAAGAAAGCAGCACCTATAACGTAGAAGAAGCCGAAGACGGAATTCAAGGCTTTGAAAAAATTAAGAATACCGACTATGATTTGGTTCTTTGCGATATCAAAATGCCTAAGATGGATGGTGTCGAACTCTTAGAAGCCGTCAAAAAAATCAAACCTGAAATTCCAATGGTCATGATTTCTGGACATGGTGATATGGAAACAGCCATCAATGCAATGCGTATGGGTGCTTTCGATTACATCTCCAAACCACCCGACTTAAATCGCTTACTAAATACTGTCCGCAACGCTTTAGACAAAAAACAACTCGTTGTCGAGAATAAAATCCTCAAGAAAATTGTAGGCAAAAAATACGAAATGATAGGCGAAAGCGAACCCATCAATCATATCAAACTCATGATTGAGAAAGTCGCCCAAACCGACGCTCGAGTTTTAATCACAGGCCCCAACGGAACTGGAAAAGAACTCGTTGCCCATCAATTACACGAAAAAAGCGAACGTTGCAATTTCCCTTTAATTGAAGTTAATTGTGCTGCAATTCCAAGTGAACTCATCGAAAGCGAATTGTTCGGACACGTGAAAGGTGCTTTTACATCAGCGGTTCGTGATCGCGCGGGTAAGTTCGAAGCTGCCGATGGTGGCACTATCTTCTTAGATGAAATAGGCGATATGAGTTTGGCTGCTCAAGCGAAAGTATTGCGTGCTTTACAAGAAAGTTTGATTCAAAGAGTAGGAGCGGATAAAGACATTAAAGTAAATGTTCGTGTGGTGGCAGCGACCAACAAAGATTTGAAAAAGGAAATCGAAGAAGGTCGATTCCGGGAAGATTTATACCATAGATTAGCAGTAATCTTAATTAAAGTTCCAGCTTTAAATGACCGTCGCGACGACATTCCATTACTCATTGAGCATTTCACCGAAAAGATTGCCTCTGATCAGGGAAATACGCCTAAGACTTTTTCAAAAGAAGCCATCAAATTGTTGCAAGAATACGATTGGACAGGTAATATCCGTGAATTAAGAAATGTAGTAGAACGATTGATTATCTTAGGAGGAAGTGAAATTTCTGAAACGGATGTAAAGTTGTTTGCGAGTAAATAACGTTGTCGGTTCTCAGTTCTCGGTTGTGAGTTATAAGCGCAACCGACAACCGACAACCGACAACCGACAACCGACAACCCTAAAAATGAACCTAAAAAAAATAAACCCAAACCTTCAAGAAGCGCTTATAGAAAGTGGTTTAACCGAAGCCAATCCCATTCAACTCGACACTTTTTCAACTTTGAAAAGTGGAGCTGATTGTGTCATTATTTCACCAGCAAGTAGCGGAAAATCAACCACCATTGTATTGAATGTCATTCAGCAATTGGTCGCTGAAGGAGAAGAATCGCCCCGAGCACTGATTATTGTAGAAGATAAAGCCAAAGTACTTGCTATGGAAGAATTATTCGAACAGTTCGGAAAATATACCAATTTGCGAGTTTACGGTGTGCATGACAAAGGCGATCTAGAATATGATAAGAATTATATCTCCACCGGAATCGATGTGCTCATCGGAACTCCTAATAGATTGAATGAAATGTTCACGACAGCCGGCTATAATGTCAATCGACTCAAAATGTTTATTTTGGATGATGCCGAACCGATTTTGAAATTGCGTCACGAAACTAAAATCATGCGGATTTCCAATAGTATCACCAAAACACAACGAATCATTTTCTCAGAAGTTCTGACCGAACGCATCGAAATTTTAGCTGAAAAAATGCTCACGGAACCTTATTGGTTCGAATTAGAAGAAGAATAAATCCATCAACCAACAATTATCAAAAACCTTATGGGATTAATAAAAATATTTTCAGGAACTGAAATTTTAGCCCTTGCACTGCAAGAAAAAATAGAAGCAATTGAAGTCAATACAGTCATTCGCAACAACAATCAATCGAATGTTTTACCTTCTTTAACCAACACAAAACCAGTTGAATTATTTATTCAGGAAATAGATTTTGGAAAAGCGAATTCCGTCATAGAGGAATTTCGGTTGAGCATTTAAAAATGAGCAATAATTCTAAAACCATATAAGTTCATATATGGTTGAAATAGATTCGCAATTTTGATGAGATTATAAAAGAGAGCATTCTTAAGTAATTAGGAATGTTTTTTTATAGTATAAAATCCAACAATCCAATTATCTTTGCGTCTTTAAAAAATGCAACAATCCACATGATTACAGTAAACGATATCTCCGTACAATTTGGCGGAACCACTTTATTTAGCGACGTTTCTTTTGCTATCAATGAAAATGACAAAATTGCCTTAATGGGTAAAAATGGCGCTGGAAAATCGACGCTTTTAAAAATTATAGCAGGTCAAAGCAAACCTTCATCTGGAAATATTTCAGCTCCGAAAGAAGCGGTTGTTGCGTATTTACCACAACATTTATTAACGACAGATTCAGCGACAGTTCTCGAAGAAACTTCAAAAGCTTTTGGGGAAGTTTTCGAAATGAAAGCTGAAATGGACGAAATCAATGAACAATTGACCATTCGTACCGATTATGAAAGTGATGCTTATATGAAACTGATTGAACGAGTTTCTGATTTAAGCGAAAAATATTATGCGATTGAAGAAGTCAATTATGAAGCAGAAGTAGAGAAAATACTTCTCGGTTTAGGCTTTGTTCGGGAAGATTTTTCTCGTCAAACTTCCGAATTTTCTGGAGGTTGGAGAATGCGAATAGAACTCGCTAAAATTTTATTACAAAAGCCTGATTTGATATTATTAGATGAGCCAACCAATCACATGGATATCGAAAGTATTCAATGGTTGGAAGATTTTTTGTTGAACTCAGCCAAAGCAGTGGTGGTGATTTCGCACGATAGAGCTTTTGTTGACAATATTACCAATCGCACAATAGAAGTAACGATGGGACGCATTTACGACTACAAAGCAAAGTATTCTCATTATTTAGAATTGCGTAAAGACCGCCGAGTTCATCAGCAAAAAGCATACGACGAGCAACAAAAAATGATTGCAGACAATCAGGAATTTATTGACCGATTTAAAGGAACTTTTTCTAAAACATTGTCCGTGCAATCACGTGTAAAAATGTTGGAAAAAATCGTTCCCGTGCAAATTGATGAAATAGACACTTCGGCATTACGGATTAAATTTCCGCCTTCGATTCGTTCGGGCCAATATCCTGTGATTGTGAAAGAGCTTTCGAAATCGTATGGAGATCATGTGGTTTTTGCCGATGCGAATATGGTCATTGAACGTGGGCAGAAAGTAGCGTTTGTGGGTAAAAATGGGGAAGGAAAATCGACGATGATTAAAGCCATTATGAAAGAAATCAACATCGATAAAGGAAATGTTGAAATCGGACACAACGCTCAGATAGGTTATTTTGCTCAAAACCAAGCGTCATTATTGGATGAAAATGCGACTATTTTTGAAACTATAGACGATGTAGCTGTGGGTGATGTTCGAACGAAAATCAAAGATTTGTTGGGTGCCTTTATGTTTCATGGGGATGATGTGACTAAGAAAGTGAAAGTGCTTTCGGGTGGAGAAAAAACGCGTTTGGCAATGATAAAATTATTGTTAGAACCTGTCAATTTATTGATCCTGGATGAGCCTTCAAATCACTTGGATATGAAAACCAAAGACATCATTAAAGATGCATTGAAAGACTTTGATGGAACTTTAATTTTAGTGTCACACGACCGTGATTTCTTAGACGGATTGGCAACCAAAGTTTTTGAATTTGGGAACAAGCGTGTCAAAGAACATTTTGAAGACATCGCTGGATTCTTGGCGCATAAGAAGATGGAACATTTGAGAGACATTGAGAAGTAGTTTCTATTTTTTCAAAACTAATTTATAGATATTCGATTGTAATTCTTCCGTATCATTGTCTTCACAAAGCAAAAATTCGATACTTTCTTTGGAGTTTTTATAAATCGCTAATCCTTCAAATTTTTGCATTTCTGTAATTTGTTTGGTAAAATTGATACTCCATGTTTTTGTATTGATACTTCCGATAAGGCTTCCCAGAATTTCCCCATCTTTATAGGTTGATTTTGAATCTTCTGCTGAGGCAAGGAAATAGATGGTATCATCAACCAAAACGGCATCCGTAAAGGTAGCTTCCACCGTCTTTAATTTTGGTAAAGGAAGTGCAATGTATTTAGTAGTTTCTTTTTTTGTATTATAAATAAAAATGCCGTTTTTGGCACCATCGCCATTGCCACGTTGGAATAGAATCAAATCATTCTTATAAAAAACTGCTCCTTCGATATTCATGTCTTTATCAGAAATGGAAGCATTCGATTTTAGTTTTTGATAGAACAGTGTCAAATCCTTTTCTTCTGTTTTTTTATTCTTAAGATGGTAAATAAGTTGTCTTTCTCTTTTAGGTTTGGATCCTGATCCAAAAATATAGAGTTCCTTTCCTTTTTGCGTTATGGATTCAAAATCTAACTTTTGTTTTTTCGGGATGTTTTCTTGGCTGTTTTCGAGTAGTTTTATTTTGGTATACTCCTTTTTGGCTATCGAGTATTCGTATAGAAATGTACTGTTGTCGGAGATAATAAACAAGGAATCATTGTTTAAAAGTAAACCAGATGCCGAACCGATTCCAATGATTTTAAATAGAATTTCGAGAGTGAATTGATGCATAAATGTGAATTTAATGGAGGAACCTAGCCCAGATGGTAGCGGTATCCTTTTGCGATTTTTTTTCGCAAAAGATATAGCGGACAGCTGGAAAATGCTCCTAAAAGTAATTAAATTTATTGAATTGAAATAGTAATAGATTTGAGAGAAAAAAAAGCGCCGAGAAATCAGCGCTTAATCAAAGATTGGACTGTGTATTAATTTACCAGGATTTTTTGAGTAAATCTTTTTCCGTTTGTACCCATTAATTCTAAGATATACATCCCTGTAGTTTGTATTGGAGTAATATTGATTTCGTTAGATGCAGCTTCAATAGTTACTTTTTTGTTTTCAAATAGGGAACCGTTCGCACTAATAATTTTTAAAGTAGCTGAATCCATGGCAACATTTGATTGGAGGTTTAGGATTCCGTTTTTCACATTAGTACTAGAGATCGTAATTGCGTTTGAATTAAATTGTTCCGTTCCTAATGTAAATGTTAGATCTTCCCAAGTACTCGCTAAACTAATTAATCCAGCAAATCCGGTTGGGATAGTTCCAGAACCTGCGTTTTGTCTGAAGGCTATTCGGTCAATATTTCCTGTTTGGTCTGTTCCGTTGGTCATACTTACGGAAGGAATTGCAGGTTCACCATTGGCATAGTTAGGATCAACAAAAACGTCTAAAATATCGTCATTCGTTCCAGAAAACTTAGAGTATTTAAAGATTATTAAGTGCTCTTGGTTGTAGTTATAAGCACCAGTAGCATACGTTGGAGAAATGGTTGTACCTTTTAATGCACCTACATTAAAAGTACCACCACCAGCTGCTCTAACATACAATCTAAAGGCAGTGGCAAAATTTCCCGTTGCAACTCTAAAGCAATCTTGAGGAGTTCCGGAAGCATTGGTTACATTGATTACTAATCCGAAATACACCACATTACTCGTTATTGGTGTAAATATAGTACCGTTACTATCGGAGTCATTTTTAAGTTCAACAGAAGTTATAGAAGATCCCCAATCTGGATATGAAATTGGTGCTTGAGAGACTAAAGAAAAGCAAGTATTTAATGGACCGCATGAACCTAAACCACCATTACTTGTATTATTGGTCCATGGACCTTGACCATCTAATTTCACACCTGGAGTATACGTTGAGAAGTCATCTTGAAATGCATTTTGCCCATAAGATGTAAAAGTAACGATAAGTACAATAATAATAACTTTAGTTTTCATTGTTTGGATGGATTATTTAGATAGTATTTTAAAACTTTTTGTAGCTCCAGAGTCATCACTAAGTTGAGCAATGTATATTCCAGTTGTAAGTTTGGAAGCCAATGTAATTTGTGAATTTCCAGATGGAATTGTAATAGTTTGACTTTCTAGTAAAGCGCCAGTCATTGAATAGAGGTTTAAATTCGCATTTTCAATTGCGTTTGCAGAACTGACATTTAACAAACCGTTTTCTAATGAACTAGAAATAGTTAGTTTGTTTTTATCGAATTGATTGACACCCAAAGGTTCAAATGTTAAGCCTTCCCAAGTACTGGAAGTACTTACTAAACCGGCAAAACCCGAAGGCATGGAAGCCGTTACGTTATAATTTAATCGGAAAGCAATTCGATCAATGTTACCACTTTGGTCGAAACCATTTGCTGTTTCAGCAGAAGGAGTTAGTGGTTCTCCGTTACTATAATTAGGGTTGATGTAAGCTTTAACAATATCATCATTAAAACTATCTAGATGAGAATATTTTATAATAACTAAAACACTTTCTCCATAGTTATACAAATCGGTTGTGTATATTGTAGCATTATTAGAGGCGCCTTTTCGGATTCCAATGTTATAACCAAAACCAGCATTTTTCACAAGTAAACGAAAAGCAACATCGAATTGACTTCCGTTTAATACTCTTAAAAAATCTACGGGTGAACCAGCAGCATCAGGTGCCGTAGTTATATTTAATACGATTCCAAGATATAAATCACCATTGGTGACAATTGGGCTTAAAACTCTGCCAGCACCATCTTTGATAGGCGCAATTTCGATACTATTTGGACTACTACCATAGTTCAAATAACTTAACGGTTGAGCAATTATTTTAGTGCCAGTACATGGATCCATCGAACTTATCGGCAAACAAGCACCAATTCCGACATTTGGAGCTATTGGGCTATTAGACCATAATCCTTGGCCACTCAATTCTTGACCAACTGTATAAGTCGAAAAATCATCTTTAAAAATGTTTTGTGCTTGTAGTAAACCTATAGAAAATAAGGCAATAAAGAGTAATTTTTTTTTCATGATTTTGTTGTTTTTGTTGGTGTAAAAGTAAATAAATTATTATTATTTAAGAATTGTTTACTTGTTAAAAGTTTTATGTGACTTACCTTTGCCGAAAAATTATCCTTTTGAATTTATCTCGATACACCAAAGAGTTTTCCTATAATATAAAATTAGCCTATCCAGTTATTTTGGGTATGCTTGGACATACATTAATTGGCATTGTCGATAATATTATGGTAGGTAATTTAGGTTCAACAGAATTGGCAGCGGTTTCATTAGGAAATAGTTTTATTTTTATTGGAATGTCCATCGGAATTGGGTTCTCAACAGCAATAACTCCAATCATAGCGGAAGCCGATGCAGAAAAAAATTCTTCTAAAATTAGAACTGTTTTTCATCACGGTTTATTGTTGTGCACGATTATCGGAGTAGCATTATTTATATTGATTGTATTAGCAAAGCCGATTATGTATTGGATGAATCAGCCTGAAGAGGTTGTTGCCTTAGCTTCACCGTATATTGATTGGGTGGCATTTTCATTGATTCCAGTGATTATTTATCAAGGCTACAAACAATTTGCGGACGGTTTGTCCCGGACCAAATACGCAATGTACTCGATTTTCATGGCTAATGTGGTGCATATTTTTTTTAATTACGTATTGATTTATGGTGTTTGGTTTTTTCCGAAACTTGGTATAATTGGCGCGGCTTTAGGAACGGTTATTTCAAGAATAATGATGGTGGTTTTTATGCATTATCTGCTCAAATACAATCGAGAGTTGAGTGTGTATTTTAAAGAATTTAGTTTCAGAGAAATTAATAAAACAGTATTAAAGAAAATAATCAACCTTGGATTTCCTTCTGCGATGCAAATGTTGTTTGAAGTAACTTTATTTACTGCCGCCATTTGGCTTTCCGGTTCGATTGGAAAAACCAGTCAAGCTGCGAATCAAATTGCTTTAACCTTGGCAACAACGACCTTCATTTTTGCTATGGGTTTGAACGTGACTGCCATGATTCGAGTAAGCAATCAAAAAGGGCTTAATGATTATAAAAACTTGATTATTGTAGCACGTTCTATTTTTTTATTAGCGATTCTCCTTGAAATTATTTTTGGAATTTTATTCGTTGTTTTACATCAATTCTTGCCTCATTTGTTTTTGAATATGAATGATTCTATGCAAGTAACTGACAACAAGGAAGTGATTTACATTGCATCACAATTGCTTTTAGTGGCGGCTGTTTTTCAAATTTCTGATGGAATTCAAGTAGTTGTTTTAGGCGCATTAAGAGGTTTGCAAGATGTAAAAGTTCCGATGTATATTACTTTTGTGGCGTATTGGGTTATTGGTTTTCCAATTTCCTTTTATTTAGGAATCTATACCGAATTAAAAGCAATCGGAATTTGGATTGGTTTACTCTCTGGATTAACCGTCGCTGCCTTATTTCTGTATATTCGCTTTGAACGATTAACAAAAAAATTAGTGCTCGAGAATCAATAAAATAAAATCGAATTATCGTTCCTTGTAACTTAAAAAGTATTCTCTCGTATAAACACCACATTTTAAAAAAAACAAAAGATGATACTATTGATTATTATTGGAGTTATCCTATTGATTGCAAGTTTTACATCGAATAATCCAAACAATCCGCTTTACAAATTAGTACAGCCCTTTAAAATTTTTGGAGTTATTCTTATCCTTTTGGGAATTGTTTCTTCCGCTTTCAAACAAATTGATGCAGGAAAAGTGGGTGTAACGTCTCTTTATGGAAGCGTTCAACCTTCGGTTTTAGAAAGTGGATTGCACTTAATAAATCCATTGTTGGAAGTTACGGATTTCGACATTCAAACACAAAATTATACGATGTCAGCCATTCATTCAGAAGGAGCTCAAGAAGGCGATGATGCTATTCGAGTGTTATCCAATGACGGATTGGAAGTGGTGATCGACTTGACGGTTTTATATCGTATTTCTCCTGAATCTGCACCAAAAATTTTCAAGCAAATTGGGGTAAATTATACCGATAAAATTGTTCGACCAGTTACTAGAACTCGTATTCGTGACAACGCAGTTTATTATGATGCAGTGGCTTTATACTCTACAAAAAGAAACGAATTCCAACAGCGAATTTTCAAAACAATCGAAGTCGATTTTAAACAAAGAGGTTTAATTTTAGAACAATTATTAATTCGAAATATCAACCTTCCAACTTCTGTAAAAGCCTCCATTGAAAGTAAAATTAATGCCGAACAAGATGCTCAAAAAATGACGTTTGTTCTTCAAAAAGAAAAACAAGAAGCGGAAAGAAAAAGAGTAGAAGCTCAGGGTATTGCCGATTATCAAAGAATTATTTCTATGGGATTAACAGACAAACAATTGCAATACGAACAAATCAAAGCACAAAAAGAACTGGCTGCATCACCAAATTCTAAAATGATTTTTATGAATGGAAAAAGTGCGCCGGTGATTATATCAGATAAATAAAAATTGTTGTCGGTTGTCAGTTCTCGGTTAAAAGTTTATCCGACAACTGACAACCGACAACCGACAACAAAAAACTATGGAATTACCAAAATTTCTCCTCGGAGACAACACCGATTTCCCAGATGATATTTTTATCATTCATTTGGATTACCCTCGATTTATTATCAACTTGAAAGATGATGTGGTTGAATTTATGGAAGAAGCCGAAGATCTCGACGAAGCAGAACTCAATGCTGAAATGGAAGGATTAATTGTTTTAGCCAACGAGTTTTATGATCGGGAAATGGAACTATATGAAAACGAATAAACTAGACTAATTCATTTTTCAAAGCATAAACCGCCAAACCAACTCGGGTTTTTAATTCGAGTTTTTCAAATAGACTGTCTCTATAACTTTCGACAGTTCTGGGACTACAAAACATTTTTTCGGCTATTTCTTTATAGTTCATTTCAGTAACAGTGTGCTTAAGAAATTCTATTTCTCTATCTGTTAATTTAATTGAAGCGGAAATCGCGGTTTTATTTTCATTTAAACTAGCAAAGACTAATCGTGAAGCCCAATCAGGATAATAAAATCCATCACTAACTAATTTTAATAACGCTTTTTCTAAATCGGCTGGATGGGAGTTTTTAAGCAAATAGCCATTGGCTCCATTTTTAATCATTTTAATAACACTTTGTTCATCATCTTGCATACTCAAAGTCATAATTAGGATCTCCGGATGATTTTCTTTGAGCCATTTCGCAGTTTCGAAACCATCCATAATTGGCATACTTATATCGAGCAAAACAATATTTGGGATGATTTTTTTTAAGCGTAATCTTTCTTGTAAATCTTTCCCGTTTTCACATTCATAAAGTACTTCAAATTCGTCAAAATTGGCTATTATTCCTGTTAGTGCTTTTGCAATCAATACATGGTCATCAACAATTATTATAGAATGTTTCATATTTAAATGGGAATTTCAACAAGCACTTTTGTTCCGTTAGGGTTACTTTGAATATCGTATTTTCCGCCAATTATTTCGGATCTTTTTTTCATATTACTCAAGCCTATTCCTGATTTTGATTGTTTTGATGTAGTTAGATCAAAACCTTTACCATCGTCGTCTAGTTTTAGTTGCAGTAAATCGTCGGTTTTATGCAAAGAAACTGAAATCTTATGGCAATTTGCATGCTTAATACTGTTTTGAATAAACTCCTGCGTAATTCTTAGCAAAACACTTTTTCGTTGGTAATCTAATTTGATTTGATTGGCATTAGTTGTAAAAATTACGTTGGCTATTTTCAAATCATTTATTTTTGAACACTCATTTTCTATTAAACTCGAAATAGAATTGCTATCAATAGAATTGTCCGTTAATGATTTAGAGAGTTCTCGTAATTCTGATAACGATTCATTGATAATAGTACTAATACTTTCAATACTTCCCTTAATTTGAGGAGCTTTATTTTCATAAGCTAATTGTTGAGTGTATAAGCTGGCGAGCGTTAATTTCTGACCGATATTATCGTGAATTTCTCTACCGATGTGTTGCATCGTTTGGGTTTGAATTTCTATTTGTGTGGTAAGTAACTCTTGCTGATGTTCATCAGATTGGGATTGTAGCATAACATTGTGTTCTTTTTTCTTCATTTTATATTGACGGATAAAAATGATTATCCCAACAATGAATAAAATAAAGAAAATATTAAAAATAAAAATAGTGATTATGGTTTCGGTTTTCCCCATATAAATGAAGCTATAAATAATAATGACAATGCATTCACGTCGAAAAGAAAAAAAGTATGATAGTAGCTCCAAATTTCTGGCATGTGAAAGTAGAGGTATCGGTCGAAACTAAAAAACGGTAAGGTGCCGACATAAAATAAAATAATACCCACATTGATGTAGAACATTTTATTTTCTTGAAATTGTATGATGCTATCTGATTTCACTTGTTTCTGAAATTCAAAAAAAGTCATAATAATGAGACATAACACACCTACAGTGTAGCTCAAAGAGTTTAGTATTTCGTTGTTATAAAATATAAAAAAACTCAGCACATGGAAGCAAGCATAAATCGCTACACTTGTCCAAAACAAACGTTTTCGCTCCAAAGACTTCACAGCATATAGCCAATAAAAAAAGACAAACTCGAACGGAATTACCAGATAATTATAAAAATATCTTCTCCAATCAGGATGGCTTTCCAGACCCCATTTGCTATAGGCTTCGAAGATGAAAATGGTTACTAAATAATAGACAAACCATTTCCAGTAAGTATCTTTTAGCTTTTTATAATACAAGATGCCAACTAAGGCAGCGAGTAACTCTAACCAAAGGACAAGTTCATATAGGAGTAGCTGGAGTTTTGTCATCTAAAAAAAAAATTAAAATCCCAGTGCAGAAGGAGCTATTAACGATCCCGCTGGAGGATATAACATACCATGATTCCTTGCACCTGTATTTCTTGAGTTAGAGGAAGTTCCTCCTAATGCAGGAATGGCAGTTGTATTTGGAACGGGAGAACTTGCATTATATATATAATTATCATTTCCATTTATTCCTGTGTTAATATAGGTTGCATTATCCAAAGGATTAAAATCAAACATTTGTCCACCAATCTCAATAGTTGGTATCATAACCAAAGTATGTAAACCACTATAGTTTTGCATAACTGGATCGTTTACCATATCGCTTAAATCTTCAAATCTTTTAGCTACTTCTTCATTTAACTTCTCAGGATAGGCTGCATAATAGATTCTTATTCCGAGTTTAGCATCTGTAATATTAGGGTCTTGACTTTTACTGGTATTTTCTATATGATATAAGAATTTTTTCAGTGTCTCTAAATCAAACCAAATAGAGTGAGCATCTTGTAGTACTGGATTTACTACAGTTAGGTTTTGTATTGATTTTAACTGCTTTCCTCTATAGTTATTTACCATTGTGTGCACTAAATCTACATTAAGTGTACTGATGTTATCCGTGTGATAATCCGAACAAATGATTGTTCCCTCAGAAATAGATCCTTTCAAAGGACCACATCCTTCAATCGCTAAGAATGTTACTAGTAATGCAGCCTGTAATAATCGATTTTTGTTTAAAAATTGTTTCATAATTTGAAGTTTTAAGTTTGATAAAAATAGTTTTTATTTCTGCACAAAGTAATCGTTTACTTCAAAATTTCACTTTAGTTTTTTCCACATTTCACTATCCGTTAAACAACGGTATTTTTTTTAGTTAAAACCACAAGTTGTTTTTAGTTTATTACTCATTGATAGATTTTGTGAGAGGTTGCAGTTTTGTCATGTGCTTGTCGAAGCATAAAAACAAAATTGGCGGATCCCGAAAAGCCAATCATAGAGTAGGGGAAACAAAACTATAATGTGATGAAAAAATTATTATTTTATTTAATGCTTTTATTTAGCATTACAATTTTTGCTCAACCCACGGCAATACCGGACCCGAATTTTGAGCAAGCTCTTATTAATTTAGGTTATGATACAGGACCAACTAATGGAACTGTACCAACAGCAAACATCAGTGGAATAGTAAACTTAAACATTCCAAGCAACAACATCAATGATTTAACAGGTATTCAAGATTTTACAAGTTTGATAAATTTAGATTGTTATTCAAATCAGCTTACTAGTCTAAATTTAAGTGGCATGACGAATTTGAAATTCTTTAATTGTTCTTTAAATCAATTAACCAGCTTAAATGTAAGTGGTGCAAATAGTTTGGAAAGAATAATTTGTAATTTTAATAGTATTACAAGTTTAAATGCATCTAATTTATCCAACTTAACTGAAATACAATGCCAAAGTAATCAAATAAGTAGTTTATCAATTACTGGAAGTAATCAACTGGCTAGCATAATGGCTGGATCTAATCAATTAACTACCATTAATGTTGCTGGATTAACTAATTTACATACATTATACTGTGGATCTAATTTATTAACAAATTTAAACGTATCAGGTTTAAATAATTTACTAGACTTAAGATTTGAATTTAATCAAATAGCCAGTATAAATCTAAATGGACTAATTAATTTAACAACGCTAGATTGCAGAGGGACTCAATTATCTTGCATAGACTTAACAAGTAAACCTGCTTTAATTTATTTGACTTGTTTTCAAACCCCAAGTTTATCATGCATACAAGTCGATAATATATCACAAGCACAATCAAACGTAGACTGGTATAAGGATGCTACTGCAACATATTCTTTAAATTGTTCACCATGCACCAGTGCGCCATGTCAAACGCTTTACGTTGATGCCGATAACGATGGCTATGACAACGGAAGTATTACCGATTGCTCAGGAACGGTCCCAACGGGCTATTCATTAACGAGTTTAGGTTTTGATTGTGATGATGCCAATCCATCGATTAATTCGTCGATGGTAATGCCTGCTAATTTGCAAGTGGGTTTATTGGCGCAATACACTTTTAATAGTGGCAGCACCAATGATTTTTCTGGAAATGGTCATCATTTAAACAATACTAATGCTGCAATCCCTTCAAGAGACAGAAATGGTAACTCCAATTGTGCTTTTGAATTTGATAATTTACCAAGTTCTAACAATCAATTTTTATCAACAACCAGTTCTACTTTTTTAAATGGATTGAATGAATATTCAATTTCTTGTTGGTACTATGCAAAAGATCCAACCAGAGATGTTGCTGATTATGAAGTATTAGTTGGTAGAGATACTGGCCCACTAAATTGTCCAGATAGAATCGGTCAATGGTCATTAGGATTGTACGATTGCAGATCTGCCGTATTTGCTAGAGAAAATAGTGTTTGGCAAAATGCAGGAGTCTGCAATGAAACGGATGTTTGGCATCATTTAACCGCAACCTATAATCAAATAGGAAATACCTTAAAATTATATAAAGATGGTGTTTTGCAAAATGTGGCTAGCGGTGTTGGAAATTGCGGTATTGGGGTAACAGTGACTTCACTTGATCTAGGCGATTTGTTTTTAGGAAAAGGATTTACTGGAATTCTTGACGATGTTTTTATTCATAATAGAGAAATTACAGCTTCAGAAGTAACGCAATTATATAATATGGGAAGTTCATGTTGTTCTCCTGCGAATCCTTGTACTTCATTAATAACACCAACCTTTACGCCAATTGCAAATGTTTGTACGTTAACCACAGTTTCTCCATTGCCGACAACATCACTTGAAGGGATTACTGGAACATGGTCGCCAGCTTTTGACAACACAACAACTCCATTCAATTTAACAACCACAGTATACACTTTTACGCCCGATGCTGGACAATGCGCTACTACGACAACCATCAGTGTTACGGTCTATCCTTTACAAGATATCTTTTTTATTCCAATAGATCCGATTTGCGCTGGTGACACCTTAATTCCTCCACCAAACACATCTCTTAATGGTGTTACTGGAACATGGTCGCCGGTGTTTAATAACACAGTAACCACAACCTATACATTTACTCCAGATGCCGGCTATTGTGCCGTGCCAAGGACTTTAACGATTACAGTTTATCCTGCTACAACGCCAACCTTTACTCAAATTGCGCCAATTTGTTTAGGAAGTACAATCCCGACATTACCAACAACTTCATTAAATGGAATAGCAGGAACATGGTCGCCAGCAATTAGTAATACAGCAACCACAATCCTTACTTTTACACCCAATGCGGGGCAATGTGCCACAACCACAACAATGACCATTGTAGTTAATCCTGTTGTGACACCAAACTTTGCAGCAATTGCACCCATTTGTTCAGGAACGACAGTATCGCCATTGCAGTCTCAATCAAATGACAATCCTGCAATTACGGGAACGTGGTCGCCAGCATTTAATGGTTTGGCAACAACCGCGTATACTTTTACACCCGATGCAGGTCAATGTGCAACGACTACAACTTTAACTGTCAATGTAATTCCTACAACCAATACTCAAAATATTAATGTAAGTACAGGTATTGACAATTCAGGTAATGCATTAGCAGTAGGAACACCAGATCCTATTTGGCAAATTTCAGGTAATCCTGCGGTACCGACACCAATAGTTTGCGACTTTATCAATCCGAATTGGCAGCCAACACCTGTAACTGTAACCAACGCTGGTTGGATAAATGATACAGGATTTAATACAGGTGCCAATAGCCCTGTAACGTATACCTTTGAAAGAGATTTCACCATTGCTACAGGAACGACTAGTTTTTCTTGCAACTTCGCTCTTGCATGGGACGATCAATTGGTATCGTTTGAACTAGTAAGACCTGATTTAACAACTATTTCGCCTACAATTGTACCAGCAAGTAATGTTAACTTATTGTCCTCTTCAATACTCAACTCCGTGACGAATCCTATGGTGGGAACTTGGAAAATTCGCGCCGTTGTTGACTTTTTTGATTCAAATGCTGGATTTTTATTATCGGGTAATATTGCAGTTGCGACGGCTTCTGGTACTGTTCCAACCTTTACTCAAATTGGACCGATTTGTTCTGGTAGCACATTATCGCCATTACCGACCAGTTCAAATAATCCGACAATTATTACGGGAACTTGGTCGCCTGCAGTAAATAATACCGCAACGACAACGTATACTTTTACGCCCAATGGAGGGCAGTGTGCCATAACCACAACGATGACTATTGTAGTTAATCCTGTTGTGACACCAACGTTTGATTCAATTGCACCAATTTGTTCAGGAACTACAGTATCGCCATTGCTGCCTCAATCAAATAACAATCCTGCTATTACCGGAACTTGGTCGATAGCATTTAATGGTTCAGCAACAACGACGTATACTTTTACACCGACATCAAATCCATGTGCAACAACTACAACACTAACGGTCAATGTAATTCCAACAACCAATACTCAAAATATTAATGTAAGTACTGGTGTAGATAATTCTGGAATTAATGTAACTGTGGGAGCACCTGATCCGAATTGGCAAATTTCAGGTAATCCTTTGGTGCCGACGCCAATAGTTTGCAGCTTTATCAGCGGGAATTGGCAGCCAACTCCAGTAATTGGGACTAATGCCGGATGGATAAATGACACAGGCGTTAATTCAGGCGCCAATAGCCCAGTAAACTACACCTTTGAAAGACCATTCGCCATTACTACAGGAACGACTAGTTTTTCTTGCAACTTCGCTATTGCATGGGACGATCAATTGATATCCTTTGAATTAGTGAGACCTGATTTAACAACTATTTCGCCTACAGTTGTCCCAGCAAGTAATGTGAACTTATTGTCCTCTCCAATACTAAACACCGTGACGAATCCTATGGTAGGAACTTGGAAAATTCGCGCTGTTGTTGCCTTTGCGGATAGATTTGCAGGGTTCTTATTATCGGGTAATATTGCTGTTGCTACTCCTTCTGGTACCGTTCCAACCTTTACTCAAATTGGACCGATTTGTTCTGGCACTGCATTATCGCCATTGCCTACTAGTTCAACCAACAATCCGAGTATTGCTGGAACTTGGTCGCCTGCAGTAAATAATACCGCAACGACAACGTATACTTTTACTCCTAATGCGGGACAATGTGCCACTACTACAACGACGACGATAGTAGTTAACCCTGTTGTGACAACTACTTTCACACAAGTGGCGCCAATTTGTTCCAACACTACGGTATCACCATTGACTACTAATTCAAGTAACAATCCGAGTATTACAGGAACTTGGTCGCCAGCATTTAATGGTTCAGCAACAACTACGTATACTTTTACACCAACGTCAAATCCATGTGCAACAACCACGACGATGACAATCGTAGTAACACCTGCAACAACTTGGTATGCTGACAATGATAGTGATTCGTATGGTAACCCATTGATTTCAACAACGGCATGTGCTCGTCCAACGGGATATGTAAGTAATAATACGGATTGTAACGATTCTAATGCAAATGTTAATCCTAACCACGTAGAAGTTCCAGGCAACGGCATTGATGATAATTGCGATGGTATTATTGATGAAGTATTTCCAACGGTTCGTGTAATTCCTCAGCAATGTGGTATTACTGTTACTTCTTTGTGGGAAAGTATTTTTTCAACAACATATTCTTTAGCTACTAGTTATCGCTTTGAAATTTCGTCCTTTTCTCAGCCATATCTTAATACTTTTGATACCTCGTCTCCGCCACTAAATAGATGCAGTCTCTCCAATTTCATTGGACTTAGATTTGGCACAACCTATACCATAAGAGTAGCCATAAAAGTAAACGGTTTTTGGCGAGCGTACGGGCCACCTTGCACGATAACTACTCCAGTTGGAATCAATACTTCACTAGTACCTTCAGCTTGTGGCATTACATCGACGACAAGTTGGAATAGTTTGCATATCAATCCAGTAAGTCCTCCTCAAGGATCTGGATATATTGCAACGGCTTACCGTGTTAAAGTGGTTAATAACGGCACTACTCCTCCAACAACGAGCTTTCTGACACTAATACCACCGACAACTGTTTTTAATTTGAGAAACCCTGGATTTGTTCCTTTGGTAACGTTGTCGCCTAATAATACGTATACGATTTCTATTCAGACGGAATTAAACGGTGTGTGGCAAACCAATGCTGGTGGACAGGATTTGTACGGTTCGAGTTGTGTGCTCACCACATCTCCTACATATCAAAGAACAGTTGAGGTTGAAACTGATTTCACGTTGGTCGCTTATCCAAATCCGTATAGTGATGAATTTAATCTTGACATCAGTACACTCAGCGAAAATGGGCTAGAAATCAGAATCTATGATATGATGGGAAGAGTTATAGAATCTCCTCAAGCCACAGTTTCTGATTTGAATACAGTAACTTTCGGAAAAAACTATGCTTCGGGAGTTTATAATATTATTGTAACTCAGGGAGAAAATGTAAAAACCCTTAGAGTGATTAAGCGATAATTTAATAGTTAAAAATTATTCAATAATAATTAGCAGTTGCAAAAGATCCGAAAGTATCGATTGCAACTGCTTTTTTATTGCTTTCTATCAATAGATTCTATCTCTAGAAGCCTAAAAAACTAGAATATTATTTCTTAAAATACGCTTTCAATACTATTTGAGCAGCTGTAAAAGGTGATATTTCATTATTCGCAACTGCTTTTTTATTGTCTTCTAATAAGGAGTTAATTTCAGGATGTGTATTGAAATTTATTTTAAGTGCCTCAACAATCGTTTCCATCATCCAATATTGGTTTTGCTCTTTTCTCTTTTCTAAAAAATAGTTATTGCTTTGGGTCAAGGTTAAATACTCAACAATCATTTCCCATACTTTTTCAATTCCATCACCTGTTATCGAACTACACGTAGTTGCAACTGCTGACCATCCTGATTTTTTGGCAGGAAATAAATGCAACGCCCGATGAAATTCAACTTTAGCTAAATTGGCTTTTTTAATATTATCACCGTCCGTTTTGTTAATGACAATGGCATCAGCCATTTCCATAATACCGCGTTTGATGCCTTGTAATTCATCTCCAGCACCCGAAATTTTAAGCAGCAAAAAGAAATCTACCATACTATGTACCGCTGTTTCGCTTTGACCTACACCCACAGTTTCTATAAGTATCGTATCAAATCCAGCTGCTTCACACAACGTAATGGTTTCTCTTGTTTTTCGAGCAACTCCACCCAAAGTTTCCCCAGAAGCCGAAGGTCGGATAAAAGCATTTTTATCTTTAACCAATTCTTCCATACGGGTTTTATCACCCAATATACTTCCATGAGAAATTGTACTACTTGGGTCTACTGCCAATACAGCAACTCTTTTTCCAAGGCCGGTTAGATGCTTTCCAAAGGCTTCAATAAAAGTACTTTTCCCAACTCCAGGAACGCCTGTAATACCAATCCGTACCGATTTATTCGCATAAGGTAAACACGCCTTGATAACTTCATTCGCTTTGGTTAAATGAGCCACTTGTGTACTTTCAACGAGTGTAATAGCTCTACTCAAATCGGTAATGTTTCCTGATAAAATTCCTTTTACCAATTCTTCCGAAGAAGGTTGATGTTTTCGGAACAATTGAATGTTCTCTATAGCTTCATTACTAGTCATTTCTGGAGGAGAAATGCCAGCTTTTTCGTGTAAGGCAGATGTTTTTTTTTTGTCAGTACTCAAGTGAAAAACATTTTGGTAAATTTAGTAAAATAATCGAGTTGCTTATTGAATTGTGTATCTATTTTCAACCTTTATGCCTTAATATGGCGACTTATTTTTTTTGTTTTGAACCATTTAAGGCATATTAGTTCATATAAGATTTAGTGTTGTAGTTTTTAGAAATATCTACTTGACTTTGGTATTTTTTTAGGTATGTACCATAATATTTTTAAAATACCTTTTACTTTTTAAAAACTTGTTTTTGTCTTTTTTTGACGTTCCTTTGCAAAAAAAATAACGACAATCCGAATGGATAGTATTATCTTATTATTTCTGTGTTTAATATTGGGTTATGGATTGCAATTTGTCAATGCATTTCCTAAAAATGCACATAGCACCCTCAACCAATTTGTTATTTATATTTCCTTGCCAGCATTGGCTTTGTTTTATATTCCTAAAATTCAAATAAATGCGCAACTCCTTTATCCATTAGGTATTGCTTGGCTTGGATTTCTATTTTCTTTTCTATTTTTTTACAGCATTGGTAAAAGACTAAAATGGTCTAATAAACTCATTGGTTGTCTTATTATTACTGCTGGATTAGGAAATACTTCTTTTGTTGGCTTTCCTGTAATTCAAGCTTTGTTTGGGGAAGAAGGATTAAAAACAGCCATTATCGTAGACCAACCAGGCTCGTTTGTCGTCATGGCCACTTTAGGAGTTTTTACAGCAACACTATTTTCAAAAGGACAAGCTAATGCAAAAGATATTGCTAGAAAAATACTTTTATTTCCACCTTTTATTGGCTTTTTTATAGCTTGTGTTTTTAGTGTTTTCAAATTGGATTTTATTTCAGATTTGCAAACAGTTTTTCAAAAATTAGGAAGTACAGTAACCCCAATAGCTTTACTTTCAGTTGGCTTGCAAATAAAGTTAGACAAGCAAAGTCAACATTGGAAGTTTCTTCGATTGGGATTGTTCTTCAAACTCATTCTAACGCCAGCTATTTTCTTTCTTCTCTACAAAATAGTATTGAAAGGAAATGGATTAGTAGTAGATGTTTCTATCATGGAATCCGCAATGGCGCCTATGATTACAGGTACAATTCTAGCCTCTACGTATGGACTAAAACCGAAATTAAGCAATATGATGGTAAGTGTTGGCATTCCTTTATCTTTTATCACTTTGGCTTTTTGGTATTTCATTTTAAACACTTTTTAAATGCAAACAACAGCATCAAATAAAGAAGCGATAATTCAAAAAACACTTTTCTCCGTTTTGTTTGCCATTAGTTTTGCGCATTTACTCAACGATTTAATTCAAGCCATCATACCTTCAGTGTACCCAATTCTGAAAGAAAAATACCATTTGTCTTTCTCTCAAATTGGACTCATCACTTTCGCTTTTCAATTCTCAGCGTCGATATTGCAACCTTTCGTAGGATATTATACAGACAAACATCCAAAGCCATTTTCACAAGTGTATGGAATGTTGTTTTCATTGGCGGGAATTGTTTCCTTATCCTTTGCCAACAGCTTCAATTGGATTGTGATTTCTGTTATGCTTATCGGAATAGGTTCCGCTATTTTTCATCCTGAATCGGCACGAATTTCCAATTTAGCTTCCGGCGGAAAACGAGGTTTGGCACAATCTATTTTTCAAGTTGGCGGAAATTTCGGAACCGCTTTAGGACCGTTATTAGTTGCGCTTATTGTCGTACCACGTGGGCAACAGTATATTCTTTGGTTTGTAATTGCTGCAATAATTGCCTTAACAATCATTAGTAAAATAGCCTTTTGGTATCGCGATCATCTGATCTATCGGACCCACAAAAACACTCCTTTTATCGATTTTCATAATCTGTCTAAATTACGGGTTCAATGGAGTATAGCTATTTTACTCATCGTGATTTTTTCGAAGTTTTTCTACTCGGCAAGTTTATCGACCTATTATACTTTTTTCTTGATGGATAAATTCCATCTTTCCATTCAACAAGCACAATTTCACATGTTTATTTATCTCATCGCCTATGCTCTCGGAACAATTATGGGTGGCCCATTGGGAGATAAATTTGGAAGAAAATACATCATTTGGTTTTCGGTTTTCGGAGCGACTCCATTTGCTTTAATGTTGCCGTATGTCAACCTATTTTGGACCGATGTACTCATGATTATAATTGGAATAATTATCTCCTCTGCTTTTCCCGCGATTATCGTGTATGCTCAAGAATTAATACCCAAAAAACTCGGAATGGTCTCTGGCCTTTTCTACGGTTTCGCTTTTGGAATGGGCGCATTGGGTTCGGCTTTACTGGGAATTTTGGCGGATCACACTTCCATTCAATATGTGTATCATATTTGTTCATTTCTCCCGATTATTGGCGTCATTTGCTATTTTCTTCCGAATTTGAAGAAGAATTAGGAGCTGATTCCCGCTATTCGTTGCAATCTTTTGTGCTTAGAATACTTCAATAACTGTTGAACGATATAATAGCACAAAAGGATTTTCACTGATATCGGGGCTAGGCCACCCCGCCTTTCAGGCACCCCTCCAAAGGAGGGGAAACCCTCAACCAACAAACGATTACCATCAACTCTATTTAATTTGGTCAACTATTTTCAAAACACTAATTTTACGTCACAATTGAATATTTATGATCACAACTTCACAAATCACAGCGCAAGTTCTAGAAAAACTATCCTCTATAGTTGGCGAATCTTTTGTATTCACCGATCTCGAAACGCGAAAACATTATGGTCACGACGAAACTGAAGATTTTGTTTTTCCTCCAGGGGTTGTGGTAAAACCAGCTACTCCAGAAGAAATTGCAGCCATTTTAATAGTCGCAAACGAGAATTTGATTCCAGTTACCGCCATTGGGGCTAGAACTGGTTTAAGTGGTGGCTGCTTGTCTATTTATGAAGGTATTGGTTTGTCGATGGAGCGTTTCAATAAAATTTTGCATATCGACGAACAAAATTTACAAGTCACTGTTGAACCAGCTGTAATTACACAAGTATTGCGGGAAGCTGTAGCGGAGAAGAATTTGTTTTACCCGCCTGATCCGAGTAGCCAAGGCAGTTGTTGGATTGGGGGTAATGTAGCCGAAAATGCTGGTGGAGCCCGTGCGGTAAAATATGGTGTGACCAAAGATTATGTTTTGAATCTAGAAGTCGTTTTGGCCAATGGCGAAATCATTTGGACAGGGGCGAATACTTTAAAGAATTCTACAGGTTATAATCTAACTCAATTGATGGTAGGAAGTGAAGGAACGCTTGGAATTATCACTAAAATTGTCATGAAATTATTGCCAAAAAACACGCATAATATCCTAATGCTCGTGCCTTTTTTTAAAGCAGATGAGGCTTGCGAAGCGGTTTCTGCTATTTTTAGAGCGGGAATTGTTCCGAGTGCTTTAGAGTTTTTAGAGCGCGATGCGATTGATTGGGCGATTCGTTTTATTGATGGGTTAAATGTGCCGATCGGACCCGAAATCAAAGCACATTTGTTGATTGAAGTAGATGGAAATTATCCGGATATTCTATTTCAAGAAGCGGAAAAAATCATGGGAGTTGTCGAGCAATTTCAGATAGATGAAATTCTTTTTGCTGATACCGAAGATCAAAAGAATGCGTTATGGAAAATGCGTCGTTCGGTAGGGGAAGCGGTAAAATCAAACTCGATTTATAAAGAAGAAGATACGGTGGTACCTCGATATGAATTGGCTAATTTATTAAATGGAATTAAAACAATTGGTAACAAATACGGATTTCAATCGGTATGTTATGGACATGCGGGTGATGGAAATCTGCATGTGAATATCGTTAAAGGAACTATGTCGGATGAAGACTGGAACACTGAAGTGACGAAAGGAATTCGTGAAATTTTCGAATTGACCGTGTCATTAAAAGGAACTCTTTCTGGCGAACATGGAATAGGTTATGTTCAGAAAAATTATATGGACATTGCTTTCAACAAAACACAACTCGAATTGATGAAAGGCATCAAAACCATCTTCGATCCGAATGGGATATTGAATCCAGGGAAGATTTTCCCCGATACGCTATAAAAAAGAAAACCGCAAAGAACATATTGTTTTTTGCGGTTTTTTTTTAATCTCTTTTAGGAGAATTTTTCTTGTCTCTTTTTTCGGCTTTTTTCTCTTTAGCCGTTTTCAAAGGTTCTTTCTTTTCTGTTTTCTTTGCGTCTTGACTTTTTGCCATGGTTATAAAATTTAAGTTTCGTTTCTTAATTAAAATCTAAGTAAATATAAAAATTATTTTGAGGTTTTGACTTATAAGCCCAATTGTTTTTTTACTGAATTTTCGACTAAGGATTCGAAAAGTTGCCGTTGAACAACATCATCTAAATTGAAAAACTTCCAATCATTTCCTGTTGTTTGATCTGCAATGGCAATCAATTTAGAAATACGTCGCACATTAAAACTATTGCGTTTGAGTTCAAATGTTACGTCTTTGGTTTGGTCTTTTTCACGCAATTTGTTCGCCTGAACTAGTGAAGTATTCGAGTCTAATTTCGCTTCGTAAAAATAACGCACTGGATTTTTGTATAGAATAACACAATACGTTTTGCCTTCAATTTTTTTCATTTCTCCATATTGAAAAACGGGCGTTACTATTTGCAATCGCATGCGATATTCTACATTTTGATAATCGGCATCTAATTTTTCTAGGAACTTTTCTTTACCTAATTTCTCTATTATTTTTGGATAGGTATGGTTTGCAATGGTTTCAAAATCCATAGTGTAATTCGCATCGTAGATTTTTTTGGTGTCCGCTTTGAGTTTCTCTAGGGTTTGTGCAGAAGAAAAGTAAGAAACAAGAAGCAAGACTAAAGGAAAGATTTTAAATTTCATGACTTCAGTATTTTCTTCAAATATAAAAAATCCTCAACTGCTTTCACAATCGAGGATTATTATTTAATACTTAGTAACCAACAACTGTCAACCGACAACTGACAACTTTCTATTCATTCACAATCACCCATTCTCCTGAGTTGATCATGCTTTCTGCTTTTTTATATTTCATGCTTTCCCTTTTTCCGCTCATGATATGTTTGATAGTCACAGTATCATTACGGTTAATCTTCGGCATTTCACGTACGATTGTTTCCGTAACTTGACGTAGTTGTGTTTGCCCCGCTTCACGGTTTTCCGCTGCCAATGAATCACTATTAGGGATTTCATCTTTACTGGTTTTGTAATTTTCTTTCACCTTAACTTGTTTCGCTTCTTGAATCGCTGGTGCACTTTGTTGTGGTAAATCGCCTTTAAATAAGAATGAAATCACTTCTTTATTCACACCATTTAGCATAGAACTAAACAAATTATACGCTTCAAATTTATAAATCAGCAATGGATCTTTTTGTTCGTGCACAGCCAACTGAACCGATTGTTTCAACTCGTCCATTTTGCGTAAGTGTTTTTTCCATGCTTCATCAACAATGGCAAGAGTGATATTCTTTTCGAAATCGGCAACCAATTGTTTTCCATGAGTTTCGTATGCTTTTTTCAAATCGCTAACCACATTTAAGGTTTTGATTCCGTCTGTAAATGGCACTACAATCCGCTCGAATTGATTGTTTTTATCTTCAAAAACATTACTAATAATTGGCAAGGCCTCTCTAGCGCTTCTTTCTGTTTTTGCAGTATAGAATTCTAAAGCCGCTTTGTAGACTTTTCCAGCCAATTCCATTTCAGTTAATCTTTCGAATTCACTTTCAGAAACCGGAGAAGTTATGGAGAAATAACGAATCAACTCAAATTCAAAATTTTTGAAGTTGTTGTTTATTTTATTGCTTTCTACAATCACTTCACTCGTATCGTACATCATGTTGGCAATATCCACTTTCAAACGCTCCCCGTGCAAGGCATGTCGGCGACGTTTGTAAACCACTTCACGTTGCGCGTTCATCACATCATCGTATTCCAACAAACGTTTACGAACACCAAAGTTGTTTTCTTCTACTTTTTTCTGAGCACGTTCGATAGATTTGGTCATCATGGAATGTTGAATCACTTCCCCTTCTTTCAATCCCATTCTATCCATTACTTTGGCAACTCTTTCAGAACCAAACAAACGCATTAAATTATCTTCAAGTGACACATAAAACTGTGAACTACCTACATCTCCTTGACGACCAGCACGTCCGCGTAACTGTCTGTCTACACGACGAGAATCGTGGCGTTCCGTTCCTACAATCGCTAAACCACCTGCAGCTTTTACTTCTGCAGACAACTTAATATCCGTTCCACGTCCAGCCATATTGGTTGCAATAGTAACGACACCAGGTTTTCCTGCTTCTTCCACAATTTGCGCTTCTTGTTTGTGCATTTTAGCATTCAAAACGTTGTGAGTAACACCACGCATTTTCAACATACGACTCAATAATTCAGAGATTTCTACGGATGTTGTTCCAATTAATACAGGTCGACCTGCATTCGATAATTCGGTTACATCTTCAATAACTGCATTGAATTTTTCACGAGTAGTTTTATAAATTAAATCTTCTTTATCTTTTCTAGCCATCGGACGGTTGGTTGGAATTTCAACAACGTCCAATTTGTAGATTTGCCAAAGTTCACCAGCTTCCGTAACCGCTGTTCCAGTCATACCCGCTAATTTGCTGTACATTCTGAAATAATTTTGAAGTGTAACGGTTGCAAATGTTTGAGTTGCGGCTTCAATTTTGACATTTTCTTTGGCTTCAATCGCTTGGTGTAACCCGTCAGAATAACGACGACCATCCATGATACGACCTGTTTGTTCATCGACAATTAAAATTTTATTGTCCATGATAACGTATTCTACATCTTTTTCGAAAAGAGAATAGGCTTTCAACAATTGAGTTAATGTATGAATACGTTCGCTTTTGATAGAGAAATCTTGGAATAATTTTTCTTTTTCTTCCGCTTCTTTATCTTTATCAAAACCTTGTTTTTCGATACGAGCTATTTCAGTTCCAATATCTGGAAGCAAGAAGAAATTTTGGTCAGTATCGGATGAAAGGAATTTGATTCCATTATCCGTTAATTCAACTTGATTGTTTTTTTCTTCGATTACAAAGTATAATGCTTCATCAATTATATGCATGTCACGATTGTTGTCTTGCATGTATTGATTCTCGGTTTTTTGAAGCAATTGTTTGATACCTTCTTCACTCAAAAATTTAATTAAGGCTTTATTTTTAGGCAAACTTCTATAGGCTCTTAATAAATTGAAACCACCATCTTTAGTATTTCCTTCTTTTACTAATCGTTTCGCTTCGGTAAGAAATCCGTTTGATAATTGGCGTTGCAATTGAACTAGGTTTTCAATATTTGGTTTTAATTCATTGAACTCATGGCGATCTCCTTGAGGCACTGGACCTGAAATAATCAATGGCGTTCTCGCATCATCAATTAATACCGAATCGACCTCATCTACAATGGCAAAATTATGTTTGCGTTGCACCAAATCTTCTGGTGAATGCGCCATATTATCTCTTAAGTAGTCAAAACCAAATTCATTATTGGTTCCGTAGGTAATATCTGCATCGTAGGCTTTTCTTCTATCGTCAGAATTAGGCTGATAGTTATCAATACATTCTACTGTCAAACCATGAAACTCAAATAAAGGTGCTTTCCATGTGCTATCACGTTTGGCTAAGTAGTCATTTACTGTAACCAAGTGCACACCATTTCCTGTTAAGGCATTCAAATATAAAGGCAATGTAGCTACTAATGTTTTTCCTTCACCCGTTTGCATTTCGGCTATTTTACCACTATGTAAAACCATTCCTCCAATTAATTGAACATCGTAATGAATCATGTCCCATGTAATTTCTTTTCCAGCGGCATTCCATGAATTAGCCCAAACTGCCGTATCACCAACAATGTTGATGTAGGATTTAGTAGCAGATAATTCGCGGTCTTTTGGAGTAGCTGTAACGGTAATTTGAGTATTTTCTTTGAATCGTTTAGCCGTTTCTTTAACGACTGCAAACGCCTCAGGTAGAATTTCGTTGAGTGTTTTTTCGGATATTTCGTAAGCTTCTTTTTCTAATGCATCGATGGTAGCATAGATGTCTTCTCTTTTGTCGATATCCTCAATGGTTTCTACTTCTTCGAGTAAAGCATTTATTTTAGTATCTTTTTCGGCACGAGCTTGTTTAATTTTTTCTTTAAATTGAGCTGTTTTTGCTCTTAATTCATCGTGAGATAAATTCGTTAAAGAAGCTTCAATGGCTTTGATTTTGGTGATAGTTCCTTGTAAAGCACCTACGTCTTTTTTAGATTTATCTCCTACAAAAATTTTTAATATATCGTTAATGAAACTCATAATCGGGTGTGTATAATCTTAATTTATAAAGTCCGCAAATTTAAACAAAAAAAAAGCCTCAAGAGAGACTTTTCATTGGTTTTATTATTTTTTTAATACTCATCCTCATTCCAAAGATAATCTTCGTCTGTTGGATAATCGGGCCAAATTTCTTCCATTGATTCATATATCTCCCCTTCGTCCTCTATAGATTGTAGATTTTCTACAACTTCAAGTGGCGCTCCAGCTCTAATAGCATAGTCAATTAATTCATCTTTGGTTGCAGGCCATGGTGCATCACTTAAATACGATGCTAATTCTAATGTCCAATACATCTTCTTTCGATTTTATTGTTTGTGCAAAAATAATTTTTTTACTGAAAAAGTCAAGTAAAAATTGATTTATTTTAAAAAAAGTTAAGAACGTAGTTTAATTTTAGCAATAAGGATTTGAGATTTAGGAGTATGAATTGCCTAATTTTATTGCTAAATACTTAAAATTATTTCCTTGGAATCCATTTGACTTCCTCGGCTTTTAGGTCGGAAGACAACTTCCGTGCCAGCACAAAAAGGTAGTCAGAAAGTCGGTTGAGATACTTAATTGCGATTGGTGCAATCGGTTCTAAATGATCTAAATGTACTGCTAATCGTTCGGCTCGTCTACAAACACAACGCGCAATATGACAATATGACACTGTTGTATGTCCACCAGGTAAAACGAAATGCGTCATTTGTGGTAAACTATCTTCCATAGCGTCAATTTCTTTTTCGAGTAATTCGATATCACTTTCAAGAATTCCTAAATTTTGTAACCGTAATTCCCCATTTTTCATTACTTCCTTTTCAGGTGGAGTTGCAAATATAGCACCGACTGTAAACAAACGATCTTGAATTTCGATGAGAATGTCTTTGAAATGGGTATTCATTTCTTGATCACGAATGAGTCCAATATGTGAATTCAATTCGTCAACAGTTCCGTAACTTTCAATTCTTATATGATCTTTTGGAACTCTTGTTCCTCCGAAAAGCGCCGTTGTCCCTGTGTCGCCGGTTTTAGTATATACTTTCATGCTGATTTAATATTTGTTTTTATAAGGAAGTATGCAGTCGCTTCGCTCGTGTCATTTTATAAGTTTCTGAGATTCTGAGTTTAAAGTGGCTAAGTTACTGAGTTTTATTTTGAGATTAATTCTAAAATGGAATTAATAAAACGTTGCAGTGAACCTTCGCAATAATTGAAATACAAATCGGGTTCGATACATTCTACTTCCATCAATTGGATTTCGTCATTGATAATGATTCCATCGACGCGAGCATACAATAGATTGTTTGGAAAGGTATTGACAATCGTTTGTGCTTGTTGAATCAAAGCTTCAGTTGGTGTGATTGTAGTATATTTTCCTCCGAATTGCACTTGAATTCTAAAATCGCCAGCTGCTGGTTTTTTGTTGACAGCGTGGGAGAATTTTTTATTGAAAAAGATGAAAGAGGTTTCTCCTTCCGTTGCGATTTCAGGTTTGAATTCTTGTAGAAGTAAATCTTTTTCTTTGGAAATTAATTGGTATTTATGATTGATTTCTTCAATCTCGGATATTTCAAAAACTTCTGTGAGATAGGAACCCGCAGAGAAAGCAGGTTTGATGACGGCTTTTTTCCAGTGCGCTGGAATGATATCAGCAAGATTTAATTGCGCTGTTTTTTCAATAAAAACAGTTGGAATAATTCGGATTCCTTTTTCTTCCAATGTTCTTAAATAAAATTTGTGTTTGTTTAGTTCTATGATTTCTATAGCATTCAACGTTTTGATTTCTAGCTTTTTGATAGTCGTTAACCACAAATTAAATTGAAATTCCTTTTCATAATAATCCCAAGTGTTTCTGAAAATGAGATAGTCGAAATCGGTCCAAATAACATTCGGATCATCCCAAATAACGGCTTGCGCGTGAATGTTGTGTTTTGCTAATTCTGGAATGAGTAGTTGATCCGCTGGCGTTAAGTCGGGTAGGCGTTCGCAGGTGAGTAGTGCTATATTCATTGTTGTCGTTTTTAATGGCTCGTACCCGAGCGTTAGCGAATTGACGAAGTAAAGACGCGGAGACACAAAGTCAAAAGAGAAAATTGTTGTTGGTTTCCCCTCCTTTGGAGGGGTGCCCGAAGGGCGGGGTGGCATAGCCCTGATGGCAGCGGCATCCTTTTTTGCTTAGAAAAAGCCCTTCGACTGAGCTTGGGTCGACAAGCAAAAAAGATAGAGCGAACAGCAGGAAACAGCTCCTAATAAAATTACTTCGTCGTGTCGCTTTCAACCAAACCGTCACGTAATCGAATGATACGATGGGCATAGGAAGCAATTTCTTCTTCATGGGTAACCAAAATTACGGTGTTTCCTTTTTTGTGAATATCGCCAAACAATTTCATGATTTCTTCGGAGGTTTTACTGTCTAAATTTCCTGTAGGTTCGTCCGCCAAAATGATGGAAGGTTTGTTGACCATCGCTCGAGCAATCGCCACACGTTGACGTTGACCACCTGATAATTGATTGGGTTGATGATCCATTCTGTCGGCAAGATTCACTTGTGTTAACACTTCAGCGGCTCGAATTTTACGTTCTGATTTTGAATAACCAGCATAGACCATTGGGAGTGCCACATTATCTAAAGCGGAGGTTCTTGGTAAGAGGTTGAAGGTTTGAAAAACGAAACCAATTTCAGTATTGCGAATCTCAGCCAATTCATCGTCGTGCATTTTGCTGACGTCTTTTTCGTTGAGAATATAGGTGCCAGAAGTGGGAGTATCTAGACAACCTAAGAGATTCATAAGCGTAGATTTTCCGGAACCTGATGGCCCCATCAAAGCAACATATTCTCCTTTATTGATTTCTAAATCGATGCCTTTAAGAACATAAACTATTTCATTTCCTAGAACGAAATCGCGTTTGATGTTGGTGATTTTGATTAATGGATTGGCCATGTAAAAATTGAGAATTAGGAATTACGAATTAAAAATATACAATTTGTTTTTAAATCAATCATTAGTGAAGCAGTTATTCAAATTGTTACAACAAATTAGACACGAATTGTAAAATGTTCTTTTTCTTGCTCGATTCTAAAGAAGACCAATCCCCATTGAAACGTGTCAATTGTAACGGTTACTTTAGGATGCCTTTTGATAATATCCCATGCTTGAGTCATTTCAGTAGACCAATGGATGTCATCGAAAATCCAAACGGTTTCGTTGGTTATTGTCGGAAGTAAAAGTTCAAAATAGTGGAGTGTGGCTTGTTTGGAGTGGTTGCCGTCGAAGTAGATTAATTGATGGTTGTCGGTTGTCGGTTGTCGGTTGACAGTTGATGGTTCTGGGTTTTGGGTTTTGGGTTTTGGGTTGGTGAGGTACAAGTTGAATTCGGTGACTTCAGAGTGTATATTTTTTAGATTAAATTTTTTAAAATTCTCTTGTGCAATTCGAGCGGTTTCTGGGCAACCTTCGAGTGTGGTGACTGTTGCTTTTGGATTGCCCAACGATAGTCCGGAGGTTGCTAATCCTAACGATGTTCCGATTTCTAAAATGGAATTAGGTTGAAAATAATGTACTATTCGAAAAAGTAATTCCGCTCGTTTTCGAGTAATTCCAGCGGTTTGTGCAATTTTTGAAATCTCTCGACGATTCGATTGGAAGACTTTGGAACCAGCACCGAAATCTGTCACTTCTATCTCATTTTTGTTTTGTAATAATTCGTTTCTGTATTTTTTAAGCGTTGTATATTCTGGTTTGAAAACCTTATCATAAAAGCATTTCGTCACCAAATCGAATACGAATGGCGAATGCACTCCATGTTGATTTTTGGAGTTCCAAAGAAATTGCAAATAGGATTGTATCGAAAATAAAAGCGCCATAGTATTCAAAAGTGTAGGCAAAACTACACAATATCAAAGTGAAATTCTTCTATTCGGTGAGAGAATCCATAAAAATAGTCTAATTTTGCGCTCCTTAAAGTGAACTAATAAGCAGTCTATGAGAACCAAATCATTAAAGAAAAATAAAATCAATGTCATCACACTTGGATGTTCTAAGAATGTGTACGACAGCGAAGTATTGATGGGCCAATTACGCGCGAACGGAAAAGACGTAGTGCATGAGCAAGAAGGTAATATCGTAGTCATTAATACTTGCGGATTTATCAACAATGCGAAAGCGGAATCTGTCAATATGATTTTGGAATATGCCGACAAAAAAGAACGCGGTCTCGTAGATAAGGTTTTTGTAACGGGTTGTTTGTCGGAGCGCTATCGCCCGGATTTAGAGAAAGAAATCCCTAATGTCGATCAGTATTTTGGGACGACCGAATTGCCTCAATTATTGAAAGCGTTAGGCGCCGATTATAAACACGAATTATTAGGGGAACGATTAACAACGACTCCAAAAAATTACGCGTATCTAAAAATTGCCGAAGGTTGCGACAGACCCTGTAGCTTTTGTGCAATTCCATTAATGCGTGGCAAACACGTTTCGCAACCCATCGAAAAATTAGTCAAAGAAGCACAAGGCTTGGCACGTGATGGCGTGAAAGAATTGATTTTAATCGCGCAAGATTTGACCTATTATGGTTTAGATATTTATAAAAAAAGAAACTTAGGCGAATTGCTCGAAGCCTTAGTTAAAGTAGAAGGCATCGAATGGATTCGTTTGCATTACGCGTTCCCAACAGGTTTTCCGATGGATGTGTTAGAGATTATGAAACGGGAGCCGAAGATTTGCAATTACATCGATATTCCACTGCAACATATTTCTGATTCGATTCTAAAATCGATGCGACGCGGAACCACCAAAGAAAAAACAACAAAACTTCTCAAAGATTTCCGCGCTGCGGTTCCTGGGATGGCGATTAGAACTACTTTGATTGTCGGTTATCCAGGTGAAACACAAGAAGATTTTGATACGCTAAAAGATTTTGTACAAGAAATGAAATTCGACCGTATGGGTTGTTTTGCCTATTCACATGAAGAAAATACCCATGCATATTTGTTAGAAGATGACGTGCCAGAAGAAGTAAAAAAAGCCCGTGCAGAAGAAATCATGGAACTGCAATCGCAGATTTCTTGGGACTTGAATCAAGAGAAAGTTGGACAAACTTTCAAATGTATTATCGACAGAAAAGAAGGTGCTCACTTTGTGGGTAGAACCGAATTTGATAGCCCCGATGTAGACAATGAAGTGTTAATTGACGCGGCTAAACATTATATGAAAACGGGTGATTTTGCGATGATCAAAATTACGGAAGCCACGGAGTTTGATTTGTATGGAGAGCCGGCATAAGGTTGTCGGTTGTCAGTTATCAGTTAAACCGACAACTGACAACCAATTACCCCTCAATCTTCGCTGAAAGTTCAAACCAGCGTTCCTCTTTTTCTTCGATTTTTTTGATGATCACTTCGAGTTCTTTGGCTTTGCTGGCAATGGAATCGTCTGCTACTTTTCCGTCAGAAAACAACTGCTCGATTTGTTTCTTTTCGTATTCTAAATCTTTAATTTCACGTTCAATTTTTTGAAACTCTTTTTGCTCATTAAAGCTCAAGCCTGAAGTATTATTCTGTTGTTTCCAATCTTTCTTTTCGGATTTGTTTTCTTCTTTTTGAGCCACATCGGCGCTGTCTTCATACGCTCTAAAATCGGAATAATTGCCAGGAAAATCTTCAATGACACCATCGCCGCGAAACACGAACAAGTGATCTACAATCTTATCCATAAAATAACGGTCGTGAGAAACCACCAACAAACAACCCGGATAATCCAATAAGAAACTTTCCAAAACATTTAAAGTCACGATGTCCAAATCATTCGTAGGTTCATCGAGTATCAAAAAGTTCGGATTCTGAATCAAAACGGTACACAAATACAACCGTTTCAATTCGCCACCACTCAATTTTTCTACATAATCATGTTGCTTCTTGCGGTCGAATAAAAAGCGCTCCAGCAACTGTCCAGCGGAAATAATTTTTCCTTTGGCCAATGGAATAAATTCACCATATTCTTTAATAATGTCAATGACTTTCTGTCCTGGTTTTGGATTGATCCCACTTTGGGTATAATAGCCGATTTTAATGGTGTCTCCTTTGATGACTTTGCCGCTATCTAACGGAATCGTTCCTGTAATCAAATTCAAGAAAGTCGACTTTCCAGTCCCGTTTTTTCCAATAATCCCAATGCGTTCGCCTCTTTGAAAATCGAAATTAAAGTTGTCCAAAATCACACGGTCTTTGAATTTTTTCGTCACTTTATGCATTTCAATAATCTTGCTGCCCATGCGTTCCATATTGATTTCGAGCTCCACCACATTTTCTTTCCGTCTGCTTTCCGCTTTTTCCTTGATTACAAAAAAATCATCCTGACGCGATTTCGATTTGGTGGTTCGCGCTTTGGGTTGACGACGCATCCATTCCAATTCTTTTACGAATAAATTCTGCGCTTTATCAATACTTGAGTTTTCTGAAGCAATTCGTTCTTCTTTTTTGGCAAGATAGTACGAGTAGTTTCCTTTGTATTGGTAGAGTTTTCCGTTGTCGAGTTCAATGATTTCATTGCAAACACGTTCCAAAAAGAAACGGTCGTGCGTCACCATAAACAAGGTAATATTTTCTTTCGCAAAGTAACTTTCCAACCATTCAATCATCTCTAAATCGAGGTGATTTGTCGGCTCGTCGAGTATTAATAAGTCGGGACGATTGATCAAAATGATCGCTAACGACAATCTTTTTTTCTGTCCACCGGACAAACTTTTCACTTTCAATTTAAAGTCTTCCAACTTCAATTTGAACAATATCTGTTTGAATTGTGTTTCAAAATCCCAAGCATTATGTTGGTCCATGAGGTCAAATGCACGCTGATACGCTTCTGCATCTTCCGGGTTTTCTAAGGCTTTTTCGTATTGTTCAATCACTTTCAAAACCTCATTATCCGAAGCAAAAATACTCTCTTCAATCGTCAATTCTTCCTGCAAATTAGGCGTTTGAGATAGAAAAGCCATCTTGATTTCCTTACGTAAAACCACTTTCCCAGTATCGGGTTCATCCTCGCCCGTAATGATATTCATGATGCACGTTTTTCCCGAACCATTCTTGGCGATGAAGGCTATTTTTTGGTCTTTATTGATGCCAAATGAAATGTCTTTAAACAAAGTGCGTTCGCCAAACGATTTCGATATATTCTCTACAGATAAGTAATTCACAAGTGTAATTTTTGCGCAAAAGTAAGGTATAGTTGTCGGTTGTCGGTTATCGGTTGTCGATTTTTTGTTTAGGAGCTAATCCCGCTATCCGTTCCAATCTTTTGTGCCGAACGCCGTCACAAAAGGATTTCCTCTACTATCGGGGCTAAAATACTACATCCTTATCAGCAATTATCTGTTGAATCTGATTCATCCGCGTTTTATTCCAAAAATCTAAAAATCCAATAATCTAACACCGGAGCTTTGCAAACAGACGAAGTAATCCATTATATTTGCCACATGCAAATTTCTGTCATCATTCTCAATTACAATGTTCGTTATTTTCTCGAGCTCTGTGTACTCAGTGTTCAAAAAGCACTCGAAAACATGGACGGCGAGATTATCATAATTGATAATAATTCTTCCGATGATAGTTGTGCGATGATGCGCGAAAGATTCCCAAAGATTACTTTCATCGAAAACAAAACGAACGCAGGTTTTCCAAAAGGTAACAATATCGGCGTAGCGCAAGCGAAAGGTGCGTATGTTTGCATTCTCAATCCGGATACGGTGGTGGCAGAAGATACTTTTGAAAAAGTATTGGTTTTTGCTGAATCCAAAACCGATCTTGGAATTGTAGGCTGTAAACTGATCGATGGTACGGGAAATTTTCTTCCTGAATGCAAACGCGGTGTACCGACACCATTTGTAGCCTTTACAAAAGTGATGGGTTTGTACAGATTATTTCCAAAATCAAAACTATTCGGACGTTATTATGCCGAGCATTTAGAGGAGAATCAAAGCGGAAAAGTAGACATTCTCGTCGGTGCGTTTATGGTGATGAAGCGCGAATTGTATCTGGAAGTCGGTGGTTTCGACGAAAATTGTTTTATGTATTCGGATGATATCGATTTGTCATATATGGTGTTGAAAACGGGTAAATCAAATTATTATTTCCACGAAACATCCGTCATTCATTATAAAGGAGAAAGCACCGTACGTGACGGATTGTATATGAAACGATTCCGTGATGCCATGCATTTTTTCTATCAAAAACATTTTAGAACTTCCTTCTTTTTTGATGTTTTTATGGCTATTGGAGCCTTCTTTTTTTCGATTTTTAAAAGAAGCCAGGCTGTCAAAAGCAATCGTACTATAGAGGAATATTGGTTGTATTCCTCGAATGAAAAACTAGCATTAAAAGTTGAAAACTTGTTAGGAAAAAAAGTGTTGATGGTAGATTCTACAACCAAAAATAATCTAAATTCGCTAACGAATCCATCAGTAACAACTACCGAAATTATTTTCGATAATAGCGATTGGAGTTTCAAATCGATTATCGAATTTTTAGAACAACACAAAAACAAAGGATTCACTTTCAAGATATTGCCACAAAAAAGTCATTTTTTTTTAGGTAGTAACAGTCGTAATGATCGGGGTGAGGTGATTGTTTTAGAAAATAAATAATTAGGAAATAGTAGATAATTCACAATTAAAAAGGATTTATTTTAGTATTTTCGCAAACGAAATTTAAGAATACACCTTTAGGTTAACAATATGGCAAGATTTGAATTAAAGCTTCCTAAAATGGGAGAAAGTGTTGCGGAAGCAACGATTACCAATTGGCTCAAAGAAGTAGGAGACAAAATCGAAATGGATGAAGCAGTTCTAGAAATTGCTACAGACAAAGTTGATAGTGAAATTCCTTCAGAAGTAGCGGGTGTTTTGGTAGAGAAATTGTTTCAAAAAGACGATTTAGTTCAAGTAGGTCAAACCATCGCCATTATCGAAACCGAAGGCGGAGCTGTCTCTCCAGTTGTAGTTCAAGAAGCTCCAGCTCCAATTGCTGCAGCTATTGAAGAAGTTGTTAAAACTGTTGAAACTGCTAGAGATTACGTAGCGGCACCAACTCCAAGTCAACCTCAAGATTTCTCTCATTCTGAAAAATTCTTTTCTCCTTTAGTTCGAAACATAGCCAAAGAAGAAGGAATAACTATTGCGGAACTTGAAAGCATTGCTGGAACAGGAAATGAAGGGCGTGTGACTAAAAACGACATACTCGATTACATCAAAAATAAAATGAATGCTCCTGCTGCTGCTACACCAGTTACTCCTGTAGTATCGCAACCAACAGTTGTTATACCGCACACGGTAGAGGCACCTCAACCGACAACCGACAACCGACAACCGACAACTGTTCCCAACCCACAACCCACAACGCCGAAGGCTATTCCAGTTTCTGTAAATGGTCAAGACGAAATTGTCGAAATGGATCGTATGCGAAAACTGATTTCAGGATATATGGTGGCATCCTTGCAAACTTCTGCGCATGTACAGTCGTTTATAGAAGTAGATGTAACTGCAATCTGGGATTGGAGAGAGAAAAACAAAAATGCGTTTGAGAAAAGAGAAGGCGAGAAGCTAACTTTTACACCTATATTTATGGAAATCGTAGCGAAAGCTTTGAAAGATTTCCCGATGATGAATATTGCTGTTGATGGTGATTATATTATCAAAAAGAAAAACATAAACCTTGGAATGGCAGCCGCTTTACCCAACGGAAATTTGATTGTGCCTGTCATCAAAAATGCTGATCAACTGAATTTACTTGGTATGGCAAAAGCGGTGAACGATTTAGGCAACCGAGCCAAAGCAGGTAAACTAAAACCAGACGACACCCAAGGCGGAACTTACACAGTAACCAATGTAGGAACTTTTGGAAGCGTGTTTGGAACACCAATCATCAACCAACCGCAAGTAGGAATTTTGGCTTTGGGAGCGATTCGCAAAGTGCCTGCAGTGATTGAAACACCAGAAGGTGACTTTATTGGTATTCGTAAAAAAATGTTCTTGTCACACAGTTACGACCATCGAGTTGTAGACGGTGCTTTGGGCGGAAGCTTTGTGAAAAGAGTAGCGGAATATATGGAAGCGTTTGATGAGAACCGGTCTTTTTAATTGATAATTAACACCCGAGGCTTTTGCCGAACAGAGCGAAGCTAATTGATAATTGATAATGAAGCCTCTTTGTAATGAAGAGGCTTTTTTTATGAGAAGTTTGTTGGTCAGGTTAATTTGTTTACTTTTAATTTTCAAATCCTTTTTATGAAACTAACATTTCTACATTTCCTTTGTTTTTTTAGTTTTTTTCAAATACTATCTGCTCAAATTGTAAGTCTCGATCCGACTTTTGGGACGGATGGGAAAGTCGTTAACAATTTTTATGTAAATGATGATGTGTCGGGAGCAGTTACCATTCAAGATGATGGAAAAATATTGGTTTGTGGATTAAAATCATTTTCAATAAATGGGAATGTATATTTGGCTAGATACAATGTTAATGGAAGTTTAGACATAAATTTTGGCAACAATGGAATTGTCTTCACACCCTTGACGACCGAGTCTGGTGGCAATCGAATCATGAAGTTACTTCCTAATGGTAAAATATTGGTTAGTGGTTCAAAATCTAGTTCGAATAATCTGAACTACTTTGATTTTGCTACAGCTCGTTATAATTCGGATGGTTCGATCGATACGACTTTTGGAACAAACGGGATTGTAATAACCGATATTAACGGAAATGGAAATGAAGCCAACGGAATTGATGTTCAAAGTGATGGTAAAATCATTGTTGCGGGAAACACCTATATTAATGGTATTGTAAGTATGGATGTATTTACAACTTTGGTTAGATATTTACCCGATGGTACAATTGATACTACATTTGGTACGGATGGGAAAGTAGTGCTAAACCTTCTAGTTCCTAATTCAGAGCAATATCTGTGGGATATCAAAATCCTGCCTGACGATTCTATTTTATTAGGCGTGACTACCACAGCATTAGAGACAAATGATTTTTTTAAAAATATTGCAATCCTCAAAGTCAACAGCGACGGAACTTCCGATACGACATTTGGTACTAACGGAGCGGTAATTACAGATTTTGGTGCGCAAGATATATTGTATGCTATTGATGAATATCAAGGCACTATCCTTATGGCTGGTTATTCAAGATATCCGAATTACAGAATGATAGTGTCAAAATACCTTTCGAATGGTGCATTGGATGTAACTTTTGGAATTGGATGCAAGGTAATTACGAATAAGGATGCAACTTCTTTGTATGATGGATTGTTCGGCATGAAAGTACAGCCCAACGGAAAAATATTGTGTTCAGGTTGGTCAGGTGATCTAGGTGCTATGGATGCGTTATTAATACAATTCAATACCGATGGAACTATTGATACTGGATTTAATGGGACAGGTTTCATAACAACTGATTTTGATGCGATTGACAATTCCAACTTTTCTTTTGCAACACAACCAGACGGGAAAATTGTATGTACTGGTCGGAAAGGAGTTGATAATAATTATGATTCTACGCTAATTCGTTATGATGTTGCAGCATTAGCCACAGCACAATTTTCTAAAACCGATCTTTTCTCCGTTTTTCCCAATCCATTTACGGATAGAATTACTTTGAACATAAGACTCAAAACAACGGAAAGTCTATCCGCTGACTTATTCGACTTCAATGGGAGAAAAATTCAAAACTTATTTCAAAAAACAATATTTCCATCAGGCAGTAACACAACCGAAATCCAAATGCTGGAATCACTTGCTAATGGTGTTTATTTTATGAGAGTTTTTAATGGTACTACAAACACCACTTTGAAAATCATTAAATAATTTCAATTGATAATGAAACCTTTCCAATTTGAACGGTTTTTTTTATTCCAAATTCGCTATTCTTTTTATTTCGAAGAATATAATTGATTAAATCACTTAAGATATAGAATCTCAACTTCAAAATCTTATATGTCCTTATATGCCTTATATGGTTAAAATTCTGAAACATATAAGGACATATAAGTTAGTTTGTCTTTGTTTTTTTAAAATACCATCGTAACCTGAATTTTTCCTAAGTAATTAGATTTTCAATTGAATTGTTCTCCAATTATCAATTAGCTTCGCTCAGTTCGGCAAAAGCCTCGGGTGTTAATTATCAATTATCAATTCCAAACCCTATATTTGTAGCCTTAAAAAATGCTAATGGAACTCAAACTAAATAAACCTATTTGCTTCTTCGACTTAGAAACAACTGGAATTGAAGTCGCTAAAGACCGCATCGTAGAAATCTCAATCTTCAAAGTGTTTCCCAACGGAAATAAAGAAAGTAAAACGTGGTTGGTCAACCCAGAAATGGTAATACCTCCGCAAGTGATTGCAGTGCATGGAATTACGAATGAAAAAGTAGCCAATGAACCTACATTTAAGGAATTAGCGCCTCAAATTCAAGCCATGATTAAAGATTCAGATTTGGCTGGATTCAATTCAGATCGTTTTGATATTCCGTTGTTGGCGGAGGAATTGTTGCGCGCTGGTTTGGATTTCGATATGAAAAGCCGTGTTTCTGTGGATATTCAAACCATCTTTCATAAAATGGAAGAGCGCACCTTAAGTGCAGCGTTGAAGTTTTATTGTGGCAAAAGCCTCGAAAATGCCCATTCTGCTGAAGCCGATACCATGGCAACCTATGAAATTTTGAAAGCGCAATTAGAACGTTATCCTGAATTGGAAAATGATATGAAATCTTTGGCCGAATTCACGACAAGAAAACGGTCGGCGGATTTTGCAGGATTTATTGGTTATGACAAAGAGGGTGAAGAAGTTTTTTCCTTCGGAAAGCACAAAGGCGCCAAAGTAGAAAAAGTATTGGAAGACGAACCAGGCTATTTCGGTTGGATTCAAAATGCAGATTTTCCTTTGTATACCAAGAAAGTATTGACAGCAATTAAGCTGCGAAAATTGAATAATAAATTATTGTAGAGTCGCTGAGTTTCTGAGTGCCTGAGCGGCTGAGTTCGTTCTTGGTTTGCAGAAACCCTAGCCCTGATAGCAGCGGTATCCTTTTTTGAACCCTTTCAGAGTTGTAAACTCTGAAAGGGTTTTAAAAAGATTTAGCGAATAGCAGGTTCCCGGCTCCTAAAAAAAAACTCAAACCATATACCCTGAACCCTTTACCCAAAACCCTATACCCAAAAATGAAACTCATCTGTATCGGCCGCAACTACGCCAAACATATCGAAGAACTTCAGAACGAAAGACCTGATGAACCTGTAGTTTTCCTCAAACCAGACTCAGCGGTTTTGCTCTATCAACATCCTTTTGTAATACCAGAATTTTCTTCGGACATTCATCACGAAATTGAGTTGATTGTCAAAATCAATAAAGTGGGAAAATATATTGAACCGAAATTTGCGCATAAGTATTATGATGAGATCAGCGTCGGTATCGATTTTACTGCGCGCGATTTGCAACAAAAGTTAAAAGAAAAAGGCTTACCATGGGAAAAAGCAAAAGCATTTGACGGTTCAGCGGTTATTGGTAGCTTTATATCGAAAAAAGTTTTTAGTTCGTTAGAAAGTATTAATTTTGAACTCACTAATAACGGAAAAACAGTTCAAAAAGGTAATTCTAGTCTGATGCTGTGGAAAATTGATGAACTAATCGCGTACGTTTCTCAATACTTTACCCTTAAAATTGGTGACATTATTTTTACTGGAACGCCAGAAGGTGTTTCAGTTGTTCAACCCAATGATGTCCTCGAAGGATTCATTGAAAATAAAAAAGTATTCAGAATAAACATTAAATAATTATGGCCCTAAATTACAACCTATCTAAAGTGTATGCACTCTCAGACAATGATGCTGAGTTTGTCAACCAAATCATTACGTTATTTGTTACCGAAATTCCACAGGATTTAATTCAAATTAAACTCGGAATCAAAACCAAAGATCACAAATTGGCGTATGCGTATTCCCACAAAATAAAGCCAACTTTGGATTTATTAGGTATGGATCAAGCGTTTCAAGAAATTCTTCAAATAGAAGCTTGGACCAAAGCCGAAGGCAAAAAGAAAGAGATCAAAGCTACTTTTGATAGCGTAGAATCTCAAATAGAAAAAGCGGTCAAAGAAATATCGAAAGATTTCGAATTGTAAATAAGCGACTGAGTTGCTGAGCGCCTAAGTTTCTTAGTTTTTTTTAGAAGCTATTTCCCGCTTTACGCTTTATCTTTTTTGTTTTTTGCCACCCTGAGCGCAGTCGAAGGGCTTTTTCTAAAAAACAAAAAAGGATGCCACTGCAATCGGGGCTACGGTTTCCGCTTACAAAGAACGAACTCAGTAACTCAGCTACTCAGTAACTCAGCAACTCAGCAACTCAGCAACTCTAACATGAAAGCAACCATAGTCACCATCGGCGACGAAATTCTAATCGGACAAATTATCGATACCAATTCTGGATTTATTGCCAAATCATTGGATAGAATTGGTGTTGCCGTGCACGAGATGATTTCTATTTCGGATGACAAGCAACATATTTTAGCGACGTTTGCAAAGTTACAAAACCAAGTCGATTTGGTAATTATTACTGGTGGATTAGGCCCCACGAAAGACGATATTACCAAACACACTTTTTGCGAATATTTTGATGACAAGCTGGTCGTTGATGAATCGGTTTTGGCGCATGTCACGGCTATTATTGAAGGATTTTATAAACGTCCGATTACCCAGCTCAACAGAGATCAGGCGTTGGTTCCGTCAAAATGTACGGTGCTACACAACGCTATGGGCACTGCTCCAGGCATGTGGATGCAAAAAGAGCAAACGGTTTTTATCTCATTGCCAGGTGTTCCGTATGAAATGAAATATTTGATAGAACACGAAATTATCCCCAAAGTAGTTCGAAAATACGAGCGCCCTTATATACTTCACAAAACGATTATGACCTATGGGGAAGGCGAAAGTAAAATAGCGGAACGTATTGAAGCATGGGAAAATAATCTACCAAAATTCATAAAATTAGCGTATCTACCTAGCCCAGGAAAAGTACGCTTGCGTTTGTCTGCCAGAGGAACCGATAAAGAACTTCTTGAGAAAGCGATTGATTCGAATGTATTTTCTTTAACTCAAATAATTGGAGATATTATTGTTGGTTTTGATGAAGGCGAAACAATTGAAGTTATTCTCGGAAGATTGTTGACGCAACATAAGAAAACAATGGCTACTGCTGAAAGTTGCACTGGTGGAAAAATTGCCCAAATGATTAGTTCAGTAGCAGGTGCTTCGAATTATTTCAAAGGAAGTATCGTCTCGTACGCTGCAGAAACCAAAATAAAAATCCTAGGAATAGATCCGGAACTTATAAAAAAGCATACTGTTGTGAGTGCTGAAGTAGCCAAAGCGATGGCGATGTCTGTTCAGAAAATGATGCAAACCGATTTTGCCATTGCCACTACTGGAAATGCGGGACCTTCAAAAGGCGATTCGGAAGCTGAAATCGGAACGGTTTTTATTGCTTTAGCAACTCCAAATGAAGTGTTTGTAGCAGAATATAATTTCGGGCAACCACGCGAAAAAGTAATAGAGCGAGCTGTAAATAAAAGCTTAGAAATGCTGCAAAAAGAAATTTTAAAAAATGCCTTTTGATGAATTTTTTGACAACGATATTTTCTCAATAAAGGGCATTCTTTTCTACCATTAAAAAGCAAATAAAAAAAAAGAAAAAAATGTACTTTAATTATTTTGCAGTAAGGTTTATTTTTCTTTTCTTTGCACCCTCGATTTGAATAACGATAAAAGATAAGTATAATGTCAAGAGTTTGTGACCTTACAGGTAAAAGAGCGATGGTGGGAAATAATGTTTCTCACGCGATGAACAAAACTAAGAGAAAGTTTTCTGTCAACTTAGTTAAAAAGCGTTTTTATCTTCCAGAAGAAGACAGATGGATTACTCTTAGAGTAGCTGCATCTACGATAAAAACAATTAACAAAAATGGAATTGCTGCTGTATTGAAAAAAGCACAATCAGAAGGATTTATCAAATAATCCAACCATAAAAAACGATACAAAAAGATGGCAAAGAAAGGCAATAGAATCCAAGTAATTTTAGAATGTACAGAACACAAAGCTTCTGGCGTTGCAGGTACTTCTAGATATATTACAACTAAGAACAAAAAAAATACTCCGGATAGATTGGAAATTAAAAAATTCAATCCTGTTTTGAAAAGAGTAACTGTTCACAAAGAAATTAAATAATAATTAGAGATTTTTAATAAGTCTCAAGATAACAAAAAGTCATGGCAAAGAAAACCGTAGCATCGTTACAAACCTCTTCAAAGAGATTATCAAAAGCCATCAAAATGGTGAAATCTCCGAAAACAGGTGCTTATACATTCGTAGAATCTATTATGGCTCCTGAATTGGTTGATGAGTTCTTGAAAAAGAAATAAAAACAAGCATACTATATAGATAGCTACTTTCTTTCGGAAGTAGCTTTTTTATTTTATATATTTACATCTATTCCGGCTATACGTTGCAAGTCCTCGCTTTTCAGGGGCTTTTTGTAAAATTCCCGTCGGCTTCCTTTGGTCGCCGCGCCAATTTTCAAAAAGAACTCCTAAAAACCTCCGGGCTTTCCACTGCTATCTGGGCTAGATAAGCGAATTGGGCAATTAGCGAATTAGCGAATTTCCATCCGCTAATTGTCACATCTGCTAATTTGCTAATTAATTAAACATGAGTTTTTTTAAAAGAATTTTCTCCTCCGGATCAAAAGAACCCGTTCTCAACGAACAGGAGAAACAAGTTTTAGACAAAGGTTTAGAGAAATCTAAAACCAGTTTTTTCTCTAAATTAACCAAAGCTATTGCCGGAAAATCTAAAGTTGATGAAGAAGTTCTCGACAATCTTGAAGAGATTTTAGTCGCATCCGATGTGGGTGTTACCACAACCTTAAAAATAATTTCACGTATTGAAAAGCGCGTTTCTGAAGACAAATATTTAGGCACCGATGAATTGAATCAAATCCTAAGAGATGAAATTTCCGGATTGCTTTCGGAAACCAATCTAGGAGAAGCATCAGAGTTTACAATTCCAGTTGGCATCAAGCCTTATGTTATCATGGTCGTTGGAGTTAATGGCGTTGGAAAAACAACCACTATTGGAAAACTCGCCTATCAATTTAAAAAACAAGGCTATAAAGTGGTTTTAGGGGCTGCCGATACGTTTCGTGCTGCCGCTATAGATCAGTTGCAAATTTGGGCGGATCGAGTAGACGTTCCTTTAGTAAAACAACAAATGGGAAGCGACCCTGCTTCTGTTGCTTTTGACACGTTGCAAAGTGCCGTTGCGCAAGATGCAGATATCGTAATCATTGATACTGCAGGCCGTTTGCACAATAAAGTCAATTTGATGAATGAGCTGACCAAAGTAAAACGTGTCATGCAAAAAGTAGTCGAAGATACACCCAATGACGTGTTGTTGGTTTTGGATGGATCTACAGGGCAAAATGCTTTCGAACAAGCCAAACAGTTTACAGCCGCAACCGAAGTGACTTCACTAGCAGTAACTAAATTAGACGGAACTGCTAAAGGTGGCGTTGTAATTGGAATCTCAGATCAGTTTCAAATTCCAGTGAAATACATTGGAGTAGGCGAAGGTCTAGAAGATCTACAAGTGTTTAATAAGTATGAATTTGTTGATTCGTTTTTCAAATAAAAAATTAAAATATAGTTGACAAAAAGGACATTTTTTTAGTAGAATTGTCCTTTTTTCATTTAACTTAGTCTCACTTTAAGAAGTTTAATAAAAATGAAAAAAATAGGGATTCTTGCTATTATCACGCTTCTTTTTCTTTCGTGTTCAAGAAAAGTTGAAGCAACCGATATCGACAAAATGAATGGTTATTGGGAAATCGAAAAAGTTGTTTTCCCAAATGGTAAGGAAAAAAAATACGGAATCAATGAGATGTATGATTATTTTCAAATAAAAGACTTTATTGGCTTTCGTAAGAAAGTAACGCCAACATTAGAGGGTAAATTTCTAGTAAATTCAGATGCTGAAAAGGTGAATATTAAAGAAGGTAAAGATAAATTCATCGTCCATTATGCCACGATTTATAACCAATGGGATGAAGAACTAATCTCAATTTCCAAAGAGGAAATGGTTTTAAAAAACGACAATAACACAGAATATCATTACAAACGAGCAACACCTATAAATATTCTCAAAAATGGCACGAAGACTCAATAATGAAGGTTCAATTGGTTCCATTCTTAATGAAATCATTCAAGTCAATAAATTGCAAGGAGGAATCGATGAAGTTGCCGTGAAAGAAGCTTGGAAGAATTTAATGGGAAATGGTGTAAATACCTATACCAAAAATATTCTTCTCAAAGGCTCTACTTTATATGTCGAATTGAGCTCCGCAGTTTTGAGAGAAGAATTGAGTTATGGGAAACACAAAATCATCAAAATGATTAATGAAGAATTACAGCGAGAAGTTTTGAAAGAAGTGGTGTTGAGGTAGATTTTTAGACACGCTTCGCTTAGGACCGTTAGACTATATTCTTATAAAATAGAAAATCCCGTGCGATTGAAACGGGATTTTTTATTGTATGCTTATTAGTCTATAGCGTAGCGTGTCTTAAGTCCGTAGGACGTATCTCACTGTCTAAAGCCGCAGGCGCATCTATTTAAAACTGTTCTCTTCCAGCAAAGTGAAAAGCACCTTCAATCGCTGCATTCTCATCGCTATCCGATCCGTGAACAGCGTTTTCTCCGATTGAAGTAGCGTATTTTTTACGAATTGTTCCTTCAGCAGCATCGGCTGGATTCGTTGCGCCGATAAGCGTTCTGAAATCTTCAATCGCATTTTCTTTTTCCAAAATAGCCGCTACAATGGGTCCTCTTGACATAAATTCTACCAATTCTCCGTAGAAAGGCCTCGCAGCATGCACTGCATAAAATGCTTGAGCATCCGCCACAGTTAATTGCGTTAATTTTAAAGAAATAATTTTGAAACCACCTTCAGTAATCATATTCAAAATTCCACCGATGTGTCCGTTTTCAACCGCGTCCGGTTTAATCATTGTGAATGTTCTATTCGTTGCCATTTTTTTATGTTTATAAATTTTGGTGCAAAAGTAAGCATTTTTAGGAGCTTTTCCTGCTGTCTGCTGTATCTTTTTTTCTCGTTAAAGAAACGAGTAAAAAAAGGATGCCGCGACCATCAGCCTGTCGGCGGACAGGTCAGGGCTAGGGCTTACTCTTCATCATTCAACATTGCTTCGCCAGTTCGCTAACGCTCGGGTCGTTATTCAACATTCAAAATTGTTTCACTTGTTCGTTAATACTCGGGTCGTAGTTCAACATTCTAAACACAAAACCCACAACCTACAACTGACAACCCACAACAAAGAATCCCTCACTATCACTAGCAAGGGATTAATTTATATAAGAAAACGAGTTCTTAGTTTTTCATCAACTTCACAGTTTCAGTACTTGAAGTAGTGGTTACTTTTGCAAAATACAAACCGCTTGTAATACTAGTCGCATCAACGTTAGTAGATGAAGCAGTTGGGCTAATAGTAAGTACAGCTTTGCCTAAAGTATCAAAAATTTCGATTGATAATATACTTGTATTCAAATCTGAAACAACATTCCAAGAATTTTGTGTTGGATTTGGATACACAGTAAAAAATGATTTCTTGAAACTGCCAGAAGACAAACTGTAATCTCCAGTAACTCTATTCATTGCAATCGAGTAAACTCCTGCTGTAGTTGGAATACTCGGGCCGTTCAAAACTAAAGTGCCAGTGAGCGAGGTTCCTCCCCAAAACACATCCCAACTATTATTTTGACGAAACTTGACTTCACCATCGGTCAGCGTCATTCCATTCAATCTAAAATTAATTCCATCAATTGTTTCTAATCGGTTGGCATCAATTTCTCCGGGATTACCAATTGGCCATCCTCCAGCTCCAGTTCCTACGATTGCGATTGTGGGAGCGGATGTAAAACTATATTCACCAGTACCAATGTTTACGCTTACAGAAGTATAAAAACCAGCTGGTATTATAATATTGTTAGTTGCGCCTGTCAATGTTCCTGTTGGAAATTGAGTTTCTCCGAAGATAATACCATCAACATAAAATTGAGCAGTACCATCAACGAGATTAACATTTTCAATTTGAAATAGATTTTCTGAAATCGAGGTCATTATCAATCCTTCACTGCTTCCGGTAGCTGTTCCTATTAACTTTACAGATTGAAAGGGAGTTGAATTCATAAAGTTATATTCGCCAGTAATTCGATTGAAAATCACATCGTAAGTATTTGCAACAACAATCTCAATATTATTTCCTCCTTGCGTTCCAGTTCCCGTAGGGAATTCGGTACTCCCCCAGTTTAATGTCCAGTCATTATTTTGACGAAATTTAACTGGACCAACTTCACAAACTAAATTAGTGATCGTATAAGTAATTCCATCAATAGTATTCATTTGGTTTATGTCTATTGGACCTGGATTTTCAGCTGATCCTGGCCATCCTCCAGCTGCTGAGCCGACGATTGCAATAGCCGGATTTTCAGGAGTTCCAGTAAAGCTATATGATTTTGTTACGGAATTAAAAGTAACAGTCCAAGTACCCGATGGAACTAGTATTGCTTCTCCATTTAAAGTGGCTGTTCCAGACGGAAAGTTAGGGTTGCCATAGGTTTCTGTTACTGAAGTTATATTGAAAAGCAATTCCCCTTGAGTTGTGGAAAGATTGTTATAAATATAGGAAACACCATCCGTTGTAGACATTTCTATTTGATTACTAGAACCACCAATGGCACTGCCTGAAATAGTAACATCCGAATTGGGGTCTATTGGTGTAAATATAAAACTATACTCACCAGTTGTAATGTTTACTGAAATAGAAGCGTAGCTTGATCCGATTACAGGAATGTTATCAGTGGCACCTGTCAAAACACCTGTAGGAAAAGTTTCCTCGCCAAAAACTGCTCCATTTATTTCAAACTGTGTATTTCCAGTAATCAAAATTAGGTTTGTAATTGTATAGAATGTACCGTTATTTGTTGACATTATGAGACCTGAAGGATTGTCAACTGCTGTACCTATAAGTTTTACAATTGGAGGCGGTGTTCCTCCTGTAAAGGAATAAGCTCCAGTTGTACTATTGAAATTGACATCATAAGTTCCTGCATAACATATAATATTAGCGCCTCCTTGAGTGGCAGTACCAGAAGGAAAGTCTGCAGAACCCCAATTGATATACCATGCATTGTTAGCTCTAAACTTCAACCCGCCATTGACTACAGCACCGGTTAGTGTTAAACCATTTAAAACCCAGTTTTCTCCGTCGGTAGAAGTCATTTGATTGACATCTTCAGGACCTGGATTTCCTGGATCTCCAGGCCAACCTCCAGCCGCTTCACCTACAATTGAAACAGAGGTGACTTGGGCTTGACTTGCTATGATGTTAATAAATAACATCAATAAAAGTTATTTTTTTTTCATAGCTTTTTTATTTAAGGCATAAAGTTACTTTATTATTTACTTATTTCAACATCAACAATTGTTATTTTAGAGTCAGTTATTCAATAGTTTAGAAATAAAAAAATCCCCTACTATCACTAGCAAGGGATTAATTTATATAAGAAAACTAGTTCTTAGTTTTTCATCAACTTTACAGTTTCTGTACCTGATGTAGTGGTAACTTTTGCAAAGTACAAACCGTTTGTAATGGTTGTTGCATCTACATTAGCTGAAGTAGCTGCTGGAGCAATAGTCATAACAGTTTTTCCTAATAAATCTACAATTGCAATAGTAACGATGTTTTTACCAGAAGTAGTAACAAAATTCCAAGAATTATTAGTTGGGTTAGGGAATACTTTGAAAGTATTTGTATTGAAAGATGCAGTCGCTAAAGAAGGGGTAAATCCAAAATCTCCTGTAACTCTATTCAATGTAATATCATATGTTCCAGCTGTTAGAACAATGTTTTCACCATCTTGAGTACCAGTTCCTACAGGGAAAGCAGCAGCTCCCCAATTGATATCCCAAGCATTACCTTGACGGAATTTTGCAGGTCCATCAAAACAAACTAAATCATTAATGGTATATATTAAACCATCAGTAGTAGTCATTTGATTAACATCTGTTGGACCTGGATTGCCTGGGCTTCCTGGCCATCCACCAACACCATCGCCTACAATTGCAATCGTTGGTAAAATAAAGCTATATTCGCCAGTCAATCTGTTAAAAGTCACATCATAAGTACCTGCTGGGCTAATAGCAATATTTTCACCTCCTTGTGTACCAGTTCCAGTTGGGAAAGCTACATTACCCCAATTTACTGTCCAGTCATTATCTTGACGGAATTTTCCAGGACCAACTACACAAGCAAGTTTGTCTATTTTGTAGTTAGTACCATCAGCAGAAGTTAATTGATTTGTATCAAGTGGACCTGGGTTTCCAGCAGATCCTGGCCATCCACCTACACCATCACCTACAATACTTACTGGTGGGATTAGTGGAGCCAATTCAAAAGTATACTCACCTGAAGAGATATCTAATGTAATTGAACTATATACACCTGCCACAACTGGGATATTGTCTGTTGCGCCCATTAAAATTCCTGTAGGGAAAGTTGTTTCTCCAAAAATTTGCCCATCAATGCTAAATTGACCAGCGCCATCTAACAAGGTTACATTATTTGCTCTAAAAGTAGTAAGTGAAGTTGCTGGCATATCTAATCCGTCAACTAAACCAGTACAAGCCCCTATTAGTTTAACAACAGGTAATGGAGTTCCAATTGTAAAAGTATAAACTCCAGTAGAACTATTAAACACTACATCATAATTTCCAGCAGTGCTTAGAATGTTTGCGCCTCCTTGAGTACCAGTCCCAGAAGGAAAGTCTGCAGCACCCCAATTGATATCCCATGCATTGTTGGCTCTAAATTTTACACCTCCACCAGAAGCAGCAGTAGTTAGTGTTACTCCGTTAAGTTCCCAGTTTGTTAAATCTCCTGAAGGATTAGCCATTTGATGAACATCAACTGGTCCTGGGTTTCCTGGATCACCTGGCCATCCACCAGCAGCTTCTCCTACCAATGCTACAGAAGTAACTTGAGCATTCACACCGAATGACATCATTAAAACTGTAAAAAATAAAAATAATTTTGTTTTCATAATTGTTTTGTTAAAATTTATACTAGGCTAATTTAAGTTAAAAATGAATTATAATAAGCAAAGGTACTTTAAAATATAGAAACGAAAACGTTTTCGTGTTGATAACATTATTTTTTTAACGATTGTTTGAGAGAATTACTTTTAAATACGGGTCTTTTTTAGTAGATGAATATTTGTGATATTCGTAAAAAATATAATGTTGGAATTTTAAATTTTAAATATTTTAATAAATTTGAATTTTGTGCCAGAATAAATTCTTCCAAAATACAAACCACTCCTAAATCCTCTCGCATCAATAACTACATTTGTTTTGTTAGGTGAAACAATTTGAATTATTTTTCCCATACTATCTAGGATTTCGACTGTTTCTATTATTTCATGATCATAACTAAAATTCCAAACATTCTCTGTCGGATTCGGATAAACAGTTAACGTTTTTTTGTTAAAACTTTCATTTCCTAACAGCTGAATAAACATATATTCCCCAGACAATCTATCAAAGGAAATAGTGTAATTGCCATCATTTGCAATTGGGATATTCACGCCATCTTGCACTCCTGTTCCCATAGGAAAATCATTAGCGCCCCAATTCATTGTCCAACTATTGTCTTTTCTGAATTTTACTTCACCAATGTTTAACGGTAAGTCTTCAATAGTATAATTGAAACCGTTGGTTGTACTCAAATCGGTATCCGCAACCTCAAAACCATTCAAAGCAGTACCTAAAATTCCTACACTTGGAAAACTAAAACTGTATTCTCCTGTAATTCTATTAAAAGTCACAAAATGTTCGCCACCCGGAATGAATAGGCTTGGTCCATTCAAAACCGCTGTGCCTGTTGGATAACTCGTACTTCCCCAAACGAAAGTGGTAGCATTGTCTTGTCTGAAATAGGCCTGACCACTACTAAAATAAAAACCAGAAAGTGTATAAAGGATTCCGTCGGTGGTAGTCATATCAACATCAGCTCCAGCATAACCGTTTTGAGAATCTACAGCTGGGCCCCAAATACCAATGCTTGGAAATACATTTGGTGAGGGAATAAAGGTGTAAGTTGCGTTCGAAATATTAAAAGTAACATCATACGTTCCTGCTGTTGTAGGAATGTTAGTAGGACTATTTAAAATCCCTTGACCATTCGGAAAAGTACTTCCTCCCCAGTTAACAGTCCACGATAAATCTTGTCTAAATTTTATTTCACCACTCGTCACCGCTAAATTGTTAATCGTATAGGAAATGCCATCAATAGTAGAAAGTGTGATTTCGGGTGTCGTTTGATCTTCTGGCCAACCATTGACACCAGTTCCTACAATACTAATAATGGGAGTAGGGGTCGTGGGAACAAAGTTATAAGCACCCGAACTACTATTGAAAGAAACGATGTATGTTCCCGCTGTTACTGGAATATCTTGACCATTTTGTACGCCAGTTCCCGCTGGAAAAGTGTTGCTTCCCCAATTGACGTCCCAAGAATTTCCTTGTCGAAATTTGATGGTTCCGTTGGTAAAAGTCGCTTGTTGTTGGAATTCGTACAAACCAAACTGCGCCATGTTGAGTTCACTTGACAAAGCAGTTCCTAACATACTTATCTGTGCATCGCATTGGTTGGAAAGGCCGAAAAAGAATAAAAAAAGCAGTAATTTTAGTTTCATAATGGATTATTTTGAGTGTCTAATTTAGAGTTATAACATCATTATTTTAAAAAAAAGAATTTCTAATACTATCTCTAACGTTATAGTGTTGAAAACTTTACAGCGTTACTATCGAAAATTCGTTATCGAGTGGTTTTAAAGTTGTCATTAATTTTTCAATCAATCCTGCTCCGTATTCAATATAAAATTCCGAAAAATTAGCGGATCGTTCTTGTAAACTTTGATTGGGAAATAATTCGTTTTGTAGTGCAATAATGCGATTGAGTTCGTCCTGATATTTTCTTTTCTGCGCTTTTAACAATCTCTTTTCCAAATGATCTAAACCCTTTATTTGTTTTGCCTCTTGCGCTTTAACAGCCCCTGAAAATGATTTGTCCGTTTGATTCGCCAATACATGCAAATAATGAAATTGATTTTTTAAATGTTCTTTCTGAATCGATAAATCAATTGGGAATTCTGAAAATTCAGTGGTTTTTTGATTGATCAATTCCAGTTGTTTTTCGAAAAGATTACGCCAACTCAATCCCAGTTTATCCGCTTTTAAAACTTGTTTCTCCGTAGCTAACAACACAGAATTTCGCAACAAAAGTATCGGAAAAGGAATGCCAACGGAATCAAAATTGGATTTCAATTCAAGCCAATACGCCAATTCACCACCGCCACCAATATAACACAAATTAGGCAAAATAACTTCTTGATACAAAGGGCGAAGGATGACATTCGGGCTGAATTTTTCTGGACTTTTTTCTAAAATCTCAAACAATTCTTCTTTCGAAAATTGTAAGGAAGTATTGTTTATTTTATAACTATTCTTTTCAAAAACGATTCGCTCTCTAAGATTGTCTTCAATATAAAAAAGGTTAATTTCTCTTGGATTTACCTGAATTTCATACGGTTTCATTTTCTCAATCGTACGGAGAACTTCTTGATGCGATTTTTGAAAAAGTAATTCTTCCTTGACATATGGAATGAATTCTCTTTTTAAATTAGCATCATCCCCGTCAAGAATTACTAAACCGTATTCGCCAAAAAGTGCATTGGCTAAAAAGCGAGTCGCAGCGGCTAAATTATCATGCTTTAAATAAGCATCTTCAAAAAGTTGCTTGATATAATTGGCATTTTGACTCGTGCCAATTTCTTTTTCAAATACTTCGTAAACTGCTTTTAAATCTTTGGTTGAAAGTCGGCCTACAGGACCAGAACTAATTTTATTCCAACGGATTTTTTTTCCTTTAAAATTGAAATAATTAATCTCCTCAAAGTCATGATCCTCTGTTGCCATCCAATAAACAGAAACAAAATTTTGATCGGGATATTTCGATTTTAAAGTTTTCGTCAGATTAATAACAGAAATAATTTTATATAAGAAATACAACGGACCTGTAAATAAATTCAGCTGATGTCCAGTTGTAATGGTAAACGTATTGGATTCTAATAAACTACTAATATTGTGTTTCGTAGTTTCGCATAACGCCACTGTTTCGTATTGTTTTTTTAAAGCTGAAACTAAAACTTTACGGCTTTCATTGGTAAACTGAGATTGTTTTTCTTGAAATTGTTTTTCAAAATTTTCTATTGAAGGAAATCGATGATACAAGTGCTGTAGTTCCGGTTTTTGATTTAAATAATCAGTAATAATTGGTGTAAAATAACCGGAGTTTTGATAGCTAATACAGTCGGTGGGCATAATTTAGGAAGCTAAAATTTGAGTAAAAATATCAAAAAGTAAAGTTAGCACTTTTTAGTTTAACAAATGCTTGGGAACTACAATTACCTTTTTAAAGAAAAATGACCACGGTATTCTTTTCCATCGGCTCTTACTACAACAAACCAATAATCGGAAGCAGGGAGTTGATTACCATTATAAATTCCATCCCAGCCAGTATTGTTTCCCAGTTGTTTTAATAATTTACCATTACGATCAAATATTTTTATGGTTAATTCTTTTTCATTTTCCGAAAATTTTATTTTCCAAGTATCGTGATAAGTATCATTATTTGGCGTAAAATATTTAGGGTACATTAATAAAAAAACCTCATCAATACTAATTCCGCAGTTATTTTTATCTCTAACATAAACTATATAATTACCAGTTTCTAAATTCGAAAAAGTATTACTATCTTGATATAAAATACCATCTAATGAGTATTCATAATCTCCAATACTCACATTAGAGAGTAAAACAGTAATTACATTATCATTATCGGTCCAATCGGTAGTAATAATTGTAGATATTGTTGCTTTGTTTGAAGGATGTACAAGAATGTTTTTGGTTGTTGAGCATGAAACTAAACCATGATAGCGTGTTACTTTTACCCAATAATTTCCTGCCTGATTAATAAGGATTGAACTACTCGTTTCACCAGTAGACCATAAATACTCATCATAGCCTAGATCAGCATATAAATAAATAGAAGTATTTTCACATATTATATAGCTATCAATCAAGGTAAGAAAAGGAGATGAAATTAATGTTAAATTTAATGTTACAACTCTATAACAACCATTTGAAGCTAAAATACGAACATATATTTTTGTTAAACCTAAAGATAAATTATAAGTTGTAGTGTTAGAAATTTTTTCAGAAAGTATATTGTTTTCTGCCCCTAAATAAGTATTGAAATAGGTAAGGTTAAAATCAGTAGGGTTCGCTATTAATTCTAGATTATAAGCTGTTAAGTCTACATATTCAATGTTGTCATTCAGGTCATCACAAACCAATGTGCTGTAGTCTGTTGCAGGAATTATGTAATTACTTAATGTAACGGTAACTGATAAACGTGTTGGGCTCTCACAGCCTGCAACAGTTTGTGTTGCATAGTAGGTCATTCCATTTACAAGAAGTGTTTCTATAGGAATTGGAATAGTACTCAAAGGAGAATTATACCAACTGATATTTTGTCCGACTGCAATTAAAAAACGTATAGTTGGATTGTTAAAAACGCAAAATAATTGGTTTGTATTTCCTGTTGGTTTACTAGGAATGCCACTCGGAGAATAGATAGTCACATATTCTGTTCGGGATTCGCAATTGTTACTGTTTTTTACTTTAATGTAATAAGTCCCAGGTGATAAAGGATTACTTACATTTGAATTTTGATAATTCATACCATTATCAAAACTATATTGATATCCATTAGATGATTCAATTGATATTGTCCCAGTAGTTTCAGTACAAAATGGTTGTTGTATAGTAATTTGTGGTGTTTGAAGATAAAATGAACTTATATATACATAATTAGAATCCGAAATACAACCACCACTAGTTTTTATTTTTATTTGATAATAACCACCTTGTGATATTGGAAAAACAGGATTCGAACTCCAACTGATTCCATTATCAAAACTATATTCTGAAGCAGGTGTTGTAATTGTAATACTGCCATTGATTTCGCAAGTTGGTTGTATTAATGTATAATCAGGACGAGATAGAAAAGTCTCATATAAGTATACGTAAGTACTATAGGATATACAATTTGAACCATTTCTTACCATTAAACTATAATAACCTACGGGTAAATTAGTACTAATCGGATTAGTAGTCCATGTTGTTCCTCCATCAAAACTATATTCTGATGCCATTGTTGTAATGGTTATTGTTCCTCCATTGCCACAACTCGGTTGTATTTTTGTATATTCTGGATAAGGTAAAAAAGTCTCATATAAATATACATAATTGTAATAGGAGACACAATCTACTCCATTTCGAATTAATATCGAATAACTTCCTGAAGGTAAATTAGTGGCAATTGGGTCTGTAGTCCAAGTAGATCCTCCATCAAAACTATACTCAGATGCTACAGTGGTAATGGTAATAGATCCTAGATTTCCACAATAAGGAGCTACTGTCGTATAATTTGGATTTGGCAAATGAAAAGTATACAGATAGGCATAATTGATATACGATATACAACCAGTACCACTTTTTACCATTATTCCATAACTTCCACTAGGTAAGTTAGTTGCTACTGGATTTGTTGACCATGTCAATCCACCATCAAAGCTATATTCCGATCCTACTGTTGTAATGGTAATGGTACCTCCAGTTCCACAAACTGGTTGTATAATATCATAATAAGGATATCCTAAATAAATTTGATTAATAATAATATTTTGTGAAGCAGAAAGGCATCCTAAAGCATCTTTTATTTTAATTAGATACGATCCAGGAATTAAATTTGTAGCTGTAGGATTAGAACCCCAAGTTATCCCATTATCGAAACTATACTCTACTGCATTCGGAGCAGTAATTGTTATAGAGCCAGTTCCGCCACAGGTAGTGGGTTGTGTAACTACTGAGTCAGATGAGGTTAATAGTTGAGGTTCAACAATATTGACTCCAATACTAGAGGACAAGCAGCCAGTTGCTGATTTTATTTTTATATAATAATTTCCAATTGGTAATGGATTAGAAATTGGGCTCGATTGCCAAGTTAACCCATTATTAAAACTATATTCAGATGCTGAAGTAATGATACTTATTATTCCCGTATTTGTAATACATGTTGGTTGCGTTACAGCATATAATGGTCCTGGAATAGTGTTATTAACAGTTGTTTTAGAACTCACAAAACAGGTAGTCCCATCAGTAATTTTAACAGAATAATTGCCCAAATTTGCAGGAATGGATGGAACCGCATAATTGATACCTGTAGCTCCAATAATCGCAATCCCATTATGGTACCATTGAAATGTAACACTAGGGCTAACAGCTGCAGTTAGATTCAATGAAAGAACCAGATTACTTTCACAAAAATTTCCAGTCTGTGTAATATTTACGCCAAAAGCAGCTGCAGTATTTAATAATAAATTATCGAATATGAAATAAGGATAATCACCATCTAAATCACCAGTAGGATAAGATGGAGGTAAAACCTTGGGCGGTCCTAACATTATTGCATTTACATTAAAGTTAGGGTTAAATGTAATGGTAACTTCCCCCCATGTTGACACAGGTGTATAGGTGACATTTCCAATTTCTTTCCATGTAGCATCATAAGAATTCGGATTATAAATTGTGTTTAAAGGTAAATTAGTTCCATTAAAGCACCCATATAATGTAATATTCACAGGATCTAATAGACTGATACTGTTATTAGAAAGTGTACCATCGTTGTTAATTATAAGGCCTGCTATATTTAATGTGAGTTGATAATTAGTGCCAGCTACCATTGGAGACAATAAAGTCGCCCCTAAATATTCATTCCAATTTCTCAAAAACAAAGCTCCTGCAATACCATTTCCGTTTGGAAAATTTTGTAGCCCTAAAGCTGTAAAAGGTGGAATCATAAATCCACAGGTATTGAAATAATCTGTGGTAGCCAGAGTAGCCTGAATCCAAGGTGTTGCAAAACTCAATTCAGAAAAATGGGAAGGACATGAAGAAAAAGTTTCAAAAGATGGATTGGGTATTATCGAGGTTACAGCGGTAGTGCTACAGTTACAATCGGGGTCATTTAAATCAATTTTGCCATCAGCATCGTCATCAATTCCATTATTACAAATTTCTTGAGATATAGCAATAGTGGATAGTAAGAAAAAAAGTAGGAGTAAAATGGATCTCATATAAAATATTAATGTGTAAAAGTAAACCTTATTCTTGAAAACTATGCTTAAAAAATTATTCTAAAATAAAACTTATTTTTACAAAAAATAATCTCTTGAAAACCAAAGTATTCCTTATCACGCCACCTTTCACCCAACTGAATACGCCGTATCCTGCAACTGCCTATATAAAAGGGTTTCTCAATACCATAAATATCGATTCCTTTCAAGCCGATTTAGGGATCGAAGTCATTTTAAAATTGTTTTCAAAAGACGGATTGACAGATTTATTTCAGTCCAATAATTTTCAACCGACAACTGACAACGGTCAACGAATATTCGCACTTCAAGACGAATACATCAAAACCATCGATGCAGTTATTGCTTTTCTACAAGGTAAAAATCCAACGTTAGCTCTTCAAATTTGTCAAGAAGATTTTCTGCCAGAAGCTTCCCGATTTGCACAACTTGATGAATTGGATTGGGCATTCGGCTCCATGGGAACTCAAGATAAAGCCAAACATTTAGCGACACTATATCTCGAAGATCTTTCAGATTTTATAGTGGAATGCATCGATGAAAATTTTGGTTTTAGTCGCTATGCCGAGCGTTTAGGAAGAAGTGCCAATTCGTTTGATGAACTGTATGAAGCATTGCAAAAGGAACCCACTTACATTGATAACATTCTCCTTTCTATTTTAAAAGAAAAAATAGAAACTATTCAGCCTACTTTATTTTTAATATCCGTTCCTTTTCCTGGGAATTTATACGCCGCTTTTCGTTCAGCACAATGGGTCAAAAAGCATCATCCGAATATTAAAATCTCTATAGGTGGAGGTTTTCCGAATACAGAATTACGCTCACTTTCTGACGCTAGAGTGTTCGAGTTTTTAAATTTTATTACTTTAGATGATGGGGAACTTCCAGTTCATTTAATAATTAATAATGAACAGCTACTAATTAATAAAGAGTACAAAAGAACTTTTCTACTCGAAAATGGGAAAGTCGTCTATAAAAACAATTCCATCAAAAGCGATTACAAGCAAAGCGAAGTGGGCACGCCAGATTATTCGGATTTGCTTTTAAATCAATACATATCCGTCATTGAAATCGTCAATCCGATGCACAAAATGTGGAGCGACGGTCGTTGGAATAAGCTCACCATGGCACACGGTTGTTATTGGGGAAAATGCACTTTCTGCGATATTTCTTTGGATTATATCAAAATCTACGAACCAGTTGCAGCTAAATTGATTGTAGACAGAATCGAAGAATTGGTGGCACAAACAAGCGAAACTGGTTTTCATTTTGTTGATGAAGCGGCGCCACCAGCTTTAATGCGTGAAGTGGCGTTAGAAATCATCCGAAGAAAAATCGTCGTTACGTGGTGGACCAACATCCGATTTGAAAAAAGTTTTTCCAAAGATTTGTGTTTGTTATTGAAAGCTTCGGGCTGTATTGCAGTTTCAGGTGGACTCGAAGTGGCATCCGATCGACTATTAGCGTTAATCGATAAAGGCGTAACCGTAGAACAAGTGGCAAAAGTAACAAGAAACTTTACCGAAGCGGGAATTATGGTGCATGCGTATTTGATGTATGGTTATCCAACACAAACCATTCAAGAAACGATAGACAGCTTAGAAATGGTGCGCCAGTTATTCGAAGTCGGTGTTTTACAATCGGGTTTTTGGCATCAATTTGCGATGACGGCGCACAGTCCAGTGGGCATGTACCCTGATAAGTTTGGTGTTCTTAAAGATTCAAATGAAATAGGAACTTTTGCCAATAACGACATTCATTATACCGATTTGACAGGAATAGACCATGGCCAATTTAGCTTTGGATTAAAAAAATCGCTCTATAATTTCATGCACGGAATTTGTTTCGATTATTCGTTGCAAGATTGGTTTGACTTCAAAATTCCCAAAACAAAAATCCAGCCTGACTTCATTTATAATGCTTTGCAAATAGAAGAAGATTTTAAAATCAAACCCACTGCGAAAATCATTTGGCTCGGTGGAAAACCGATTATTGAAACTTTCTCCAAATCCAAGAAAGGAAATTCTTGGGAAATGATGTCATTGACTTTTCATGACAAAAAAGAAAGTTTTACGATTCAAACCAATAAATTAGAAGGCGAGTGGTTGGTTAGTACATTGCAAAAGACTTCTATTTCAAACTCAAAAATGGCAACATTTCAAGAACTCAAATCAGACTTTGAAACTCATTTTCAGGATTTTGAGTTATTCTGGTTTTCAAAACCACTCCTGACTTTAAGAGAATTTGGTTTGCTGGTATTGTGATTTTGATAAAATTTGCACTATTATTTTTCATTAATATGATTTTTCAATGCAATTAGAAATAATTTTATCTCTAAATTTACATTTCTAATTTTTCATGTATGAGTACTGACTACAAAGTAAAAGTGAATGATGCGTATGCTTTTGATTTCAATAAAGATACCATTTCACGACTCGATGCCGTAAATGTGGGAGCGAATAAATTCCACATTCTACATCAAAACAAGCCTTTCCAAGCAGAGATAATTCAGTCCCATTTTAATCAAAAAAGCTATAGTATTAAAGTAAATAACAACACGTATGAGGTTGTCATTTCAAATGCTTTGGACCAATTGATTTCAGAAATGGGTTTCGAAAAAGGCAAATCCAAACACATCAATTCAATCAAAGCTCCGATGCCTGGTCTGATTCTCGAAATCAGTGTCGAAGTCGGGCAAACTGTCAAAGAAAATGACAATTTAATTATCCTTTCTGCAATGAAAATGGAGAATAGTTTTCTCTCGCCTCGAGATGGTGTAATTAAATCGATTGCTGTGAAAGTAGGAGATGCGGTCGACAAAGGACAGTTAATGATTGAGTTTGAGTAAAAAAAGACAAAGAGATAGTAGACGGATAGATAATAGATAAGATATTACAACTAAACGTCTACGGTCTATCATCTATCATCTATTTTCTATCATCTATTATCTATAAAAAAATGAAAAAAATACTAGTAGCCAATCGCGGGGAAATTGCCATTAGAGTAATGAAAACCGCTCAAAAAATGGGCATAAAGACAGTAGCAGTCTACTCGACCATCGATAGAAATGCGCCGCACGTAAAATTTGCTGATGAAGCCGTTTGCATCGGTGAAGCGCCTTCTAACCAATCCTATTTGTTAGGCGATAAAATCATAGAAGTTGCTAAATCCTTAAACGTTGATGCCATTCATCCAGGATATGGATTCCTAAGCGAAAATGCTGATTTTGCAGAAGAGGTCGAAAAAAACAATTTGATTTTTATTGGACCAAAATCGAAAGCAATTCGTGTTATGGGAAGCAAATTGGCGGCAAAAGAAGCAGTCATGCATTACAATATACCTATGGTTCCCGGTGTAGATCATGCGATTATCGATATTGACGAAGCTAAGAAAACCGCGAATGCTATTGGATTTCCAATCTTGATTAAAGCTTCTGCCGGAGGTGGTGGAAAAGGAATGCGTGTTGTTGAAAAGGAAAGCGACTTCGAATCACAAATGAATCGTGCCATTAGCGAAGCAACTGCGGCGTTTGGTGACGGCTCCGTTTTTATCGAAAAATATGTGACTTCACCCAGACATATCGAAATCCAAATTATGGCAGACAGCCACGGAAATATCTTGTATTTCTTTGAAAGAGAATGCAGCATCCAACGTCGCCATCAAAAAGTAGTAGAGGAAGCGCCATCATCAGTCCTTACTCCAGAATTGCGCCAAAAAATGGGAGAAGCCGCTGTATTAGTCGCAAGATCTTGCGATTATTTGGGAGCGGGAACTGTTGAGTTTTTGTTGGATGAAAACCTTAATTTTTATTTCCTTGAAATGAATACGCGTTTACAAGTAGAACATCCTGTGACGGAATTAATTTCGGGTGTCGACTTGGTCGAACTACAAATCAAAGTGGCTCGAGGAGAAACCTTACCGATGAAACAAGAAGATTTGGTAATTCAAGGCCATGCCATGGAACTTCGCGTCTATGCGGAAGATCCGACGAATGATTTTCTTCCTAGTGTTGGTCGTTTAGAGGTATATGAATTGCCAACTGGTGAAGGTGTTCGTGTGGATAATGGTTTCGAGCAAGGGATGGATATCCCGATTTATTACGATCCGATGTTATCCAAATTAATCACTTATGGAAAAACTCGTGAAGAGTCGATTCAACTGATGTTAAAAGCCATCGACGATTATAAAATTGAAGGTGTTCAAACTACTTTACCATTCGGGAAGTTTGTATTCGAGCATGAAGCATTTCGTTCTGGAAATTTCGATACGCACTTTGTGAAGAAATACTACGACGCAGCCATGTTGAAAAAGCAAAGAGAAGAGGAAGCACAAATCGCAGCTTTGGTTGCCCTTAAGCAATACTTAGAAGATCAAAAAATTGTTCGATTACCAATTCAATAAATTATGGAATCTAAAATAAATATACTCAACGATAAAATTGCTCAAGCCAAACTAGGCGGAGGTGAAAAACGTATTGCCAAACAACACGAAAAGAAAAAACTTACCGCTAGAGAACGCGTCGAATACCTCATGGATGAAGGTTCGTTTGAGGAAATCGGAATGTTAGTTACGCACCGAACCACTGATTTCGGAATGGAGAAAGAAATGTATTACGGCGACGGAGTCATCACTGGTTACGGCACTATCAACGGAAGATTGGTTTATATTTTTGCCCAAGATTTTACCGTGTTTGGAGGTGCCTTGTCCGAAACCCAAGCAGAAAAAATATGCAAAGTCATGGATATGGCACTTAAAGTCGGTGCCCCGATGATTGGATTGAATGACTCTGGTGGCGCTCGAATTCAAGAAGGTGTTCGATCATTGGGCGGTTATGCCGATATATTTTTTAGAAATGTGCAATCGTCTGGTGTCATTCCACAGATATCCGCGATTATGGGTCCATGTGCTGGTGGCGCAGTCTATTCGCCAGCGATGACAGATTTCACCATGATGGTAGAGAACAGTAGTTATATGTTTGTAACAGGGCCGAATGTAGTAAAAACAGTTACCAACGAAGAAGTGACTTCGGAAGCTTTAGGTGGCGCAGTGACGCATTCTACAAAATCAGGAGTAGCACATACGACGTCTCCAAATGGCGTCGCTTGTTTAGAAGATATCAAAACGTTGTTGAGTTACATTCCACAGAATAATAAAGAAACAACGCCGAAGTTAGCGTATGCATTGAATGATGAAATGCGTCCACAACTCAATTCGATTGTTCCGGATAATGCCAACAAACCGTATGACATGCACGAAGTCATCAAAGGCGTTATCGACGAAGATTCATTTTTTGAAATTCATAAAGATTTTGCAGAGAACATTATCGTTGGATTTGCTAGAATTGCTGGTCGAAGCATCGGAATAGTAGCCAATAATCCGGTGTTTTTGGCAGGTTGTTTAGATGTTAAAAGCTCGATTAAAGCAGCTCGATTTACCCGCTTTTGCGATTGCTTTAATATTCCGTTATTAGTACTTGTTGATGTTCCTGGATTCTTGCCTGGAACCGACCAAGAATGGAACGGAATCATTGTACATGGAGCCAAATTGCTTTATGCTTTAAGTGAAGCGACGGTGCCAAGAGTGACGGTTATTACCAGAAAAGCGTATGGTGGAGCGTATGATGTAATGAACTCCAAGCACATTGGAGCCGACATGAATTTTGCTTGGCCTTCGGCAGAAATTGCAGTAATGGGAGCCAAGGGAGCGAGTGAAATTATCTTTAAAAAAGAAATTAGTGAAGCCGCAAATCCAGAGGCGAAATTATTAGAAAAAGAAGCGGAGTATGCGGACTTGTTTGCCAACCCCTATACTGCAGCTCAAAGAGGTTTTGTTGATGAAGTGATTTTACCACAAGACACTCGAAAAAAATTAATTAAGGCGTTTAGTATGTTAGAGAATAAAGTTAGTGTACGTCCGGATAGAAAGCACGGCAACATTCCGCTATAGTTTTAAAACAAAAAAGCGTCAATCATGGCATAGATTGGCGCTTTTTCAACTAAATAACCTAACCAATTAATTCTCTTTCACAAGCTTTTCTACACTACTTCCTACTTCAGTGGTCACTTTCAAGAAATAAATTCCATCTGATTTATTTGAAATATCGAGCGTGGTTATTTTTTTATTTTCTGATACTGTTTGTAGGATACGTCCTTGTACATCAAAAAGTTGCATCGTTTGGATTTTGTTTTTTGAAGTTATTGTTATTACATTCTTAGCAGGATTAGGTGCTACCGTAATGCTCTCATCCTTTACAAAATTTGCATTATTCAAAGCGGTAAAAGTACTTCGCGCCTCATTGGTTTCAATTGGCGCATTATAGTCGAAATAGATGTTAGCAGTATTGGCAATTTGATCACCAACAACCAATGTTGGCAATGTTTTTATTTTAAACAGTACATTGCCATGACCACCTATTGGGTTGATAATAGATGGGGGTAAATTGATGTTTTCAAAAACAAATTCTACTTTATTTCCGCCAATTTTAGTTTCGACAGGATGCGACGCATAAAGCAATTGCAAGGAATTCATGTCGAACATTGTAGTGTCAATAATATCCTTAATAACAACATTTACAGCATCAGCGCTTCCCACATTCTCAAAATTGATATTATAGTGAACGTATTTTCCAATGTCTTCAGGCGTAATCACATTACCTTCTAGACAGGATTTGTCGTTGGGATCGTAGGAGTTGACGACGGTTTGGTTGAGTTCGAAAGTGTTGTCTTCGCTTGTTTCTTCACCGAGGATTATACTTGAAGTTCCGATAAAGTTAAGAATATCTCCTGCGTTAAGTGGCTGGTTTTCCGAAGGGGTGTTCAAATTCAATGTAAATGCAATCACTCTTGTTTCAAAAGGGTTTAAATTCGAAAAATTCCAAGTTAAAACATTTGGTACTTGATTACTGATAGCAGGAACCGAAGAAACAAAATCTGTTCGAGCGTCGTCGAAAGTGACGTTAATGGCTGCGTTTATATCAATTACACCTTTGTTTTTGAAAACGACCATATAATTTGAATCAAATCCTGGACGAGCTGCTGGTCCAACAGTGGTCATTACTACTTCAAGATCGGTAACCATGCCATTTGGTGTTATACAAAAATTTTGTGTTTGAACAGAATTGTTTAGTAATGGAAAGTTTAGTATCGGATTTATTGGCGTTACGTTAAAATACTCGGCATGTTCTAAAATAGGAACAAGATTATAATCTCCTGTTTCAGTGTAAAAAGTAAATTCACCATCTTGATTCGAAAACGTACCTCCAGAAGTGGTATCTCCAATGACATCTAATCTGATATTAAACGGAAAAATGATGTCATTGCTGTCGCAACCATTATTATCAGAATCTTAAACTAAACTCCCGACAATTTTATTATAGTTTCCTCCAGTAACAAAAGAGCAATAAGAATTAACTACGCAACCTAATGCGGCGTTTGTATCCGCTATGGTTTGAATAGCACTTTCTTGGTTGTCATCTGTGCAGATAAAGAATAGATTAGGACTACTTGTTAATGAAAGAGTTTCGTTTTGACCATTTTTTATATTTAGATTTGTTAGTTCAGGGCTTCCACAGCTAAGTTCTTGTAAATCTGAATTGAGTGAGGCGTCTAAGGAAATGATCTGAGTGCCTTGACAATATAGAAAAGAAAGCTGAGGATTATTACTTATGTTTAATGCAGTAATAGGGTTAGTTTGACATCCCAATACATATAAATTTGACAAACCAGAAGTGTCAATAGTACTTAATAAGTTGTTTTGGCAGAACAAATATTCTAGCATTGGAAGGCCTGAAATATCTAAATTGCTAATTTGATTATTTTCACACCATAATTGTGTCATTTGATTTTGAGAAGGTAATATCAAAGTCGTTAATTCGTTGTTTCCGACCTCTAAAGACTGTAAGTTATTGAATGTAGTTAAATCTAAGCTTGTCAAGTTGCCATTTGTCAAACGTAGGGCTGTAAGACTTACCAAAGAAGAAAAATCAACTGAATTTACAACAGCACCGTCAAGAAATAATTGCTGGAAACCAGTACAACCTGTTATATCGAGAAAACTACCGCCAAAAGATAATGTAGTAATTCCCTGAACACCTGATATATCTAAGCTTAACAAATTTTGAAAATACTGCAGGTAAAAATTTAATGCTCCGCCATCTACTGCAGTGCAACCATGAAGATTTAAATTTTGAATGTTTGTAGTTCCAAAAAGATTCATAGAAGGACCAAGTGTTCCACTTGCATTTATACTGAGGAGTTCTGTACAATAATTTGCATCTAGACCTCCAAAATTAACATTGGTTGTAAAATCTAAGGCGGTAACAGGTGTTGATGAGCAACCGAGAAACCACAATTGAGATAGTCCAGTAGTATTTATTGTAGTGATAGGATTTGAAGAAATCTCTAAAGCACCTAAATTTGTTAAACTACTTATATTAATACTAGTTAACTGATTATGGTGACAAATGAGGCGCTCAATATTAACAAAAGCTTCAATACCGGTTAAATCAGAAATATTAGAATTGTTCAATATTAAGTTGGTAATAGATGCGGCTTCTACAAAATCTATTTCTCCGTCATTATTGCTATCTGCGTCTATTTCACCAACATCGTCTATACCAAGATCAACACAATTAGTATTTACTAATACGTTTTTAAAATTCGCATCCGGAATATTCACAATTTGTCCCTTCACAATCCCTGTAAAAAGCAATAAGAGTAAGAAGATATTTTTCATAATGATGAGTTTAACGGTTGTTTTGGCTTCTTATTCCTTGATTAATTTTTCTACACTACTTCCAACTTCGGTGGTGATTTTCAAGAAATATACACCCTTGGCTTTATTCGAAATGTCGAGCGTTGAGGTTGTTTTGTCTTCTAATACCGTTTGCAACAATCTTCCTTCTACATCATATAACTGAATCGATTTTAGATTGTACTTGGCAGAAATAACGACTATGTTTTTTGAAGGATTTGGAGCTAAACGTATACTTTTATCCATTAAAAAAATCGGGTTACTCAACAAGGCAATAGTAGATCGAGCTTCGTTGGTTTCTATAGGAGCATTATAATCGAAGTAGATATTTGCTTTATTGATAATCACATCACCAATCAATAAAGTTGGAAGTGTTTTAATTTTAAATAGGACATTGCCATGACCACCGATAGGTTGAATATTTGAAGGAGTCAAATTGATGTTTTCAAATATAAACTCAACACTATTTCCAGTCATTTTAGTTTTAACAGGATGTGAGCCATACAATAATTGAATAGAACTTAAGTCAAATTTTGTAATGTCAATGATGTCTTTTACTACAATATTAATAGCATCAGCTGTTCCTGTGTTTTCAAAATTTATATTGTAATGCACATATTTTCCAACATTTTCAGGAGTAATAATATTTCCTTCGAGACAAGTTTTGTCGTTTGGATCAAAAGAATTGACTACAGTTTGATTCAACTCAAATACATTATCTAAAGGCGTTTCGTCTCCTAATGCATAATTTATGGAAGAAGTAAATTCTAAAATATCACCACCATTCACAGCAGGGTTTTCAACTGGCGAATTAATGTTTAAAGTGAAGTCAATAACTCTTGTTTCAAAAGGCTGAATGCTGCTGTAATTCCATAGTAATGTATTTAAAGACTGATTATCTACGTTAGGTAAAGCTGAAACAAAATCAGTTCGGTCATCATCAAAACTCAAGTTTATAGTTCCTGTTTGCGTTTGATTTCCTTTGTTTTTGTAAATCAATTTATACTCTGAGTCGAAACCAGGTCGAGCAGCAGTAGTTGGAACTATGATAATTTCTAAATCAGGATGCACTCCGTTAGCAGTAATACAAAAGTTTTGAGTTTGAGTAGAGTTGTCTAACAGTGGAAAATTTATTGTTGAAAAAGGTGGTGAAACCGTAAAATAAGTTGGATTCTGTACTTCTGGAGTAAGCAGGTAATTTCCTCCAAGTGTATAAAAAGTATAATTACCAGTGCTATTGATAAAACTACTACCTGGAATGTTATTCACGTCTAATATATTTATTTTTTCATAGGGATACGTGCTATCATTACTATCACATCCATTGTTGTCTGCATCAAACTGTAAAGTACCAGTGATGGTATTGTAATTTCCACCAGGAACAAAAGTACAATAGGAGGATATAGCCACTTGAGTAGGATTAACTCCAGCTAAAAGAACCAATTCTGCTTCAACTTCATCAACACATATAAAATTCAATAAAGGTAAATTAGAAAGAGATAATACAGGTGGGGATGGAGTAACAGTTCCTTGTGACAATACTCCATTTTTTAAATTTACATATTCTAGCAATGGATTGTTATCACATGAAAGTACACGAGTACCAGATTCTGAAAAATCTAGAGTAGTAAAATTATTCGATTCAACAATAACAGTATCTAGAATATAACAACCGAAAACTATTAATGAAGTTAGTTGATTAGAAGAACAATCTAAATAAGTAAGTTGTGAATATCCTGTTACATCTAAGTCTGTTAATTGGTTATGAGAACATTGAAGATTTACTAAGGTATTGGGCGTTTCTATACTTGTCAATGCATTAAAATTGCAACTCAATAATGTCAAACTTGAAAAAGTACTTAGATTTAAACTTGTAAATAGATTATTTGAAACAATAATTTGATTTATACTAGGACTATTAATATTCAGAGTACTAAGTTGATTTTGTGTACAATCTAAGGTTTCTAAGTTGGTCAATGTACTAAAATCGATAGAAGTAATAGCGTTGTAACTACATTTTAAATAGGTTAGACCTGTTAAAACGCTAATATTTAAAGCATTCAATTGATTTGAGTTGCAATCTAAATAAGTTAGATTAGTAAATTCTTCTATTCCGGTTAAATCATTGATACTAGCATTAGAAATTCTTAATTTAGTTACCGCTAATGCTTCAACAGAGTCGATTTCACCATCATTATTTGCATCAATCTTAATATAACCAGTACTTCCATAAGCTATAAAATTACTTATATCCGAGGCTAACAATTTGGCTTTAAAATTCGCGTCAGGAATGTTTACAAATTGTGCATTCGCGATTCCTGTGATAAATAATAAAAGAAGTGATATTTTTTTCATGTTGTGTTGAGTTTAATTTTAAAGGGCTTTTATCAATTCTTGTAATCGTTCTTTTTTTCGCTGAGCAATCGGTAATTTAGCATTGTCACCCATGACTACATAACCTCCGTCAGTTTTGATATAGGATTTTAAAAACGATAAATTAATCAAATGCGATTGGTGAATGCGCTCAAATCCGTGTTCTTTCAACAAATCTTCGTATTCTTTTAAAGTTTTAGAAATCAACAATGGCTTGCTGTTTTTAATATAAAATTTTGTGTAATTGTCTAAAGATTCACAACGAATGATATCGCTAATTTCATACAAATGAATACCATCAGTTGTCGAAAGTGCTATGCGTTTGAAATGATCTACTTTCTTGCGAATGTTCTCTAACAATAAATCAATGTGATCAAAAGAAGTGGTTTTTTCCAAAGTTTCTTTGATTTTAAAAATGGATTTCTGTAACTCTTCGGGATCGACTGGTTTTAATAGAAAATCAAGTGCGCTAAACTTAAACGCCTTTAGTGCATATTGCTCATGTGCGGTAATAAATACAATATGTGAAGCAATTTTACCATTGGCTTTTGCTGCTTGTTCTAAAATATCAAACCCGGTTCCATCGGCAAGATGAATGTCTAAAAATACCACTTGAGGATCAAGATTTTCTAATGCTTCAATGCCTGTTTTAACACTTTCTGCTTCACCAATAATTCGAAATTCAGGAGCATAACGTTCTATCATGCTCTTCAATCCTTTGCGCAAATGTTTGTCGTCGTCTATTAATAAAGCTGTTATCATATTCTCGGTGTTGATTCTGAAAGATATTGAATGGGTAAAGTCAAAACTACTTTGGTTCCGATGACTTGATTGTAAAAATTAAGAATTTCATCGATGGTTACATTCGCTTTTTGCATGGAAGTAGTTTCCATCATTTCCAATCTTTTTTTCGTGATTTCCAAAGCCATGGATTGGTGTGCTTTTACGGAGTTTTCTTTATTGGCTTTCGATTGATTGATTCCAATTCCATTATCGGTTATGGTGCAAATAAGTTGGTTGCTTATGACATTAAAATTGATTTCAATTCGACCATTACCATCTTTAGGAACAATTCCGTGAAGAATTGCATTTTCAACAAAAGGCTGCACTAACAGTGGTGGTAGCGCCATATCATCTTCGATAGAAGAACTCGAATGAATCGTAAATTCAAACTTGTTATTAAACCGCAATTGTTCTAACTCGAGATAATTCTGTAAGCTTTCAATTTCTGCATCAATTGGAATTAATTTCCCTTTCGAATATTCTAAAGTAAGTCGCATTAATTTGGAGAATTTCGACAAATACTTAATGGCAGAATCACTTCCGTTTTGCACAATAAAACTCGAAATCGAACCCAAACAATTGAATACAAAATGAGGATTCATTTGTAAGTGCAAGGCTTTCTGCTCGTATTCTGCCACTTCTTTTTGAAGGGTTAATCTACGCTTGATTTGCAAACGATTATAAGTGACGAATATTAAACCTAATAGCATTAATCCACCAACAACAACAAACCAAGTAAATAAGTGTTGCCTTTTATTTTGCTCCAACAAAACTGCTTCTTTCTTTTGATAATCAAATAGTAATTCTGCTTGAAGTATTTTTTTGTTTTGTTCTTCGTTATTCAAGGAATCTTTAGCAATGATATAGGATTTATAATGTTCGAGAGAAGCCTTCGAATTATTTAGATTGCTATATAAATCACTTACTAATTTTTCAGAATGTAGTGTTTGATCCAAGACACCAATTTCTTTGGCTAAGGCTAATGATTTATTAGCATAGGTAAGCGCTTCGGTGTATTTTTTTTGTTTAAAATAGAATTCACTAATGTTGAAATAAACCAACGAAACTCCAAAGGAATTCTCCAATTCTAGATAGGATTTTAATGCTTCGTTATAATAGTGCAGTGCTTCCGTTAGATTTCCTTTTTTGGAATAATATTCGGCAATATAATTTAACAATAAACCGTAATTTCTACTTTTTTCGGACTTTTCAAATAGTGTTTTTGATTTTAAATAATAACTCCAAGCTACCTCGTAGTTTCCTAATTCAAAATTTACGGAACCAAGATTCATTAAAGTAACGGGCAAAGTAGCTTCTCTGATTTCCGTTTGGATTTTTAAAGCTTTTAAGAGATATTCTCTGGCTTTCGTATAATTTTTTTGTGATTTGTAAACGACTGCAATATTATTATACACTTTTGAAATACTATTCTTTTGATCGATTTCTTGATAGGTTTTTAATGCTTTCAAATAATGATCTAAGGCAATAGAATAATTGTTTACTTCCGAATAAACTACACCAATGCTTGCGTAAGCTCTAGCTAAACCGTTTTTTATTTTTTTATAATCTGTGGGAGAGTTCGTTTCGACAGATTTTTTATAAAAATCGATTGCTTCATTAAAGTGAACAAGAGCTTGCTTGTAATTACTTTTAATAATATTTACGTTACCCAAAGTCATCGCAGCGTTAGCTAAACTGAAATTATCATTGGTTTTGGTAGCAATTGAAGTGGCCTTATAGGCAAAAAAGTAAGCAGAATCAGGAGCTGTTTCTGTGTATTCTTTGGCTAAAGCAATGTAAGAATTGATTTTAGTAGAATCTACTTTTGTATTTTTTAGGACTTTTTTTAAACTATCAATCCCTGTATTTTGAGCTTCAACAGCAAAAGCTATGAAGAAAAGAAATACAAGAAATTGGAAGCACGTTCCTTTATTTTTCAATGTAAAAAGATATTAGGGTTTGCTCCACAAATATACTTTAAGATATTCGAAAGAAGTGTTGTGAATTAGAATTCGATGGGTTTGACTTAGAATTTGAAAGAATTTGACCTATTTTACCTTAAATTTAAATCCAATTCCATGAAGATTTTCGATAGCAATACTTTCTTCATTGGCAAAAATCTTGCGTAATCTCGAAATAAAAACGTCCAAACTACGACCCATGAAGTAGTCGTCATCACCCCAAAGTGATTTTAAAATGACTTCTCGTTTCAATACTTGGTTTTGATGTTCAATAAAGAATTTTAAAAGCTCGGATTCTCTTTGAGTTAGACTAATTTTCTCCTTTTCATTAAATACCATAAAGTTGGTTGGATCGAAAGTATAATTTCCTAAATCGTAGGTTTTTTTTTCTAAAGCGCTATTTTTTTGAGATCGCTTTAAGAATATTTCAATTTTCAATAGCAGCTCTTCAATACTAAAAGGTTTTACCAAATAATCATCAGCGCCCAATCGCAATCCTTTGATTCGGTCTTCTTTTAACGTTTTAGCGGAAAGAAAAATAATAGGAATGTCAGCGTTGCGCTTTCGAATTTCCGTTGCTAATTCAAAGCCATCTATTTTTGGAAGCATGATGTCGAGAATGCAAATATCGTAGGCGTTTTTTTTAAATTCATCCAAGCAATTTTGTCCATTATTGCAATGCATCACTTCATAATGGTTTTGCTCTAGATTATCTTTCGTTAGAAAACCTAATGTTTCGTCATCTTCGGCGTAAAGTATTTTATAGTTCGTCATTATTCAGTGGGAATTAATAGAGAAATGGTGATTCCATGATGCGTATTGTTTTTTGCAAATATTTTCCAATGATGCAAAGTGCAAATTTTCTTAACGTAATACAATCCCAGTCCAAAACCGTTTGTTTCATTGCTTTTTGTACTTGGAATTCGATAAAATTTATCAAAAATAAAGGGGAGATTTTTATTCAAAATTCCAATTCCATTGTCTACAAAATCAATTTGAATTTGATGTAATTCTTTCGATAATTGAATACTTATTTCAGGTTTCTCTTCGCAATATTTAATGGCATTATCAAGAAGATTGTAGACGATATTGGTAAAATGAAAAGCATCAGCTGAAATAATAAGGTGTTTTTCATCTGTAACAATTTGGATGTTGCTATTGGGATATTTCAATTGAATATTTTCGATAACATCGGTAAGAATTGGAATTACATCCATTTCTATTAAATCAAGTTGCAATGGAGAATTGTCTGATTTTGCACTATTCAAAATGGTTTCTATATGGGTATTCAATTTTATACTTTGAGAGATGATTATATTGGTGTATTTCTCTAATTTTTCATCACTTTTGATGAGTTGATGCTGTTTCATATAATTTGAAGCAATTAATATAGAAGAAAGCGGAGTTTTAAATTCATGCGTCATATTATTAATGAAGTCTCGCTGTAATTCCGAATATTTTTTTTGTTGTAAAATCGTGACAATCGAATAGACATAGACTAAAAGGATGATAATTAACGCAAAGGAAAGCACAAACCAAAACTTTAAAGAACTGAATAAAAAACTCGTTTCGTTCGGAAATCGTATGGCAAAATAGTAGACTAAATTCTTGTGTTTGGGAAAATAGACACTGCGTTGTTTTTGATTTAAATCTGTTGGGGAAACATAATTCCCATAGACCATTTCATCGCTTTCACAATTGTACATGGCATATTCATAATCGGTAGTGATATTTACTTTTTCAAATTCAGATTTGAGATAGAAGTCTAGAATTTTGGGTTCGAAATCATTGTCGATATTTACAATATAATAATCATTCGATACTTTCTGAACAGGATTTTCAGCTGGCAATTCGTGATTGGTTCCTTCGTAAAGTTTTTTGGCTACTTCTAATAAGGCTATATGTACTTTTTGACTAAATTTTTTCTCTTCAATGGAATAGGCTTGTTTGGTCCACAGCAATTGAGCGACAAGTATTCCGATTATGGCTACTAGTCCTAAAACGATAATGCTGTTGAGTTTATTTTTCTTAAACATAAGTCCAATTCTAATTCCTAATTCAAAATGTAATATTACTCAAAAATACCATTAGATTTTACCATTAACAAGTCATTAACAAAGATTAGAAACCGCTTAACAAGAGTCGAAGAGGAACTGAATTACTTTTGGAGTGTTCAAATAAATCAACCATACTAATCATTAAAATTATCATTATGAAAGCAATTAAAATTTCAATTATCGTTTGTGTTTTAGGCTTAATGTCTTTTACCGTATTACCAACAGCTAATCAAAATGCGAAAAGTGAATTAGGATTATCTCCAATTTCATGGAAAAGTGAATCAATCGATTTAGGTGAAATTCCACAAAACAAGCCTAAAGAAATTAATTTTGAATTTAAAAACACGGGAAAAACAGCCGTTGTAATTAGCAATGTTAAAGCATCTTGTGGATGTACAGCAACAGATTATACAAAAACTCCAATTCAGCCAGGAGAAATCGCAAAAGTAACTGCCACTTATAATGCAGCAGCAAAAGGGGCTTTTACGAAAACTGTTACCGTAACTACAAATGCAGAAGAAGCTCCTAAAGTATTATCCTTTAAAGGAACGGTTATATAAATTGAGTTAGTTTTTAGTTAGAAAACTCCAAGCGAAAGTTTGGAGTTTTTTTTTGATTTTATAATTATGGAATCAATAGTCATAAATTAATTTTATATTTAACGAATATTAGATTTTAATTCTATGAAAAAAATCGTTGCCCTAAATACCTACATCAAACTCTTATTACTTATCATTGGAACAAGTTTATTGTTTTTGCTACTCTATTTGTCCTTATATATTTATACGATTCAACAAGAGAAAGAAGTTTATAAAACAACTTATGATCAATACAATAGTGAAGTAACTTCTTTGTTTGAGTTGAATTCAAAAACCCATATCGCCACTATTAAAGATGTTACCTATTGGACAGATTTGGTTAAATTTATTACTACAAAAGATGAAAAATGGTTTAATATATATATTGTCAAAGAATTCGAAACTTATGAAGTTGATTATATTGGGATATACGGATTGGACAATCAGCTTATCAATAAAGTTGCTACTCCGAATATTAAGACCCTTAATTTCATTCCCAAATCTGTTTTGGAATCTTTGTATCAATCTAAATTAGATAAATTTTATATTAAAATACCAGAAGGAATTGTAGAAGTATTTGGTGCCACAATTCACCCTTCGGAAGATCCCAAAAAGGACAAAACGTTACCTTCAGGTTATTTTATTATGGCTCGATTAATCAATAGTTCGTTCCTTCAAAATCTGAATAAAATCAGCAATTCTAAAACGCAATTAGTGGACAACGATTTTTCGCCGTCGGATGACACGGAATCCGTTGTTATTTATCAAAAGTTGAAGGATTGGAGAAAAAAACCCATAGCACAATTAGCTTTTAAAAGACCTTTTAATTTAGATTTTAAAAGCGCAAAAAAGATATTAATCATCATCATTATTGCCTTTATCCTTAATATCATTGTCTATTTGTATTTTTCAAAGCGATGGGTATATTCACCATTAAAAAAAATTACAAAAATTTTAGAATCTGGAAGCCAACAAGCGATCAATGAATTAAAATCAGCGCCTGGTGAATTTGGATATATTGGAAATCTATTTGAAGAGAACAACAATCAACGAAAACAACTCGAAGTTTCTAAGAAAAAAGCGGAGGAAAGTGACAAGTTGAAATCCTCATTTTTAGCCAATTTATCTCATGAAATTCGAACTCCAATGAATGCAATTATTGGGTTTAGTGATTTGTTAAATGCCAAAGATTTAACAGAAATTGATAAAAAAGAATACATAAAAATTATCCGAAATAGCGGTAGTAATTTAGTTTCAATTATCGAAGATTTGATTGAAATGTCAAAAATCGATGCACAGCAAATTACTCCTAGATTAGCTAGTTTTGATATTAATACTTGTTGTAAAGAGTTGTATGAATCCATCAAAGTCACCATTCCTAAAGAGAAAAAAATTGTTTTAAATTTTATTGAAAATCCGAAACCAGTTTTAAAAAATGTTATTTCAGATAAAACAAAATTGGCTCAAGTAATAACAAATTTACTTACCAATGCTATTAAATATACTGAAAATGGAACCGTAGAATTTGGATATACAATTAAAGAAAAATCGGGCATAATCGAGTTTAGAGTCAAAGATTCTGGAATTGGGATTGATGATAAAAACATCAAAGTAATTTTTGATAGATTCCGGCGTATTGAAGATGATTTTTCTGTTGAACTCAGCGGACTTGGTTTGGGCTTGGCAATATGTAAAGCCTATGTAGAAATGTTAGGAGGAACCATTGATGTCAATTCGAAAGTTGGAGAAGGTTCTGAATTTGTGTTTTCGATTCCTTTGAAATATGATAGTACGACAATTATTGAGGAAAAAACCACAATAACTACAATTGATATGGAAGCAAATCATGATATAGTGATTTTGGTAGCAGAAGATGACAATATTAATTTTTTATTGCTCAAAAAAATACTGCAAATGCGTAATTATACCATTATTAGAGCCGTAAATGGACAGGAAGCGGTAACTATTTGCTCTACAAATCCTGCTATAAATTTGGTTTTTATGGATATTAAAATGCCAATTATGGATGGCTATGCCGCCTTTGAAAAAATCAAAACATTTCTTCCAAATCTTCCAGTGATTGCTCAAACCGCACATTCGTCTGCAGAAGATAAAGAAAGAGTACTTCAAGCGGGTTTTACAGATTATGTAACTAAGCCTTTAGACAAAGAAAGAATTTTTAAAGTTATTGATACAGTATTTAAGAAATAACAGGTAGAACAATTGTTAAAAACATTTTAATTAGTTTCTTAAACTATTATAGGAAGAGTACATATTTAATTTAAATTTCAACTTAAATAACAAATATTCTTTCTGTAGAATTATGAAAGTCAAAAAAACATACCCAAAAATTTTACTCTTGATATTTTCATCAAGTGTATTTTTTATTCTACTTTATTTTTCCCTTTTTTATTACACGAAACAGGTAGAAAAAAATGTTTATTCAAATTCAAAAGAACAATTTGATAATGAAATCCATAAATTATTAGAATTAGATAATAAACCAATTCAAGTTGCCATAAATAACGATACAAATTGGGATGAATTTGTTGCTTTTATTTCTACAAAAGATACAGTTTGGTATAACGAAACGATTGGTAATGAATTAAGTATATACAATGCGGATTATTTAGGATCGTATGATAAAGATTTTAATTTTATCATATGCACCGCTTCTTCGAAAATGAAATCAAAAGATATCATTCCTATTGGAGCTATGCAAAAATTGAAACAATTAGGATTGTATAAGTTTTATTTAAAAATCCCTGAAGGTTATGTTGAAGTTACTGGAGCTTCTATCCATAAATCAGATGATCCATTAAAAAATAAGACAAGTCCATTCGGATATTTTTTTGTTGCAAGACTGTTAGATAGTTCTTACATTAAATATTTTGAGAAAATTTCAGAAGCTAAAATGAAATTCAGCAATGAAAAACAAGCTGAAATTATTGGAAATCATTCAATTTATTGTATAGTAAATTTAAAAGACAATAATGGAAATGTAATTTCTAATTTGCTTTTTGAGAGAAAATTTGAAGTGTATTTCGGAGATATGCTTAATATTTTATATTTTATAATTTTCGCTTTTGTGGTTAATTTTATTATTAATATCTATTATACCCGAAAGTTAGTCTACCATCCTTTGGATATGATAGCCCGTGTTTTAGAAACTGGAAACAAAAAAGCCATCAAAGAATTGAAAGATACTTCGGGAGAGTTTAGTTATATCGGAAATCTTTTTGAAGAAAATAGTAACCAAAAAATTGAATTGGTAAAAGCCAAATTGAAAGCGGAAGAAGGCGATCGATTAAAATCATCTTTTTTGGCCAATTTATCCCACGAAATCAGAACCCCGATGAACGCTATTAATGGTTTTACAGATTTGATTATCAATACAAAACTAAGTAATGAAGAACAATTAGAATACTTAAAAGTCATTGAAAAAAGCGGAAAAAATTTGGTTTCAATTATAGATGATTTAATTGAAATGTCGAAAATCGATTCCAATCAAATTGCTCCAAATTATACCAATGTCAATATAGAATCCTGTATAAGTGAATTGTATGAAACTATAAAAGTCACCATCCCCAAAACTAAAAACATTGATTTTTTCATTATTCAAAATGATAAGCCAGCCGATTTTAATATTGTTACAGATGAAGTAAAACTGAAGCAAGTTATTGTCAATTTAGTTACGAATGCAATAAAGTTTACCAGTGAAGGACATGTTGCATTTGGATATAAAATCGACGATAAAAAGAAAAAAATTATTTTCACCATAAAAGATACAGGACCAGGAATTGACAAGAATAATCATCAACATATTTTTGATCGCTTTAAAAGAGTTGAAAATGATGCTTCAATAAAAGCAGGTGGTTTAGGTCTTGGATTAGCTATTTCTAAAGCTTATGTAGAAATGATGGGAGGAATGATTTCCTTAGAATCTAAAGTTGAAAAAGGATCTACATTTTCTTTTTCTATCCCTTTAAAATACAATGAAATACATAATATTACGGTACAACCTGTTAAAATAAAATCGGATTCTTCTCACGATGAAAAGGCGATTACCATTCTAATTGCAGAAGACGATAATATTAATTTTATGTTATTTAAAAAAGTTATTCAATCAAAAGAATTCACCATTATTCGTGCTGAGAATGGATTAGAAGCAGTTGAGATAAGTCTTAATAATCCTGATATCAATTTGGTATTAATGGACATTAAAATGCCAATCATGAATGGTTTTGAAGCTTTAGAAAAAATTAAAATGATTCGCCCTGAGTTGATTATTATAGCTCAAACTGCGTATGCTTCAAGAGAAGATGAAGAAAGAATTTATAAAGCTGGTTTTTACGGATACCTAACGAAACCTATTAATCGAGAGAAATTATTTGAAGCAATTGACGATGCTTTAAAACCTAAATCTTAATAAATCAAAAGTATGAGAATAAATTTATGTTATCTATTTGTTTTCATGTATGGGTTGACTTATTCTCAATCTGAAATGACTCTAAAGGATTCCATTCCCAATAAAAAGGAAAGTAAATTAGAAATTAATATAGATTTAGCCAGTCGTTATATTTGGCGAGGTCAATCATGGGGAGGGAATTATTTTGTCGTGCAACCAACAATCAATTATAGTGTAACCGATAAACTTGTATTTGGATTTTGGGCAACTTCTAATTTTAAAAAGGATTATTTTTATCCTGATGGAGAAAATTCAACTAAAGGGTATCAGGAAATTAATTTTAATATCAATTATCAAGTCAATTCCTTTCTGACTTTGCAGCTTTGGGATTACTATTGGCCCTCCGTTGAAAAGGTTGAAGGAGTTGATAATGGTTACTTCAATTACGGTAAAAATGGAGTAAAAACGGTAGACGCAATGTTAGTTTTTGATTTCTCTGACTATGAAATCCCTATAAATGCAACTTTGAGTACTTTCATTGCAGGAAATGATTTCAGATATGACTCCAATGGCGAAAATCCAAAACAAAATTATACGACTTATTTTGAAGCTGGCTATACTTTAGAAGAAATTTACAAGAAAATAACGTTAGATTTTTTAGCTGGAGCTGTATTGAATAATAAAGCGGAGTATTATTCTTCGGGTGATTATGATAAAGTTTCTTTAGTAAATATTAGTTTGAAAGCTACTCGTGAATTTAAGTTAAGTGAAAAATTAACGATGCCGTTATCTTTAAATTACATTCACAATGCGGCAACTAAAAACACGGAGTTCTTTGGAAAGAATTTTTTAGTAGTTGGAGTGACGTTTCATTACCAATAATTTTTTTAGGAGCTTATTCCTGCTGTTCACTTTATCTTTTGTTGTTTAAAGAAAACAACAAAAGGATGCCGTTGCCATCAGGGCTAAAAAAAAGGGTTTTACAGAAAATTGTAAAACCCTTTTTTTGATTTGTAAATTGCTTATAACTCAAACAGTAATGTTAATGAAATAGTATTGTTTTTTGTTGTGACATTGGGACCATCAGTAAATCCTTGAGTAAAAAATGCTTGTTGGGATTTTCTTTGAGAATAGGCGTAGGCCATATCTAATTTAGTACTTCCGAAATTATATCCAAATCCTGTAGAAAAACCATTGGTATCACCTAGAACTTTTTTGTTTTTATAAGGGCTTTCTTCGTAGCTATATCCAGCTCTTAAGCTCCATTCTTTTATACGATATTCCCCACCAATTCTCAATTCATTTACAAGATCTAATTGAGATTCTATTGTAGCATTTAAGGGTCTAAAAAAAGAATCATTTGGTTTGAATCGTGTTTTACTATAATCTTTCAAACTATAATCGACACTAATTAAACCTTTTTTACCTACAACATACGCTACACTTCCTGTCCATTTGCTTGGGGTTTGTAATTTATAGGTTGGATAAATTAATAAATAGTCAGAATCTACAACTTGTTGTGAAATATTAGGATTGGCTGGGTTTCCATAATTATAACCTGAAGTTCTTAGGAGTTGTGTTTTTTCGTCATTCAAACGATACCAAGTTGGAGATTCATAAGAAAGTCCTACTCTCAATGAGGAGTTCAATTTTGCAATGGCACCCAATTGAAACGAAAAACCATTACCATAGGTGTTTTGATAATTTTCAAATACTAATCTTTTTAATCCAGTAGTTTGACTGTTATCATTTTCTTCATAGAAAGTTGTTGTTTTGGTGTAATCTGTAAAATGAGAATTCAAATTCAAACCAAAATAGTATTTCTCCTTATATTGAGTTGCAAAATTCATGGAAAGTTTGCCATTATATCCTGTAGATTCTATATAATTTTCTTGATAGAAATCCCCAGCAGGAACATTAGAAATATAGGTATCGCTATTTAGGTTGTTTGGGTCAACATTTATGATGTATCCTTGATAACCAAGAAATGCTTGCTGTCCTCTTATGTCTAAATCTTCATAAAAAGAACTTTCTAGGGTAGATAAAGCAATATTTGAATTGTATAAACCTGGATTGGCATAACTTAAAAAATAATTTGCTACAGAATTATTTGGATTGGTTCCGAAGGTAAACATAGAATTATTTAAAGTATTTTTTTCATAATTGGATGCTATTACGAATTTACCCCAATCTTCATCGTCGCTTTCAAGAACTAGAATAATTCCAGCTTGATTGATATCAAAATTAGTATCATTAGTGGAAACTTTTGAACCAAAATAATTTGAATTATTTTTTGTATTGAAACTACTTAGTGTGAAACTAAATTGATTGTTTAAAAAAATTGCGCTTCCAGCTGGATTTACATTTATTGAAGAAAAATCACCTCCTAATGCTCCGAAAGCACCACTCATAGCTCTAAATCTAGCGGTTCCGTTGACATTATTATTTGAATATAATAAGGCATCTGAAATATTTTGTGCATTGGAAGTATTCAAATAAAATGCGATGCATAGGATTAAAATATGTTTTTTCATTTGAAATTTTTATTTTAAAAAAACACCTTAGTATTTTTTAAGATATTTAGGTGTTATAGGATTAATACTCTTATCTTCTTCCTCCTGACGATCTACTACCGCCATAATTCCCACTGTTATTTCCACTACCATAATTTGAAGAGTTAGATCTAACAGGAGCTGAATTATAATTACTTCGCGTTGGACTTGTTCGTGTTCGGATGGAAGTGTTGTTATTTATTCTTGTAGTTGAATTATAGTAAGTAGAATTAATATTAGAAGAATTTCTTATAGGGTTTATTCGTGTAGTTGTGTTTGGGTTTCGAGTTCTTATTGTGTTTCTTGTGCCAGCAAAATCAGTATTTGATGTTCTTGTTCCGGCATTATTATATCTTCTTCCAGAGCTTGAATTTTGATTATTATTATAAAATGATCCATTATTATATGCATAACTTCTAGTTCCTTGATAATAAGGTTGATAATGCCCACCACACCAATTATTACCATACCATGAATTCCATCCCCATCCAAATCCGTTTCCGTACCAAGGGTTCCATCCCCAACCGTAATTTGGCCCGTACCATGAATTCCATCCCCATCCTAAATTCCAGTTCCAATAATTATTCGATCCCCAATTAGAATCATAAACATTAATGATGGTTGTTCCTGAATCACTTCCCCATGATGCATTGTTATTTTTTTCAGATTCTGTATAAGAATTGGAATTATAACTTTCTACATCTGTAAAAGTGGAATCTTTCTTAGGTGTTTCTTGTAATGACCCAAAATAGTTTTTATATTGATTATCGTCTATTTTTTCATGAGGTCTAGGAGTAACTCTCTTTTGATTTTCAGATTTTTCATAAATGCCATCTGAATCGTAATAAGAAGAAGTATGATAACTTCCGCAAGAATTCAAAAACAGTGTGATTATTACGAATGATGAGAATAAATAAATTTTTTGTAGGGGAATATAAATAGTTTTCATAACATTAGTTTTTTATTGTTGGACTACACAAAATTAGTTAGTTTTGCCAAACTATTTAGTTAAAAAAAGTTAAACAATATTTGTGCCAATAAATTCATTATGAGCAAGAACCTAACTACACGATCCGAGGATTATTCAAAATGGTATAACGAGCTAGTTGTAAAGGCTGATCTTGCCGAAAATTCAGGGGTAAGAGGCTGTATGGTTATCAAGCCCTATGGTTATGCAATTTGGGAAAAAATGCAAGCAGAATTAGACCGAATGTTTAAAGAAACCGGTCATAGTAATGCTTATTTTCCTTTATTTGTTCCTAAAAGCATGTTTGAAGCAGAAGAAAAAAATGCAGAAGGTTTTGCGAAAGAATGTGCTATTGTTACACACTACAGATTAAAGAATGATCCAGATAAACCAGGTAAACTAATGGTTGACCCAAATGCTAAATTGGAAGAAGAATTGATTGTTCGTCCAACCAGTGAAGCAATTATTTGGTCAACTTACAAAAATTGGGTACAATCCTATAGAGATTTACCATTACTAATTAATCAATGGGCAAATGTAGTTCGTTGGGAAATGAGAACTCGACTTTTTTTAAGAACCGCTGAATTTTTATGGCAAGAAGGACATACTGCACATGCTACAAAATCAGAGGCAATTGAAGAATCTGAAAAAATGATGCAAGTATATGCTGATTTTGTTGAAAATTTTATGGCAATACCAGTAATAAAAGGAATTAAAACGGAATCAGAACGATTTGCAGGAGCTGAAGAAACCTATTGTATTGAAGCTTTAATGCAAGATGGTAAAGCACTTCAAGCGGGTACATCTCACTTTTTGGGTCAAAATTTCGCCAAAGCTTTTGATGTCAAATATGCAACTGCAGAAGGCAAGCAAGAATATGTTTGGGGAACTTCATGGGGTGTTTCAACACGTTTGATGGGAGCATTAGTAATGACGCATTCTGATGATCAAGGATTAGTTTTGCCTCCTAATTTAGCTCCAATTCAAGTTGTTATTGTACCTATATACAAATCAGAAGAACAATTGCAAGAAATATCAATAGAAGTAGATGATTTAACTGCAAAATTGAAAAATTTAAACATTGCTGTAAAGTATGATAACCGTACAACTCAAAAGCCAGGTTTCAAATTTGCTGAATGGGAATTGAAAGGTGTTCCAGTTCGAATTGCTGTTGGTCCAAAGGATTTAGAAAACGGAACTTTTGAAGTTGCTCGTAGAGATACTTTAACTAAAGAAATCGTTGAAAAGGAAAAAATTGTAAATTATATTGAAAACTTATTAAAACAAATTCAAAAAGATTTGTTCACGAAAGCATTCAATTATAGAGAATCTCATATTACTGAAGTCAATTCATTTGATGAATTCAAAGAAGTATTAGAAAACAAAGGCGGATTTATTGCCGCACATTGGGATGGAACTTCAGAAACAGAAGAGAAAATCAAAGATTTAACCAAAGCTACAATACGTTGTATTCCTCTAAATGGTAAAAAAGAGGATGGAAATTGTATACTAACTGGAGCTAAATCTACTGAAAGAGTGCTATTTGCAAAGGCCTATTAAAAAAAAATAAAAAAAAATACTTCAGCTATTGTACGAATAGAAAATAGTTGTATTTTTGCATCCGCATTAAAGAAGTATGGCCCGTTCGTCTATCGGTTAGGACGCCAGGTTTTCATCCTGGTAAGAGGGGTTCGATTCCCCTACGGGCTACAAAAAATAAATTTAGAAAAAAAAACAAAATGGCAAATCATAAGTCAGCTTTAAAAAGAATTAGAAGTAACGATAAAAAAAGAGTATTAAATCGTTATCAACATAAAACTACTCGTAATGCTATTAAAGCTTTGCGTTTAGCTACAGACAAATCAGATGCTTCTTCAAAATTATCTGCTGTTATATCTATGATAGATAAATTAGCTAAGAAAAATGTTATTCATGATAACAAAGCGTCTAATTTGAAATCAAAATTAACGAAACACGTTGCAAAATTGTAAACCTGTTTTTTACTTATATAAAAAACTCTCCAAATTTTGGAGAGTTTTTTTTTATGCTAATATCATTTTTAAGTCTTCTAGCATTTCTTTTGAAATAGGTTTTGATAAAAAATCAAGAACCATTGGATACGTTTTTGCTTTATTAATGTCATCCGGATCAATTGTAGAAGACAATACAATTACTTTGCAATCCTTAAATTGAGTTCGATATTCTTCTTGAGAGAAATGATCTAAAAATTCCCAGCCTCCCATTACTGGCATGTTCAAATCTAGAAATATTAATAACGGGTATTTATTGATTTCATTTCCTAGGTTATTCAATTTTAAATCATCAAAATAATTTAAAGCTTCTTCACCGTTTTGAGCCGTAATGATTTCTTTAGCAAAATCAGATCTAGAAATAACCATTTTACACAACATAAGTGTAATTGGATCATCGTCAACACATAAAATTAAATCAAGCATTTATATTGTTTTTAAATGTTATTGTAAAAGTAGTGCCTTTATCTACTTCACTTTCCACCCCAATCGTTCCGCCCATAGATTCTACCTGAGATTTTACTAAATACAAACCTAATCCTTTACTGTCTGAATAATTGTGAAATCTTTGATACAACCCAAATATTTTATCTCCATTTCGAACTAAATCGATACCAATTCCATTGTCTTTAAATATCAAAACAATACTATTGTCAATTTCCTTAGAGGAAACAAAAATACGTAACGTTCGCTTTGGAGATCTATACTTGATAGCGTTTGTAAATAAATTCAATAAGATACTTTCTAAATAAGCTTTATTAATATTTAAAATAGTAACCTTTTCCAATTCAATTTTCAAAATAGGTTTGTGTAAACTAATCAAATAACTCAATTGATTAAAGACATTTTCAAATACATCTTTTATCAACACTTCTTCTTTATCTATAGAAGGATTGTCTTTGATGATGACTACCTTAACCAAATCATTAATGGTCTCGTTTAATAATTTAGTCGATGTGGAAAAACCGTTTAGAATCTCCCTTAACTCCGGGTTTTCAACTGGATACTCCTGCATTAAATTCAATAAGCCAGTCAAATTAGACAAAGGAGCCCTTAAATTATGGGATGTTATATATGAGAATTGCTTTAAATCTTTATTGTTTTGAGTCAACTCTCGAATCAATTGCTCTTTCTCTTTTTCGCTGTTTTTTTCTTCCGTTATGTCTCTTTGAATAGAAATCCAATGGGAATGATTTCCTTCTTGATTTGTTATTGGAATCATTGAAAAATTTACCCAATATTCCTCCCCGTTTTTTTTGTGATTTAAGGTTTCAAATTTAAATTCTTCTCTTCCTTTTAATGCTTTTGATAATTTTGAAATTTCATTTTTAACAGACTTTCTCCCCATAAAGACAATGGGAGTTTTTCCAATGACTTCTTGTGATTTATAACCTGTCATTTCTGTAAATGCTGGGTTGACAAAGACAATTTTAGGAATTGTTTTGCTTAAATTTTCAGATTCGGTAATAATTACGGCATCTTTGGTTTGGGTAATTACTGTTTCTAATAACTTCAATCGTTGCTCTTCTTCTTTTTGTTTGGTAACATCCTGAATTGCTCCAATCATTCGAATAGCATTTCCTTCTTCGTCTTTTACCAGAAATCCTCTATCAAAAACATATTTGTAAGTCCCGTCAGCACACTTAAACCGATATTCATCTTGCCATTTTTCGGTTTTTTGTTCTATAAAAGAATACAATTTAATCGACATCTTAATGCTGTCCTCTGGGTGAATTCTGTCAAACCACCATTTAGAAGTTCTGCCAATATCTTCTTTCTTATATCCGAAAACACCTTGTATTCCTTTATTCCAAATAAAATCATCTTCTTGAATTTTCCAATCCCAAATCGTATCACTCGTTGCTTTTGCCACAATGTCATAACGTTCATTGGAATCTTTGATTTCTTCGTTAGTCGATTTTAATCTTTCGAAAATTAAAGTATTTCGATTGTCATTTTTGGTCAAAACAATCTTGAAAATAATACCTGAAAAAACGATGAAAACAACATCTTTTATAAAACTAAAGTTGAGAAACACTTCATCGTCAGCAGTATGGAATTTATTTAGGATAGTATATCCGACTAAAGCCAGAAATATAGAAAAAAGGATATAAAGAAGAGTAATTTTGTTCGCCTTGTTTTTCATTACTCAAATATAGAGAATAATTTATAAAAATGAAATTTTGCTTTAAAACTTAATTTTTATTTCCCTTTTTATTGGTTTTAAGTTAACAAAATGTAAACTACTAAGTAAAGGTTTTTTATCTAAAAATAAAGTGTACCTTTGCACCCATTAAAAATAACAGATGGAATCTATTAGAAACATTGCAATTATTGCCCACGTCGATCACGGAAAAACTACTTTGGTTGATAAAATTATGTATCACTGCCAACTTTTTCGTGATAACGAAAATACCGGTGACTTAATTCTTGACAACAATGACTTAGAGCGTGAACGTGGAATTACGATTACTTCAAAAAACGTTTCGGTACAGTATAAAGGAACAAAAATCAACATTATTGATACTCCTGGTCACGCCGATTTTGGTGGTGAAGTAGAGCGAGTACTTAATATGGCTGATGGTGTTTGTCTATTGGTAGATGCTTTTGAAGGTCCAATGCCACAAACTCGTTTTGTATTACAAAAAGCTATTGATCTAGGTTTAAAACCTTGTGTAGTTATTAATAAAGTAGACAAAGAAAACTGTACACCAGAAGAAGTTCACGAAAAAGTATTTGATTTAATGTTTGAATTAGGTGCGGAAGAATGGCAATTGGATTTTCCAACGGTATATGGTTCTGCAAAAAACAACTGGATGTCTGATCATTGGGAAAATATTACTGATAATATTGAAGCATTATTAGATATGGTTATCGAGAATGTTCCAGCTCCTAAAGTTTCTACAGGAACTCCTCAAATGTTGATTACCTCTTTAGACTTTTCTGCTTTTACAGGTCGTATCGCGATTGGTCGTTTAGAAAGAGGTGAATTAAAAGAAGGAATGCCAATTTCTTTGGTGAAAAGAGATGGTAAAATAATAAAATCAAGAATCAAAGAATTACACACTTTCGAAGGTTTAGGCCGTAAGAAAGTAGAAAGCGTTATCGCTGGAGATATATGTGCTATCGTTGGAGTAGAAGGATTTGAAATTGGTGATACCATCGCCGATTTTGAAAATCCTGAAGCATTGCAAACCATCGCAATCGATGAGCCAACCATGAGTATGTTGTTTACTATTAATGACTCTCCGTTTTTTGGTAAAGAAGGAAAATTTGTTACTTCTCGTCATATTAGAGATCGTTTGACAAAAGAATTGGAGAAAAACTTGGCGATGAAATTGGGTGAAACTGATTCTGCTGATAAGTTTATGGTATTCGGGCGTGGTGTATTGCACTTGTCAGTACTTATCGAAACGATGCGTAGAGAAGGATACGAACTTCAAATTGGTCAACCTCAAGTTATCATCAAAGAAATTGACGGTAAAAAATGTGAACCTATCGAAGAATTAACCATCGATTTACCTGAAAGTCTTTCTGGAAGAGCGGTAGAATTTGTTACACTTCGTAAAGGTGAAATGCTTTCTATGGAAACAAAAGGGGAACGTATGATTGTAAAATTTAATATTCCTTCTCGTGGAATTATTGGATTGCGTAATCAATTGCTAACGGCAACTGCTGGTGAAGCAATTATGGCACATCGTTTTATAGGATATGAACCTTACAAAGGTGAAATTTCTGGACGTAACAAAGGTTCATTGATCTCTATGGAAAAAGGAAAAGCTATTCCTTATTCTATCGATAAATTGCAAGATCGTGGTAAATTCTTTGTGGAGCCAAATGCAGAAATCTATGAAGGTCAAGTAATTGGAGAAAACTCTCGTGGTGATGATATGTGTGTCAACGTGACTAAAGAGAAAAAACAATCAAACGTTCGTTCGTCTGGAAATGATGAAAAAGCAAGGATTATTCCACCGATTATTTTCTCTTTAGAAGAAGCATTAGAATACATTCAAAAAGACGAATACGTTGAGGTTACTCCAAAATCAATTCGTTTGAGAAAAATCTATTTGAACGAAACCGACAGAAAAAGATTTAAAGTGTAATTCTTGTATTAAAATAAAAAAGAAACCCATTCGTTCTCGGATGGGTTTTTTGTTTAGAAGCTATTTCCAGCTTTCGCCTTTATCTTTTTTAGGATTGATGTGTCTTTCGCTTTGCTTCAGACCAATCCTAAAAAAGGATGCCGGCTCTATCTGGGCTAGGGGTTTTACTTTCCCAACAAAAACTCCAACGGAATATAAAATCGTTCTCTCCATGAAGTCTCCGAATGGTCTTTTCCAGCGAAGAATTGTGTTGACCAGTTTTTGGATGTAAATCCTTTTGATTGCATTACAACATCCAATTTCTCCTGCCAAGGACGGTACAAACTGTCTAAAGTTTTGTCTCCATAATCAAAGTAGATCTTGTGATTTTTGGGATTCGGCAGACGTTTTTTCAAATACGAAATAATCGCATCTGGAATCGGATTGTCTTTGTTTTGGTAAATTCCTGTCCAATGTGTCGACAAACAAGCGGCACCACCAAACACTTTCGGATATTCGCAAATCGCATACAACGAAATCAAGCCTCCCATACTCGAACCTGCTATAAAAGTGTGTTTACGGTCGATGAAAGTTGAGTATTTATTATCAATATAGGGCTTTAATTCTTTGACGATGAATTGTAAATAAGTGTCAGAAATAGGACGAAACTCCGAATCGATTTTTTTTCTTTCTATCAACTTATCAGAAACGTATTTCTTTTGTTCCGCTGATAATGTCAGATAAACCTTTTGTGGAAAATATTCAGGATGTCTTTTTTTATCATTGTTCCAAATGCCAACAACAATACATTTTTGAATTTTATTTTCAGCAATTAATTTCCCAGTTATAGAATCCACTTCCCAAGCTTGTTTGTTCCAAGTGGTTTCCGGATCAAATAGCATTTGCCCGTCGTGCATATACAGAACTGCATATTTCTCTTTTGTGGAATATCCATCAGGCAACCAAATAGCTACATTTCTTGCATCGACAAATTGCGATTTGAATGGAGTCAATTGTTCCACTTTACCTGAAGTTACTTTAAGGTTTTGTGCTTGACATAAAACAGAAAATAGCGTAAAAAGAAATACAATTATTTTCATGCTTACATTTTATAGGATTAGCGTTTTAAACTAAAGTGACCTTTGAAAACACGTTGGTCTTCTAATTTAATTACGTACCAATAATCGTCTGAAGGTAACTGTTTACCGTTGAGCGTCCCGTCCCATCCTTTGCCGTCCCCAAATTGTTGGTGAATAAATTTTCCATGGCGATCAAAGATTTCAATCTGGGCATTTTTATTGTATTTTGAACTGCTTCCTTTCAAGTTCCATGTATCATTTACATCATCTCCATCAGGAGTGAAAAAACGTGGAATTCCGAGGACATAAATTTCAACAGGTCCAACCAAACCACAACCATTAATGTCTTTTACATATACTTGATGAATTCCATAAGGAACATTGTAAAATACATTCGAGTATTGAAAATCACTTAGATCATCAATAGAATAAACTAAATCGCCGTTTCCTGTTGCGATTATTTCAACGGTGTTGTTTTCTACTAAGTCTGTAATATTGATCTCTTGAATTTGAGCAATTTCTGAAGCAATAACGTCAACAATTCGGGTCAAAAGGCAACCTCGATTCGTAGTTACATCGACTGTATAAACTCCTTCTGTGTTGATTTCCAAAGAATAATTGGTGCCGCCAACTATTGTATTTCCGTTTAAATACCATTGGTAAGTATAATTCGTAATCGAACTACCATCGACAATTGCTGCATCTATTGTAATTGTGAAATCTGGATTATCAGAACAAATCAAATCACTTCCTAATAAAATAATCTTAGGTATTGGTTTTACCACAAATGGGATTTGAATACTTGCTGGACACGTTCTATTGAGAGGGTTTGATACAATCGCAGTAATGTTTTGGGAAATGGTAACAAATGGAGTAGAAGTTGGAACTTGTATTGGTTGACCTGCACCATCAAAATAGTGAATCTCCATATTGGACTGTCCATTCAATATTTGAGATTCTATAGATCCTGTATCAAAACCATACATACCATCTTGCAATATTGGATTATCTTCATCGTCACAAACTGTAAATGAACTCGTATTAACCGGAAACGCTTGAGGTAAATCATCTACAATAAATTGTAATGTTTCTTCCTCATAACAAGGTCCGTTTGGATCAAAAGTTATGGCATTCGTAGCTCTTACAGTTATTGTTTTTGTAGTGTTGACTACAAATGGATTTGGAAGAGGACTAGACAATGGAGTTCCATTTGAATCAAAATAGCTGATATTGACATTGGTTTGACCATTCAAAATTACCGCTTCAATGCTTGAAGTATCAAAAGCAAAAATACCATCTTGATTGTCATCACATTTTCGGATAATATTCGTGTCGTTGTATGGATTTGCAACTGGTAAAGATTCCACAAACAAAGAAACATAAGGACCAATTCCGTAACAAGAATTGTCTAAAATATTTTCCACTCGAACCCATATTTGAAGCTGATTCGGATTCAATCTATTTCTATAATTGTAAATACTTTCTGGAGATGTTATGTTTTGAGAAATTTCTAAAGAATTTCCCATAGCATCAACTTCCATTGAAGCATCTTGAAAATTACTGTAATATTTTACTCTATAATTGGAAGCTGGTGGTGGAAGAATTGCTGTAATGCTAGGAGTTGCACTACTAAAATTAAAATTAGTAATTCCATCCCGATCATTATTATAGCTATTGTTATTCCCAAAAGCATCTAAGAAGTCATCACACTTGTAAAATTTAAGATTAAAAGTACTGATTATTTGTGTATTGGATACCACAACATTCAATTGAGCAACAGTAAAACATCCATGAATTTGATCTACAATTCTCACCCAAATCGGAGTAGAATTCGTAAAATAATTGAGAGGATTATTGATGAAATTAAAAGAACTTTCATTGCCTATTTGTGCCGCATTAAACGTTTTATAATAGGTAAATATCCGATTGGCTGTTGCAGTAAACTCACTTTCTTTTTGAGTTAAATTGACAGTTGTAAAACCATTATTATCATTATCACATTGCACTAATGTAATAGGGGAATTTATTGTTGGAATATCATATAATTGTAGCGTTACTTCACTTGATATTAGGTCACAAATATTGCCGTTTCTTTGAAGTATAACACGATATTTTAATCCATTAAATGAGAATGGAGGTGCAATAATTAATAATGAATTGGTGTTACTTTGTCCATAATTTGCACCGTTTACAATGTTCGTCCAAATTCCACCTAAAAATACTTGCCATTGATAGGAATCTATGGGCGTTGAAGTAACAATAATGATATTTGAATTTTGATACGCACAAAAAGGACTTACAGAAGGTTGTGAAGTAATGGTAATGGGAGCACTGGTGATATAATTGGGATTTGGGATCGAATACCCAATTGCACTTGTAACCAATCCATTCGAATTCACCGTAGGCAATGCATTTCCTAAAATACCATCTCCATCTGGATCTAAAAAACCAGCTTCAAGCACATCATTACAACCATCTCCATCACTTTCTAAGGAAAGATAATTTGCTGTTCCATCTGCATTTGAATCTCTTATGATGTAATTAAGAATTCCTGAATTAGGTAAGGTTTCGAAGGCATTATAAAGTCCATTAGCACCAAAACTTGCAGGAACACCATCAATTCTTCCATCTGTATTACTATCAGTGGCTCCATTTCCGGATTCTAATAAATCAAAAATCCCATCATTATCACTATCTAAATCTAAATTATTTGAGACTCCATCATTATCATTATCGGCAGGAACTAATCCATTTCCGAAAGCATCATCTAAACCATCAAGATTCAAATCTACATTTGTTGGCGTCAAAGTACTTGTTCCTATTGCTTCCGTTTGATCCAAGATTCCATCATTATCACTGTCTAAATCTAAAGTATTTGGAACACCATCTAAGTCGGTATCTTTTGGAACACAAGTAGCCACAAGCCGGAATGTTGCATTATTGGTGTCTGAATCTGAAAGATTAATATGTTTGAGTGTAATACTCGTAGCAAAGGCTGATTTAAATCTAAAAGTTCCTGTTCCCGCACTTAAAGGAATAGCACCATTGACTCTAAATCGAATTTCATAGGAGGAAAATTGGGTGATACCGCTTTCGTATATATTGTCATAATTGGTATCAATTAAAAGTTGATCATTTGGATTTTGAACTGTAATCGTTTTATTGATATCGGAAGTAATAACAAAATCGGCATTATAGTTAATTAAATCAGATGCTGCAGCTGTATTTACATATTCTAAAGAAATATTAGTTGGAGTTGAAAAAGTCTTTTTAAATGTAACGGAATTGTTTTTTCCTATGGGAGTTTTAGTTACAAAATTTCCATTTGAAGCTCCTATAAAAGGAATGGGAATTGGAGTATTACTTCCTGCAGTTGTAACAATTATTGAAGTTGCTGCCGTAAGATCGATTCCTAAATCACCTAATGATTCTACACAATTTGGAATTCCATCATTGTCAAAATCAATATCGATGTTATCATTTACTGAATCATTATCCGTATCTATTGGACAAGAACTAATCGGAATTTCATCGGAAGAAATGTCATTATTTCCACAATTAGCAATGGCTGCTTTTACATAATAATAACCTGGTAATAAAGGGTTATATGAATTTGAGTTCGCTAATGGAATAGGATTACCATTAAAATACCATTGAAAAGTATCAAAGGAACTCAGCGAATTAACACTTAGTGCTGCATTAGGGATGCAATTGTTTTGAGTTACATTTAATAGGTTAAAAGTAATTTCAGGTTTGAAAATAAATCCAGAATAAAAACCACCAAAAGTAGCAGCACCATCGGTTCCATAGGCAGCTAAATATAATTCTCCAGAAGAAAATACACTAATATTTCCTGTTAAACCAATAATAACATAAGTGTCGTAATTTCCTAATGAAGTTGTTACAGTTGTTGGTCCATTGATGGAAACTCCAGGAAGTGAAGTCAATGCTGCTAATGTATAAGGAATACCATTAATTTGAAAATTCAAAGTAGCTCCAGCAACGGTAATGAGCGTTACTCTGGCAATAGAGTAGATTCGTGTTCCAATTTGATTAATTAATGGAATATTGTCAATGAGTTTTGGTGTTTCACAGCTTAACGGAGGAACAAAAAACAATTCTTGATTGGCAAAATCTACTCTGCTATTATCACCAATGGTTTGATAGGCAAAAACATTTTCGGAAGATTGGACATAGAGATTTCCTTGTGCATTAAAGTTACTTCCATCTAATCCAATATATTCCCCAGCATTTAATACGTAATCTGGAGTACCTATATTTCCATTTAATCGAATTTGAGTACCATTAGTATGTGCAACAAGTAAGACTCTTTCCACTGGATCTTGCCCTGTGCTTTTTATGAAAATATAGTCTTTGCCCGTTTTTTCAACCGATACTATTTGATCAAATCCTAAATCAAGATTATTGTCTGCGTTGGTTCCAGCAAAAGAACCACAGTTTAAGGCAATGGGTTTGTCTGAAGTCACTAATGAACCAATTAATCCATCTCTGTTTGGAATGAGTTGATCAGGAACAAAAGTATCCACTGGGCCTTCAACAGCCATGACAAAACTTTCGCCACTATTTAAAACAATTGAAGATGGCGCATTGCCAACTAGAGCATTATTGATTAATACAACGCCAGTTTTGATATCACTAAATTGAACTAAAGTGTTATTCTCTGTTGCTAATATGGAAACAAAAGTGTAATGTCGTAATCCGAATGCTAGACTTAGATTGGTGTTAAGTAAAGAACCAATTCTAAATTTAGTACCTAAGCCCGCTAATCCTTTAGAAACAAGAGCGCCAGATTGGTTTCCATTACCCGCAATAATTCTAGCGGAAACATATATCTGATCGTCTGCATCTATAATATATCCTTTATTAGAAAGAATCGTATTGACGTCGCTTTTTTGAACCATCAATTGTGTGTCAACACCAAATCCTGCGTTAAAAACGTAAGGAGTGCTTTTAGAAACAGTGGCATTAATAATAACATCACCTAGTTGAATAATTCTAAAATTTACTGGGTTTACATTTGGGGTAGAAATATATAAATATTGTTCTTGTGCACTTCCGGAAACATCATTAGTTCCAGATAAAGGCGGTATGTAATGGATTTTGCTAAATTGAGCAAAACATCCAATAGAAAAGAGTAGAAAAAATAGTAGGTATTGTTTTTTCATTGGATAAAATTAGCAAAAAAAATACAACAATTATCGTTTGAGAGAAAAATGCCCTTTTATTGTGCGATTGCCCTCTAATTCAATGACAAACCAATAATCATCTGAAGGTAATTTTACCCCAAGATAAGTTCCGTCCCATCCATTTATATTGGCAATTTGCTTTAATAATTTTCCAAACCGGTCAAAGATGCGAATTGTAGTATTTGGATAAATATCTAGATTTTCAATTCTCCAAACATCATTATAGGTATCGTCGTTGGGAGTGAAATAGTTAGGATAATTTAAGACATATATTTCATAAAAATCGGAACCACATCCATTGATATCTCGAGCTTCTATAGTGTAAAAACCTGATTGAACATTTGTAAAATAAGGGCTGTTTTGATAAAAAATGCCATCCAATGAAAATTCATAATCACCAATTCCAGTAAAATGGACTAATAATGTATTTTCGTTCCCTTGAAAATCATTAATAGCTACTGAAGTAATGGTTGGTTTTTCAGAAGCAAAAGCAATATATTTTTTGGTAGCTTCACAGGTGTTACTATCGGTAACGGTTACGGTATATTCACCTGCAGCAATAATATCGGTACTAAAATCAGTATCTCCATTACTCCAAGTATACGAACTAAAAGTGGTAGCTATCGAAACAGTTTGGGGAACATCATTACATAAATACACATATTCATCTTCAAAATTATCAGGTTCATTTTTATTTACAAACAAGGTAACTGGAAGTATTCCGTAACAATCTGTACCATTTATTATTTTCGCATAAATAGTGATTTCATATCGGATTGTATTGGTATATATGGCAGGTAATTGATTGGTTTGCAACAAAGCGTCGTTGTAAGTGGGATAATAATTCACTACTAGACCTGCGGGCAAACCATTTAAAACTGTTGGGTCAATTTCAATTAAATGAAAACCATAAAAACCATCTTTATCACCATCTAAATCGCAACTCTCAAAGTCACGACTGGTAGGAACAGTAGTAGTAGAAATTTGTAAAGTAACGGTTGCAAGACCAAAACATCCAAAAGCATTACTCGCACTAGCATAAATTGTTTTTGGTATACTTGAATAGGAAGTTGGATTTGGAATTGCATTGATTGTATTTTGACCTTGAGCATCCACTAAATTTTCATAATACGTTACTGAACTAAAACTACTATCATTATTGGTGATAATCGTATCTAAATTAGTTAAATTGAATAAAGTAATTCCATCAAGATTTTCATCACATTGAACCGTTGTAGTATTCGTGAGTATAGGTGTTGGTAAATACTCAATTGTAATTTGCCCTTTTGAAATGCAACTTGTAGCTCCTAAAGTTATTTCAACTTCATATATTCCTGGAGTTGAAACTGTTAATGTTGGATTCGTTTCTCCAAGTATTTCAAAAGTATCTTTAAACCATTTATAGGAATTCGTTCCAGTTTCATTGGTGATAATATCAAACGTTTTTCCAGTACAAATAGCATTATTAGAGGTTGTCAATCTATCTGGACCTAAATCAGTTCCGACATTAAAACTTCCGCCACCCAAAAAAATTGCAGAATCATATCGTATGTTTTCATGATCAGCAATTACTAATTTTATATGATATGTTCTTCCTGGAATTACACTCGATTGAGCAGTTAATACGGTTGTTTGCCCATTAAGATTTATTGGAGCACTGGAACTATTATAACCACCAAAATAAGTTTCATTGATGGCAGGACATCTTCCTGGGATATCCGGATGAACTGTTGTTACCAAAACGGGAGTTGTAGTGTTTGGAATTACAGCCAAATTGACATAGGGATTCGAAGTGCCAGCTTCTTTTAAAAGAAAAGCAAATCCATCGGAATACCGACAAGGCGCAGTTCCTTGATATTCTTCGGATGCAAATAGGTAATCGAAACTAATTGTACTTGTTAAAGGTGTAAAATCAAATTCTAAAACGGTAGCATTATACGTTCCTGTGATATTTAAAGCCTGCTCTAAATCGGAATCTCCAAGCCAAGAGGTTTGTCCTTCGTCTATCAAATTGTTATTTGGGCCTTCTGTTCTTTTGGCTCTTGAAGTACTCATTACGATACCGTCAGCAAAAGGGAAGCTGCTCGTTCCTGCATTAAAGTAACCGAAACTTTGTTCTCCAGGACTAAACGGATCACCACTTACCGTAAAATTGCTAGCATTGGCACACGGACTATTGATTAATACATTTTCAATAAGTTGTTGTGCAGTATAGGTATCATTCACTTGGATGTATTGCCCAAATGCATTGCTAGAATAGCAAATAAATATATAAATGAAAATGTGGTATTTTAGAAATCTCATAGCATCGGCAAAGATACTATAAATCTCTTTTTTGAAGTAATTTATAAGATAATAACATAAAAATAAATGTCCATGCTAAAACGATTAGAATTCCATACCAATGCACACTATAATCTTTCAGTTCTGTTACTCCAATTTGAGTTCCAATAGTCTTTATAATAGATAACCTAGAAAAGGGTTCCACTATTAAATTCGACATCGATTCTAACGGAAAAAGCATTGTTATATAACTAGCTGTATTACTATCGGGAAATATTTTAAATGTTAATATTCCTCTTGCGATTCCCTCAAGAATTCCCCATAACAACAAAAATCCCAGCGCAAAAGCGGATCGTTTTACTAAAATTCCCAAAAACAAACAGAAGGAAAAAAAACCAATTAGCTTGACAAAATAGGCTAAAATGTATTCTAAATCAGAAAATATAATTCCAATTTCAGTGTAAGAAGAGAAACTCAATCCAAGAATTAAAGACATAATAAAAACAAAAATTGCAGAACCTGCAGCAAAAACCAAAACGGTTAAAAATTTAGAAAGCACGAATTCTTTTTTGCTCATGCCATCAATCAAATTTTGCTTTAAAGTGCCATAACTATATTCATTAGCCATCATGGAAACAATAACAATGGCTAAAAAAAGTTTTAATATAGAAGCGATGTACGTATTAAAATGCCAGATATAAGGGAAGTTAAAAATGCCTTCATCCGCAATTCGCAATTGAAAACTACCAATATTAAATTTGACGGAAGCTATTAAGGCAATAAAAGACAAGATGACAAAATAGGCAATTGTCAATGCCCGACTGGCTTTGTTCTTCCATATTTTTTGTAATTCTATAGCGAGTAATCGTTTCATGGCTTATTTTTTTGATTTAGGTTTGTTGGTCAATTCTAAAAACTGTTCTTCTAAACTGTGTTTGCGTTTGACTAAATGGTTGAGTACAATTCCTTTTTCAAACAAAAATCGATTTAACTCTTTCGATTCTAAAGGTTTTTTTAAATAAGCATATACTTTTCCATTTTCTTCTGACATCTTATCGATGGCTTCATTTGTAGAAAGTTGCGTCATTAATTGATGATGGTCATCACTTTGAAGTTCAAAAAAACCTTCGTTCGAAGTCATGGCATCTACACTTCCGGAATACAACACTTCACCTTTTCTTAATATCAATACGTGAGAACATACTTTTTCAACTTCATCCAACAAATGAGAAGCTAGTAAAATAGTGGTTCCTTGGGAAGCAATAAGTTTGATAATATCACGAATTTGATGAATTCCTTGTGGATCCAAACCATTCGTTGGTTCATCTAATATTAAAATTTCAGGATCATTGAGTAGGGCAGAAGCAATAGCAAGGCGTTGTTTCATTCCTAGTGAAAAAGTTCTGAATTTGCTATTTTCTCGATCTAACAAACCAACTAATTCTAGTTTTTCGTGAACTTTTGAATATGAAATACTCTTGATTTTACAGACCAATTCTAAATTTTCTCTGGCCGTCATATACGGATAGAAATTAGGCCTTTCTATAATAGCTCCAACTTTTTTTAACGCTTCATGAGTTTGCATGGTTCCTCCAAACCAGTGATAATCGCCGGATGTTTTGTTGACAACATTTAATACGATGCCCAAAGTTGTAGATTTTCCAGAGCCATTTGGACCTAAAATTCCGTAAACATTGCCTTTTAGTATTTCGATAGAAACGTTCTTTACAGCATGAATAGGGCCGAAACGTTTGTTGAGGTTTTCAATAGAAAGTATTGTTTCCAAAGTGTGTTTTATTAAATTCAGGAATAGGTCGAACAAGTTAAGGAAAAGTTACTGAAAAAATAACTAAATAAAAGGATGCATTTTTTTTGAAAAAATTGAATTTAATAATAATTAATTTTTAGAAATACAGTATTTAAATAAATTATTTAACCGTCATATCAGTGGTTAATTCCAAACCACATTATAGACAATTAAACTCATTAAAATGATGGGTAACATATAGCGTAGTAAAAGAACGATGTCCGTCCAAATGGAAGACAACTTTTTAAATCCTACTTAGAAGTGAATTCCTCATTCTTAGTGAAATTATTTGAAGTGTTATCCTGAGTAATGTGAAGGCAAATTGTGATTTAAGTCGATAAGTTGCATTTTTATTTAACACAATCGCGAACGAACAATTACTTACAAAAATTAATTTAAATTAAAAAGGATTTCACCATTGGCGTTGTGAGGTATATTCCAGTCTCTTTCCTCATGCGCAACGATATCCTTGTCGGTATTGAAAACGGTTTTTTCATAATGCATGAAGTTGTTTTCAGATAAAGTTCTAAGGAAAGTTTCCTTAAACATGAACAACGGTTTCAAAGGATTAGAAGCAGTATCATACCCGCTGAAAATTTCTTTGCTGGTATGGGTAAGGGTGGGAGACCAATTCGCTAGAATCGCATAACGTTTTGTGATGATGCTGTCCAGATTTTTTTGGTTGTTGTAGAAATAATCGGAAACAAAATGTGTAGAAGTTTCAAGGCCTTGAATCGATCTTGCCAATAAGCCTGACGGAAAGTAAACATATCTGATGGTATCCAGTGAATTTTGCTGGTCGATTTGATATCTTACATTAATGCGTTGCGACATTCGGTTTTCTGCATCCAATACGATTTTGGCTTTTGTCAGCGGATCGGTTAGTTGAGGGACTATTCCTTCATCAATAAAGATTTGATTTCCGGAATAAACAATATTGTCATGAATGTCTGACTTGAACATTCCGTTGAATCCTGTTGCCGGATCTATATCGACTACACCGCCGCTTCGCATGATAACCTGCCCGTTGCTGTTGTATTCAATGGTCACTAGGTTGGATTGAGATGCGGGAGCCAAAGTCGGCTGTGCATAAAACATGTACCCAAAATAATAGCTCATGGTTTCCGGTTCGGAAGCGGTTTCTTCGCTGCAACTCCAAAAGATAATTATCAAAAGCAGGATTATTATTTTCCTCATTCGTTTAACTCTTTTGCTCTTTATTAAAATACACCAAATAATAATACATCTGTTTTTCTTCATCCCAGCCTTTTTCTACATATTTTTCGGCACTTTCTGGATTGATAAAATCCATTTTGATTTGAATATGGGTATCCAAATTGATCACGTTTTTAATCGATTTTCTAGCATCAGAAACTGCAGCATTGGCAATTGGAAAAGTAGTAATATCTTCAATGCTGTATTTTTCTCCTTTGTCAACTTTATAGTTCTTAAACTCTGGAATCAAGTCAGGATTGTCCAACACTTCATTCAAGAAATTCGATTCTTCAAACTGATCGTTTTTGGCAAAATAATTTACCGATCGATTCATAAACATCACTTCTTCTTTCTTGTCTTCCGCTGGGAAAACAACGTCTTTAGCAAATCCTTGACAGAATTTTAGGTATTTTTTAGTGATAAAATTTTCGTCTTCAAAAGCATCTACCGAAAGGAAATGTTCTAACCAATAACGAGCGTCATAACGATTACTGTCTACAGATAATATTTTGTAACCTTCTTCTTTTTTGTGATTGAAAATCAAACATCCTTTGTCTAATTTGCTCAGGTTGATACCTTGTTGAAGTATCATTTCTAAAGCAGTTCCTTTTTCTTCAAATTGTAAAAAGTCAGCTTGTATTTCACTCTTAAAGATACCAACAGCATCAACGATCGTGTTGTCAATATTCAAATTAGTCAAATACGTAACATAGACTTCACCATTCTTGATATGCGGATGATTCGATTGCTCGAATAAGTGTTTCGTAATTTTTTTGGAAACATCATGTACAGAACCTGGATTATCGAAAATTTCTGTTACCATTTTATACATGTCATTGTAATCTAAATCGACTTCATGAGCAAATTGAAAATAGTTTTCTTCTTTTTCTCGAAAGGATTTGAAAAAATATTCTTTCAATAAGGGAACAATCTCATCGTTTAAGTTATAAGGTTGTTCGGATAAAAAAACAGCTTCGTTTCGGCTTTTATTCCCCACTCTGTGAATGGATAAATTTTCGATGTGGGTGTTGTATAGGTTGATCATGTTGGAGTTGCTGAGGTTCTGAGTTGCTGAGGTTCTGAGTTTTCTAGTTTACCGAATTTATTTTTTTGGTAAAGGAGATAATCATTGCTTCTATTTCTCGACTATTCTCATATAATTGGTTAAATTCTTCTTCGTTGATATAATTTATATTTTTTGCAATTTCAATTTGGTTTTGATATTCAAATAACGAACTAATAGCAATATTTAAGAATCTAGCAAATTCTTTGTTGCTTTGCCTTCCATATCCTTCGGCAATGTTACTCGGAATGGAAATAGTAGATCTCCTTATTTGGGATGTTAAACCAAAGATTTCTTCTTTAGGAAATTTCTGTGTTAGTTGATAGTTATTGGTAACTAAAGTCATTGATTTTTGCCAGATAAGCAAATTTCGGAAAGTTTTCATTTGGCGTATATTTAAATTAAAACTCAAAGATAACCAAAATCTCAGTAACTCAGTAACTCAGCGACTCAGCAACTTTTTTAGTTCCAATTCTCCTCAAATCCATAATCCTCAAAACTTTCTCCTCCTTCATTATCGTCAAACATATCTAAATCATCTTGGTCTAAATCGTCTTCAAATTCCCCGTAAATTTCATCATTCATATCGGCTTCAAACGATTTATCTGCAGTATCCAAAGGCATAATTCCATGTATGAATAAGGTACTTGGGTAGGTTTGTCCCACTTCAATTTCTTCAATGGCAGCCAATTCAACAAGGAATGTCCACATATTTAAAAAATCATACACATAAATGATTTTAGTATTCTCTTTATCAAGTATAGAATATAAAGGATAATCGGCCATCGTTTTCATTTCACCTGCTACATCACCCGTATCAAAAAGGGAGATTTCATCCTCTTGATTCCATTGATTATCACAAGTGTAAAAGGAAGCTAATTCTAAGCCATCAAAGTCAAAAGAATTCACAATTGCGTTATGTAAATCTTCTAAAGTGTCTTCTTCAAGTATTGCAATATCTCTAAAAATATCTTCTTCAGTATCGAGAATTACTCTGAATTTATAAACCATCATTGTTTCATTTTTTAAAAGCCCAAAGGTAAAATTTAATTTTAGATTTCGGATTTTAGATTGGCAATTTGTTGAAAAGATTTTAGCCACGAATTCACGAATAAATAGTTGAATGAATATTCAATAATTCGCAAATTCGTGGCTAATAATTGTATAACCAGAATAGTTTTTATTTTATTTCTTTTCTGAACAAAGCCCAACGATTTCATGAAAAACATCATGCAGTTCAGCAAGTGATTTTGTAATATCGGCATCTGCTCCTTTGGCTTGCACTAATTTATGCAAGGCTTTACTTTTTAATTGTAATTTCTCCGCAGAAGCTAAAATTGTTGCTGTCTGAAATTCAGCTGGAATATTCGATTTTAAAACTGCTGCCGCACTGTTCATTAATTCTTCAGAACGCGTTTTAATAGGCTCCAAATTACCTACTTCTGATGGGTGGAATGTTTGTGACATTACTTCATGAAAAGCCTTAATTGCAGGCCATTTGTCAAAAGTAGATTGTGCACTAATTGTGTTTGCGATCATTACGAAAAGTATTATGGCTAATGATTTCATTTTCATTGTATATGATTTTAAAGTTAGAATTCTATTTACAAATATAATTTTTTCTTTGATTCATTTCAAAATAATCCTGCTTTGGAAACCTAAAATCTTATATGCCTTATATGGTTAACTTATATTTTTAATTCTGAACCATATAAGGCAAATAAGGACATATAAGATTGGAATTGATAATGATAAAAAATTAATTATATTAAATAATTTGCGATTATGTTTTTATCGCAACGTAGCTCCAAGTTCTGTCGTCAAATTTTTTTGCAATTTACTCATTACTTTATCAATTTGATCTTCAGTAAGTGTTTTCGAATGGTCTTGAATGGTAAAACTTACCGCATATGATTTTTTCCCTTCAGGCAAATTGTTTCCAGTGTAAACATCAAACAACAAAATGTTTTTCAATAACGATTTTTCTGATTGACGGGAAATATTATAAATCGATTCGAAACTTACATTTTCATCTAGTAATAAAGCCAAATCACGTCGCACTTCAGGATATTTTGGAATGTCTATAAACTTGATTTTAGTATTGATTATTTTCAATACCAAATTCCAATTAAAATCGGCAAAAAGCACTTCTTGTTTGATGTCAAAATGTTTTAAAATACTTTTTTTAATGATGCCAAATTCTACTAATTTTTCTTCGCCAACAACCAAAGAGATTCCTTCAGCAAACACATCTGATTGAACAGGCTCCGCTTTTATTTTATCAATCCCAAGTCTCGAAAGAATAGCATCAATATAGCCTTTAAACAAAAAGAAATCGGTAGATTTTTGTGGACTAGTCCAATTCTCAGAACTTCGGTTTCCAGAAAGGAAAAGTGTCAAATGCTTTTGTTCTTCATAACCCGACTCAAAATGATGATAGGATTTACCATATTCAAATAATTTTAAATCAGCATTTCTTCGATTGATATTATAGGATATCGCTTCCAAACCAGAAAACAACAAGGATTGTCTCATCGTTGATAACTCAGTACTCAACGGATTCAGCATTGTTACATTATGCTCTTCTTTCAACATTTCCGTTAATCCAACATATTCTGGGCTCGTCAATGAATTGGCCATCATTTCATGAAAACCCAACGAATTCAATTGATTACCAACAATGTTTTGCAATTTGTAATCTTCTGTTCTTGCTGAATTCGAAACTGTTGCATTGAGCTTTTTAGTAAAGTTGATGTTGTTATACCCATACACACGTAGGATTTCTTCAATGACATCAATTTCTCTTTGAACATCTACTCGATACGCTGGAATGGTCAATCCTAAACCGGCATCGGTAACGCTATTGACTTTGATATCCAACGAAGCCAATATTTTTTTGATAATTTCTTTGGATAATTCTTGACCAATCAACTTGGCTGTTTTTGCAAAATTTAAAAAGACAGGGAAATCTTCTATTTTCTTAGGATAAATATCGATAACATCCGAAGTAATTTCACCTCCAGCTACTTCTTGAATCAATAAAGCCGCACGTTTCAAGGCAAATTCGGTAATTGTTGGGTCGATTCCTCTTTCAAAACGAAACGAAGCATCCGTACTCAACGTATGTCTTTTGGCAGTTTTACGAATACTCACAGGATTGAAATACGCGCTTTCTAAAAAGATATTTGTAGTGTGTTCTGTAACACCTGAATTTTTTCCTCCAAAAACTCCTGCAATGCACATCGGACCTTTTTCATCACAAATCATCAAATCTTCCTCATGTAAGGTTCTTTCAACATCATCAAGTGTGGTGAATTTAGTACCCGAGGGTAAAGTTTTTATCACAATTTTCCCATTGATTTTAGAAGCGTCAAAGGCATGTAAAGGCTGCCCTAATTCATGTAAAACATAATTCGTAACGTCTACAATATTGTTTTTCGGATTCAATCCAATCGATTTTAATCGATTTTGCAACCAATCAGGAGAAGGTTTTACTGTAATTCCTGAAATAGTAACGCCACAATATCTTGGTGCTAATTTGTTATTTTCAACTTTAACATCAATTTTTAAAGTTCGTTTGTCAATTCTAAAATTACTCACGGATGGCGTAATCAACTCGACATTCACACCACTTTGTATCAATCCAGCTCTTAAATCTCGAGCCGTTCCATAATGACTCATGGCATCTGCACGGTTAGGAGTAAGGCCTATTTCGAAGATTTCATCGTTTTCTATTTTGAAAACTTTAGCCACTGAAGTTCCTGGTTTTAAGGAAGCATCCAAAATCATAATCCCATCATGACTCGTTCCTAATCCAAGTTCATCTTCGGCGCAAATCATTCCATGACTTTCCTCGTCGCGAATTTTTCCTTTTTTTATTACAAACGAATTTCCTTCTTTATCATATAAAGTAGCGCCAATCGTTGCCACAGGTACTTTTTGTCCAGCGGCTATATTACTAGCACCACAAACTATTTGTACAGGAATTCCATCTCCTAAATCTACTGTGGTTACTTTCAAACGATCCGCATTTGGATGTTGAATGCATGTCAAAACATGACCCACGACAATACCTTCTAGACCGCCTTTAACAGATTGGTATTTTTCTACCACTTCCACTTCAAGACCTAAATCAGTAAGTAAAGCAGCTGTTTCATCAGATTTCCAGTCTATTTTAATGAATTGTTTTAACCAGTTGTACGAAATTTTCATGGGAGTTGTGTGTCTGTTTTTGAGGTCGCAAATATAATCATTGCAGTTTGGAGTTCGAAAGAAAACTACATTTTTTTAGAGGTGTTTTTTATTTTTTTTTAGAAGCTATTTCCAGCTCTCCACTCTATCTTTTGTGCTACCCGACTCCTCAAATAAATTATATATATCCTCGCACAAAAGGATGCCGTTGCGATCTGGGCTAGTGCATCAGTTCTTCCACATGTTTTCGGATATTATCAGCAATCTTTTTTGTCGGTAAATCATTCGCATCACCCCCAAATGGATCTTCAATTTCTTCTGCAATCAATTCTAAACTCGCCAATACATAAAAGATAAAAACCACTACCGGTGCTGTATAATATCCTAAACTAAACGAATATCCAAACGGTAATGTCATGACATAAAAGAAAATAAATTTCTTGATAAAAGCACTGTATGAGTAGGGAATAGGCGTGTTTTTAATTCTTTCACAAGCACCACAAATATCCGTAAATGATTGTATTTCGGCATTTAATATAATCAATTGATCGCCAGAGATTTTTTGTTCATCGTACAAATCATTCAATTTTTGAAACATCTTTTTAGCCACTTGATTGGGTTTGTGTTTGTGATGGTCAATTTCCAAATCTACGTCTTCAAACAATTGTAAACTCGTTTCATCATTGCTCAAATGTTGGTGCAACACGGCAGCATAAGTCGGGATTATCTTTTTGAAATAATGGCTGTCTTTTTCGTCTTTTAAAATGACAGCGAGTTTCAATGCAAAATTTCGACTGTTGTTCACCAAGGCTCCCCACAATTTTCGTCCTTCCCACCAACGGTCGTAAGCAGTATTGGTTCTAAAAACGAGCAACAACGAAATCACAAAACCCAACATTCCGTGCATGATCGTGATGTTTTTGATGTAACTCGTATCTGCCAGTTTCCAGTATACAACTTCCATATAACCTACAAATCCGGCATAAATACCGATAGCAATCATAATTGGAAATAAAGTACGAAACGTATCAGCTTTGTGAAAACGAAAAATAAAAGTAAACCAATCTTTAGTGTTGTAGGAAATCATTGTAAGTTCTATTTATTTTCAAATTAACGGTTTAACTAATGTAATTCCAAATATTTTTTTTCTTAGAAAGTGCCATAAAAACCGTTCTCAAAGTAACATGTTCCGGTTTTTCCATCGGGGCATCTTCTTTTAAAAGTTTGATAGCTTCCTGTCTTGCCAAGAGTAAAATGTCTTTATCACGAACAATATCGGCGATTTGTAGTTGTAAAACACCGCTTTGTTGGGTTCCCATCAAATCACCAGGGCCACGTAATTTCAAATCGACTTCAGCTATTTCAAATCCATCGTTAGTGGAACACATAGTTTCCATTCGAGTTTTACTATCACTTGTTAACTTGTGCGAGGTCATCAAAATACAGTAACTCTGTTCAGCTCCTCGACCCACACGACCACGCAGTTGGTGCAGCTGCGATAAGCCAAATCGCTCCGCACTTTCAATAATCATGACACTCGCATTGGGAATATTGACACCTACTTCAATGACTGTTGTGGCTACCATAATATTTGTTTTGCCTTCAGAAAAGCGTTTCATTTCAGCGTCTTTGTCAGCCGGTTTCATTTTTCCATGCAGGATAGAAATAGCATAATGTGGCAGAGGAAAATCTCTAGAAATACTTTCATAACCATCCATCAAATCCTTGAAATCCATTTTTTCGGACTCTTGTATTAATGGATATACGATATAAATTTGTCGGCCTTTGGCAATTTCATCGCGAATAAATTTCCAGACTTTCAACCGATTGGAATCGAAACGATGCACCGTTTGAATAGGTTTTCTTCCAGGAGGTAATTCATCAATAACCGAAATGTCTAAATCGCCATACAAACTCATCGCTAAAGTTCGTGGAATAGGAGTGGCGGTCATGACTAAAACATGGGGTGGAATAATATTTTTCTTCCACAATTTTGAGCGTTGTTCTACCCCAAAACGATGCTGTTCGTCAATAATGGCAAGACCTAAATTATGAAAAATCACCTTGTCTTCCAACAAAGCATGTGTTCCGATGAGTATGTGTAAACTGCCATTCTCTAAGGCTTCGTGAATGATTTTTCTTTCGGAAGTTTTGGTTGAGCCAGTTAGGATTTTAATAGTGATATTTAAGTCTTTAGCCAATTCATTCAATCCGTTAAAATGTTGATTCGCTAAAATTTCAGTGGGCGCCATCAAGCACGATTGAAAACCATTATCCAATGCCAACAACATGCTCATAAAAGCCACGATAGTTTTTCCAGAACCCACGTCTCCTTGCAACAAACGATTCATTTGAGCAGGATTTCCCATGTCGTTTCTGATTTCCTTAATGACACGTTTTTGCGCATTGGTCAATTCAAACGGTAGATGATTTTGGAAGAATTCATTGAAATATTCGCCAACTTGGGAGAAAGCATGGCCTTTTATCTTGTGCTTGCGAATGAGGTTTTTGGTGATTAATTGCAATTGAATAAAGAATAATTCCTCAAATTTTAATCGAAATTCAGCTTTCGTTAAAGCCTCTGTACTCGTAGGAAAATGAATGTTGAATAAGGCGTCTTTTTTGGACATCAATTTCAATTCTGAAATCAAATATAGAGGTAAAGTTTCACCAAATAAATTTTGAGTTTCCTGAAACAATTGCATCATCATTTTAGAAACCACTCGACTTGAAACGCCTCGATTGGTTAGGGTTTCTGTGGAAGGATAAACAGGTTGTAATGCCGATCGCAAGCTTTGTTGATGTTCCGACAACAGTTCAATTTCGGGATGTGACATCGTGAAAACATAGTTAAACAAAGTACATTTTCCGAAAATTACAATAGGAACGTTGAGTTGCAAACTTTCCTTTATCCATTTGTGGCCTTGAAACCAAACCAACTCCATTTGACCCGTTTCGTCTGCAAAAGTCGCCACCAATCGCTTGCCACGCTTTTGTTCCACCATTTTGATGTGAATTATTTTACCAATCAATTGTACTTCTGTGGGTTGGTTTTTTAATTCATTGATTTTGTAATATCGTGTGCGATCAATGTATCGATGGGGGAAATGATGGAGTAAATCTTCGTAGGTATGAATCCCTAATTCTTTGCGAAGTAAATCGCCTCGGTTGGGTCCGACGCCTTTTAAATATTCGATGGAGGTTTGCAGAAGATTCGACATCTTGGTAAATGAGTTTATAGGATTTTTGAATGGCTAAGAATATCAAAAGCGAAGATAGGAATTAATTTGAAAATTTGAAAATCCAATAATGGATAGAATTATACAATCTCGCAGTATATTTGTACATCATTCGACTTTAAAATTCAACAATGCGATACTATATTTTTCTTTTCTTTACCTCCATAGCATTTTCTCAACAACTTCAATCTGTAGATTTTAAGACCATGAATGCCTCTCTTGAAATTAATCCTGTCAAACGGAATGTTGTTGGAGAGGTAAAATACACATTTGATGTTATTTCGAAAATTGACACTATTCGAATTGATGCCCAGAAAATGATTTTTACCAATCTTAAAATCAATGGAAAAGAAGTGAAATTCTTAGAAAATAAAAAGCAATTGCTGTTGTTTGAAGGATTTAAAAAAGGGGAAAACAGTTTGACTTTTTCCTATGAAGCTTTTCCAACTCAAGCAATGTATTTTGTAAATTGGGATTTCACTAAAGAAATTGATACTCCCGAAGAGGTGCAAGGACAAATTTGGACACAAGGTCAAGGAAAATACACGAGTCATTGGTTGCCAAGTTTTGATGATGTGAGTGAGAAAGTCGTTTTTGGTTTAGAGATCACTTTTCAAAAATCCTTTGAAGTCATTTCTAACGGCGATTTAATAAAAAAAGAACGTCAAGGAGATCAATTGAAATGGCGTTATCAAATGTATAAACCTATGAGCAGCTATTTGGTGATGTTGGCAATAGGACATTTTAAAAAGCAAGAATTAACTTCCAATTCTGGAATTCCGTTAGTGCATTATTTCGATGCAGAAGATTCGACTAGAGTTGAGCCAACGTACCGTAATAGTAAATCAGTATTCGATTTTTTAGAAAACGAAATAGGAGTCCCTTATCCGTGGAAAGTGTACCGACAAATTCCCGTTCATGATTTCTTATATGCAGGAATGGAAAATACTTCTTCGACCTTATTTTCTAGAGATTTTGTTGTAGATAGTATAGGATATAATGATAGAAATTACCTCAATGTAAACGCTCATGAATTGGCGCATCAATGGTTTGGAGATTTAGTCACTGCGAAATCAGGAAAAGATCATTGGTTGCAAGAAGGATTTGCTACATACTATGCACTATTAGCGGAAAGAGCAATATATGGAGAGGATTATTTTTACAATAAAATGTATGCAATATCACGACAGTTGGAAGAAGCTTCTAAAACCGATACGATTCCGATATTGAATGAGAAAGCGAGTTCCTTGTCTTTTTATCAAAAAGGAGCATGGGCGTTGCATGTACTTCGTGAAAGTATTGGCAAAGAGAAATTTAATAAAGCAGTTAAAAACTATCTAGAAAAGCACGCTTTTCAGAACGTTACTACCGATGACTTCTTAAATGAGATTAATTTAGTTTCTGATTTTGACACCAATACTTTTCGAAAAAAATGGCTCGATGAAATAGCTTTTCCATCTATTGAAGTTCAAGATCTACTGCTGAAAAATGATTTTTTAAAAGAGTATTTTTTACTTCGGGATCAATCTTTAGATTTGGTAAAAGATAGAGAAGAAATTCTAAAAATTTTTCGAAGTAATGCGTATTATCCAATCAAAGAATTGTTGGTTTTTCAATCGGTTTCTTTACCTTTTGAGAGCAAAGAATTTCTTTTAAGTGCGGCTTTGAAAACCAATGAAATTAATGTTCGTCAGGCGGTTGCCAATGGATTAACAGCTATTCCAGAAAGTTTTAGAGAATCTTACGAAACGTTATTGAATGACACTTCCTATGAAACTAAAGGAACTGCTTTATATACTTTATGGAAACAGTTTCCAAATCGAAGAGAGCTTTATATTGAAACTTCTAAAAATTGGATTGGTTTTCAAAATCAGAATTTAAAAATGCTACATTTATATTTGGCCTACTTGACGTATTCAGACCCAAAGAAAAAGCTAGACATATACTTGCAATTGTTGCATTATACGGGAACCAATTTCGACTCGAATACCCAACAAGAAGCTCTTCAAAAATTATTGGATTTAAAAATTCACACTGAAGATGTTTTTCGAAGTTTGGCATATGGAATAGCACATCATCGTTGGCAATTTGTCAAATTTTGTAAAGACACAATTCGAATATTGATTCAAGAAAAAAAAAACAGAGATATTTTTATTGCGATTAGATCGAAATTATCCATTCGAGAGAAAACTCATTTGCAACGGTTGCTGGATGTAAAAGACCTATCGAAAAAATGAGAGCGCTAGTTATTTCTGCTGCCGATGTTACTCAGTTTTTGATACAATAAAAGAAATACGATTTATTGATTGGAACATCAAAAGGAAGTTTGTTAATTCTTCATTTTGCGTTTGATGACATTGATTAATGATAAAAAAAAAGCCTTCAATTACGAAGGCTTTTTTTTTATACTAATTAAAAAGTAGGTAATAAAACTTTACTTAAAACATGAATTACACCATTGGAGCATTGCACATCAGTATTGACAATATTACAGTCTCTGTTACTAACATCTTTCAAACGAGTTGGAGATGTTTTTACTGTAACATTTTGTCCTGAAAACATGCTAATTACTTGATCGTTCATAAGTGTTCCAGCCAATACATTCGCGCCAGTTTTTACGTGGTATTTTAAAGTTTTTTCTAGAGTAGCTGGCGCAATATCAGCTAAACCACCTGCGCCAATTTCGCCTAAAAATGCTGTAAATGCATCATTCGTTGGAGCAAAAACAGTAAAAGGAGAGTTTGTTGTTCCAGACAATACTCCTATAAAACCAGACGAAGGATTGTAACCTAAAGCTGCTTCTAAAGTATTAAAATCATCATTTGCTACCGCATGAGTTACAATAGTTGGCAATCCAATTACTGCATCAACAATATGAACAACTCCGTTAGAGGCATCAATATCAGCCGTAGTAACAGTTGCAACGCCATTTATTCTAACAATGGTTGTTTTTTTAATATACATACTCAACGTATTTGTTGTTGATGCTGCTCCTTTACCCAAAGTTTTTACATAACCTGACGTTAATGAAGTTGACAAATTTTCACCATTTAATACATGATTTAAAAGTATTTCTTTTAATGCTGCAACAGGAACTGCTTCTAAATTTGCATATCCATTAGCTGTTAGGAAACTACTAAATGCTGCATTTGTAGGAGCAAAAACGGTAAATGGACCGGTAGTTTGAAGTGTAGAAGCCAAGCCTGCTCTGTTTAAAGCAGCTACTAATGAAGATAGGTCTGAAGTTCTAGACGCAATACCTGTAATAGTATTATCCACTGTTGGAGTTGAGTCATCATCATCTTTACTACAAGAAGTAATTAAGGAAGAAGTAAAAGCTACTAGAGCTACAAGTACTAGTTTAAATTTTGTTTTCATAATATATGTTTTTTTGTTTAATAATCTTGCGAATATATTATACAAAAAATATATAATGTTTAATATTTTCTTAAAATAATTAAACAAAAGACAACTTTATTATTTTTTTAACGTGTGTTTACTATCTTTTAAATCTCATTAAAACGCTATATATCAATGGTGTAAACATCAATAACAATTAATGTGTATGTTTTGCGTTTTGACTTATTGCATTATTATTCAACAAAATGTAATAGAGACAATTACTGTATTGTGTTTTCCTAAGTTGTTTTATAATCCATAAAATATTAATGTATTTTTGTGTTCTTAAAAATCGAATCAATAAATTCTAATTAATATATAAAAATTAAGTATTCAAATGATACTAAAAAAAACTATTTCATTATTAATATTGCTGTTTAATATGCTTGTTTTTGCTCAAACTGACTTCAATAAACTAGATGATAAAGGCAATAAAAATGGAGTATGGAAAGGCTATTATCCGGAGTCAAAACGATTGCGATATGACGGAACTTTCAATCATGGAAAAGAAGTAGGGAAATTTAATTTTTATGACGATACTCAAGCTCAAACTGTTATTGCAACAAGAGAATTTAATTCTAAAGACAATTCAGCCTATACTATATTTTACAATCAATCTAAAAATGTAGTCAGTGAAGGAAAAGTAATGAACAAACTTTACGAAGGACAATGGAAATACTATCATGAAAACTCGAAAGCAATCATGACTTTAGAAAATTATAAAAAAGGGAAATTAGAAGGAATTCGAAGTGTTTTTTATCCCAATGCTAAGATTGCTGAAGAAACCAATTACATCAATGGAATTAAAAATGGGTTTTATAAAAAATATACCGTTGATGGAATTATTTTAGAAGAATCGAATTATGTCAAAGGTCAATTTGATGGCAAAGCGATTTATCGAGAACCAAACGGAAATGTAGCATCTCAAGGTATTTATGTAAATGGAAAGAAAAAAGGAATGTGGCAGTTTTATGAAAACGGGAAACTGGTTAAAGAAGAAAACATGTCAAAGGTTAAGAAACTCGTAAAACCTAAATCCAAATAAATTTTTATCGTATTTTTGCTCCAAATTTTGTGAAATGAAACGTGTTGTTGTCGGTCTTTCTGGTGGAGTAGATTCAAGTGTTGCAGCCTATTTGTTGCAGCAACAAGGCTACGAAGTTATTGGCCTTTTTATGAAAAACTGGCATGATGATTCCGTTACTATTTCTAATGAATGTCCATGGTTGGAAGATAGCAACGATGCACTTTTGGTCGCTCAAAAACTCAGGATTCCATTTCAAACAGTCGATTTGAGCGAACAATATAAAGAGAAAATCGTTGACTATATGTTTAACGAATATGAAAAAGGACGAACACCCAATCCAGATATTTTATGCAATCGTGAAATCAAGTTTGATGTTTTTATGAAAATTGCTTTAAGCCTTGGAGCTGATTTTGTTGCTACAGGACATTATTGTAGAAAAGGCGAAATGAATGTTAATGGAAAGCCTGTTTATCAACTTTTAGCGGGTATTGATACCAACAAAGATCAATCGTATTTTTTGTGTCAATTATCCCAAGAGCAACTTTCAAAATCTTTATTTCCAATCGGAGAATTAACCAAGCCAGAAGTAAGAGCTATTGCCTCTGAAATGGAAATGATTACTGCAGATAAAAAAGATTCACAAGGATTATGCTTTATTGGAAAAGTGCGATTACCAGAATTTTTACAACAAAAGTTGCAGCCTAAAGCCGGTTTAATATTCGAAGTAGAAGCTACACAAGAGATCTATTATCAAGAAAAATTGCCTTTAGATTCAATGGAAGCGTTAGCATTAGAAGCTACTTCTATTAAATATACACCAGAAATGGCGAAAGTAGTTGGGAAACATCAAGGCGCACATTATTTCACTAACGGTCAGCGAAAAGGATTGAATGTGGGTGGAACTCCCGAGGCATTATTTGTTATTGCTACGGATGTTGATTCGAATACGATTTATACTGGACAAGGAAATCAACATCCTGGATTGTATAAAAAAGCATTGTTTGTAAAGCCAGAAGAAGTGCATTGGATTCGTCAAGATTTGAAAATTGAAAATGGTGAAATCATGAAAGTGAAAGCCCGTATTCGGTACCGTCAAGAATTGCAAAAAGCAACTTTGCATCAATTTGAAAATGGAATGTATGTTTCTTTTGAAGAGCCTCAATCTGCCATTACAGAAGGTCAGTTCGTCGCTTGGTATCTAGAGGATGAGTTAGTAGGTTCTGGAGTTATTTCGTAAGTTTACACGTTGTATAAAATAAAAAGTTATGAAAAAAATAGTATTGTTATTCGTTGTATTGCTTTCAAATAGTGCTTTTTCACAAGAAGATGCTTGGGTTTATTTTAATGCTAAACCCAATATGCAAGCTTTTTTTGATAATCCATTATCCGAATTATCACAAAGATCTTTGAATAGAAGAATAGCTCAAAATATTGCTTTAGATAGCAAAGACGCACCGATTCATCAACCCTATATAAATCAAATAGCCGCATCCAATGGTATCATTGTTTTGGCAAAATCGAAATGGTTTAATGCCTTGCATGTTCAAGGAACTGAAGATGATATTCGAGCACTTACTAATTTGTCTTTTGTAGAACGAGTTGATTTTGCAAATCGACTTTTAAATAACCCTCTTAGAGCATCAACTCCACAAAAAGCGTTCAAAAAAATGCATAAAAAATTTGAAACAGAGGTTGTTTTTAATTATGGTGATTCGGGTAATCAAATTCAAATGCTCAACGGACACTTATTGCATGAACAAAATTATACAGGTACCGGAAAAATTATTGCTGTTATGGATGGTGGATTTCCAGGAGTAAATACAGCATCACCTTTTTCTAGATTGCGAGATAACAATCAAATATTAGGAGGATATGATTATGTAAATCGCAATGCAGATTTTTATACTGGGATATCGCATGGCACCTTGGTTTTATCTACTATGGGTGGCTATAAAGACGGTGAATTAGTAGGGACAGCACCGGATGCTTCTTATTATTTATTCATTACGGAAGATGGTAATAATGAATGGCCTTTAGAATTATCATTATGGGTGGAAGCTGCTGAAGAAGCGGACAGATTAGGAGCAGATATTTTAACCACTTCATTGGGATATACGGAATTCGACAATCCGAATTATAATTTTACTTACAATGATATGAATGGTGTTACTGCTTTTATTTCAAAAGGCGTTGATATGGCATTTAGTCGCGGGATGATAAGCGTTAATTCAGCAGGAAATTCTGGAAATGATCCGTGGCATTTTATTTCAGCACCAGCAGATGCTATTCATGCGTTAGCAATTGGAGCAGTAGATTCAGCTGGTGAATACGCTTCTTTTAGTTCACAAGGTCCATCATTTGATAATAGAGTGAAACCAGATGTTGTAGCTCAAGGCCAACAGTCTGTGTTATCATCAACCAATGGGACAATAGGAACAGCTAGCGGAACTTCTTTTTCAGGTCCAATTATGGCAGGAATGATAGCTTGTTTATGGCAGGCTTTACCCGATAAAACAAATTCTGAAATTGTTCAATTGGTAAAAGAGTCGGCAAGTTTATATACGAATCCAACGAATGAATTAGGATATGGAATTCCGGATTTTAACTTAGCATTAAATAATGCGTTATTAAATGTAAATTCTTCAGCAAATAATGCCTTTTTACTTTTTCCAAATCCAGCGAATGAAACAATTACAATTTCATTCCCAAGTAGATTTGAGTCGGCTACTTTTTCTGTATACAATACAATTGGACAATTGATTTTGACAAAGAATCTAACGAATCAAAATTCAAAAGTGGAATTAAATGGAATTCAATCAGGAATGTATTTGTATACTTTGGAAAGTAAATCCATAATTCAATCCGGAAAAATTTCAAAACAATAATGAATAGAATTACCGAACTTTTTGCTATTCAATATCCCATTATTCAAGGAGGAATGATTTGGAACAGCGGCTATAAATTAGCGAGTGCTGTTAGTAATGCGGGAGGTTTAGGATTGATTGGTGCTGGTTCGATGTATCCCGAAGTTTTACGAGAACACATTCAAAAATGTAAAAAAGCAACGAACAAACCTTTTGGTGTGAATGTTCCTATGTTGTATCCTAATATTGAAGAAATCATTTCGATAATTATGGAAGAAGGAGTTAAAATTGTTTTTACGTCAGCAGGGAATCCAAAAACATGGACCTCTTTATTGAAGGAAAATGGAATTACTGTAGTGCATGTAGTGAGTAGTTCAAAATTCGCATTAAAAGCACAAGAAGCCGGAGTAGATGCTGTGGTTGCTGAAGGTTTTGAAGCAGGTGGGCATAATGGAAGAGAAGAAACTACAACGTTGACATTAATTCCAATGGTAAAAAGAAACATAAGCATTCCTTTAATTGCTGCTGGTGGAATTGCTACTGGAAAAGGTATGTTGGCAGCAATGGTTTTAGGAGCAGATGGAGTACAAATGGGAAGTCGTTTTGCGGCATCTATAGAATCTTCTTCGCATGAAAACTTTAAGAAAACAATTATTGGAGTAGAAGAAGGTGATACGCAATTGACATTAAAAGAATTGGCTCCAGTTCGATTGATTAAAAATAAATTTTATAATGATTTACAAAATTTATATGCTCAATGTCCAACACCTGAAGAATTAAAAATTTTATTAGGTAGAGCAAGAGCAAAAAAAGGTATGTTTGAAGGAGATTTGATTGAAGGGGAATTAGAAATAGGACAAATAGCTGGATTGATTGATGAAATTCAACCAGTTCAACAAATCATTGAAGATATCATTTTAGAATTTAATGATGTAAAAGAAGGACTTAGTTCATTTCGTTTTTAAAGAATATAAATTTAAATTTATGAAGATTAAATATTGCTTTAGTTTAATACTAGTTTTTTTCGTGCTATTACAAGCCAAAAGCCAAACGTATAAATTTCTTACGACGGGTTTTAGTGTAATGGAAAAAAATGACAAAGGTGATTGGGGAAAATGGTCTGATTTAAAAGACACTTCTATAATTATTTCTTTAGATACTACTAAGAATAGGATTATTATTTATTCTCAAGAAATTCAATTGTACGACATTTTGACATATCAAGATAAAGAAGAAAATGAAACGGATCTTATTTATCCATTTACTTGTAAAGATGATGATGGCGTACCTTTTACAATTTCTATAATTACTAGAAAAAGTCAAAATGATAGAAAACAACTGTATGTAAGTCATCCAAATTTCATTGTCGTTTACAACATCGTAAATTTTATAGATAAAAACGAAAAATAATCTTATATACTTTGATGTCGAAGAAAAGTATTTTTTTTTAAATCACTTTATTCTAACTCTAGAACTTAATTCTAGAGTTTTTTTTGTGACAATCCTAATTTAAAAACGAAGCTTTTTCGTACTTTTATATATAGTACTTTATGTTCATAACATCATTAATTCACTTTTAAAAAACTGATAATCAATAATTTAAAATATATTTTAAATTCTTATTTTATTAACAAATTGTTAATGATTTTGTTCATAATATTAAAAAAACACAAAACATGAAATGATTAAATAAAGTAATATAGTACTGTGATTTAGACTATTGTTTTTTGAATAATTCCCTCTGGTTTGATGTGGAATTTTTTAAGTATAAACATTAGATTTTTATTGTAAAACTACTGTTTAGCGGTCTTTTTAAATTTCTTAATTGGTCAATTTGTAATGCTTATGAGAATTAATACTCTTAGTAGAAAAAAAATACTTTATTCTTTTTTGTTTTTTGTTTTTTTTGGATTTACGAATGCATCGTATAGTCAGTGTCCAACTGTTGTTAGTCCACAGACATTTTGCGATATTCAATTTTTTCCTAGTTCACCAACTATTGCAAATTTAGTAGCTACGGATAATGGAGGTGGGATTGTATGGTATGCTACGGCTATATCGACTACGCCACTTTTAAATGGTGCAGGACTAGTAAGTGGTCAAACGTATTTTGCGGATGATAATTCGGGTGCTTGTGGAGTACGACAAAGTGTAACAGTTACGGTTTATGGCAGACCAGATGCACAAAGTTTTCAAGGTCCTTGTGTAGATTTTTCTTCACAAGCTACGGTGTCGCAATTGCAAGCAGTAGGGAATAATGTGCAATGGTACAGCACGCCATCAGGAGGTTCTCCTTTATTGCCAACAACAGTACTTGTTGATAATGCTTTTTACTATTGTAGTCAGACAAATCCATTTACGGGTTGTGAAACTTCGAGAAGACCTGTTCAAGCCAATGTTGGTTTGGTTCCTGTGCCAACTGGTGCGCCAATTCAGTTTTTTTGTAATGATCCTAGCGATCCTCCAACACTTGAAGATGTTGTTGCAAGCGGAAACAATAATTGGTATCCAACAATTTCATCAACAATCCCTATTGATTCGACTACACCTTTGGTTTCAGGTCAAAGTTATTTTGCTACAACGGTAGATTTGCCCTGTGAAAGTGCCGCAAGATTAGAAGTGCAAACAGTATTAATAGAACCTGGAAATCCTGGAGTAAATGCAGTTAAAAGAATCTGTGTAAATGATTTGCCAACTTTTCCTGAATTTAATTTGTTTGAGGAACTTACGGGAGGTCCTGACTCAACAGGAACTTGGAGCGGGCCTTTAACTACAAGCGGCGGTAATCTTGGTACAGTCAATGTATCAACGTTGACGCTTGCTGGAAGTCCATATACTTTTAGGTATACTGTTTCTTCAGCGCCTTGTCCTGATGTTGAATCAACAGTAACTATAATAATATTGCCTTTGCCTACTGCTTCAATAAGTACAACGAATAGTAATATTTGTTTTGGTAGAAATGGAGTAGTGAATTTTACGGGGACTCCGGGCGCAACGGTTACTTATTCTACGGGTAGTGCTCCAGATCAGACGGTAACTTTGGATGGTTCGGGTGTTTTTGCTTTAAACACACCATTTCTAACATTAAATACTACTTATACCTTAATAAGTGTATCATCAAGTGGAGTTCCTAGTTGTACGACTCCTGCCTCTGGAAGTGTTTCATTTACTGTTGTTGCATTACCTATAGTTAATGTGACTAGTTTGCCTGTTTGTTCTGGAATTAATGCTACTGTAAGCGCAACACCAATAGGTATAAATTTTAGTTATGCTTGGACAGTTCCTGCTGGAGCAACTAATCCTAATAATGTTGCTACATTTTCAACTACTATTCCAGGTACGTATAGTGTTATAGTTACTAATCTTACAACCACTTGTCCTAGTAATAGTTTTTCAGTAGATGTTGTGATAAATCCACTTCCAACTGTAAGCGTATCTGTAGTTAACCCTACGATTTGTCCAGGTCAAAGTGCAGTTATTACTGCTGTTCCTGGAGTTGCAGGTACCTATAGTTATGCATGGACGGTTCCGGTTGGTGTAACGCCTCCGGGAAATGTTGCTACTTTTAATACAACTATTGCAGGTAATTATAGTGTGATTATTACAAATACGGTAACGACATGTGTTAGTGCGCCTTCAATTGGTAATTTAATTATTAGTCCTTTGCCCACAGTTTCAGTCAGCGCACCGCCAGTTTGTGTCGGATCAAATGCAACAGTTACTGCAACACCAGGTTCTCCAGGAACTTATTCCTATGTATGGACTGTTCCTTTAGGTGCGACAAATCCAGGTAATGTAGCTACATTTTCAACTTCAGTTGCGGGAATTTATAGTGTTGTAATGACTAATACCGTAACTAATTGTCAAAGTGCAATTGCCAATGTTACAGTAGTAATAAATGTGTTGCCAACAGTAACGGTTTCTAGCCCGCCTGTTTGTTCTGGATTAACAGCAACTGTAACAGCAACTCCAGGAATCGCAGGGAATTATTCCTATGCTTGGACAGTACCAGTAGGAGCAACTCCGCCTGGCAATGTAGCAACATTTACTACAGCTATTCCAGGAAATTATAGTGTGATAATTACAAATGTAACAACAACATGTCCAAGTGCTAGTGCTTCTACTTTAGTTACAATTAATCCTTTGCCTACCGTATCAGTTTCAATTGTAAATCCAACGATATGTCCAGGAGAAATGGCAACTGTAACTGCAATACCTGGAGCTGTTGGAACCTATTCTTATGCATGGACAGTTCCTGCTGGGGTAACTGCACCGGGAAATGTAGCGACATATTCAACCTCCATTGCTGGTTCCTATAGTGTAATCATAACAGATACTACTACAAATTGTGTAAGTATTATTGCAGCAAGCAATTTAATCGTAAATCCAATACCAACAGTTATTGTAGATGCTCCACCAGTTTGTTTAGGAACTAACGCTACAGTTACTGCTATACCTGGTGTACCGGGAACGTATTCTTATGTTTGGACAATACCAGCTGGAGCTACTGATCCAGGAAATGTTGCAACATTTACTACATCTATTGAAGGCCCTTATAGTGTTGTCATAACGAATACAGTAACGAATTGTGTTAGTGTAAGTGCAACGGGAAGTGTTGTCATAAATCCTATTCCTACTGTAACTGCTAATAGTTCTCCTGTTTGTTCAGGTGTCAATGCTACTGTAACTGCTGCACCAGGAATTGCTGGAAATTATACCTATGTTTGGACTGTTCCAGCTGGAGCAACTAACCCGGGAAATGTAGCCACGTTTTCAACAGCGGTTGCAGGAGTTTATAGTGTCATTATAACAGACACGACAACCAATTGTCCAAGTGTTAGTGCTTTAGTCACAGTAGTCATCAATCTTACTCCAACTGTGACGGTAACAAGTACATCTACATGTGCTAACGGAACAGCTACAGTGACAGCAATACCTGGAGTAGCAGGTAACTATTCCTATATTTGGACAGTTCCTTCAGGAATGTCTGATCCAGGAGATGTTACAACATTTACTACTACAGTAGCTGGAACTTATAGCGTTCAAATAACAGATTTAACTACAACTTGTGTAAGTACAACAGCAGGAACGGTTACTTTAAATCCTTTACCTACTGTCTCAGTGAATAACCCTTCTGTTTGCCCAGGTTCAGACGCTATAATCATAGCGACTCCAGGAGTTTCGGGTAATTATTCTTATTCTTGGACTGTACCTGTAGGTGCGACTCCTCCAGGAGACGTTGCAACATTCTCAACGTCTGTTTTAGGAACCTATAGTGTAGTTATAACAGATATAATTACTACTTGTCAAAGTATAAGCGCTTCAGGGACTATTATTTCTAGTCCATTACCAACTGTATCGGTTAATGACGCATCCGTTTGTTCAGGTACAAATGCTACAATCACTGCTTCGCCAGGAAGTGGATTGTCAACCGATTATTCTTATGTATGGACGGTGCCATCAGGTGCTGCTTTGCCAGGGAATGTTGTTTCATTTACAACTTCTACCGCAGGTGTGTATAGTGTTGTTATTACCAATATTGTTACAACATGTGTCAGTGATAGTGCTTCTGGAACAGTTGTTATAAATCCAACTCCAACAGTTACAGTTTCAACTCCAGCAGTTTGTTTTGGGGATAGTTCAACAATAACTGCTACACCTGGAATTCCTGGAAATTATACTTATGTATGGACTATTCCCTCGGGAGTAAGTGATCCAGGAAGTGTACCAAGTTTTTTAGCGACAATTGCTGGTAGTTATAGTGTAGTGATTACAGATACAACTACTAATTGTATTAGTTTAAGTGCTTCAAGTACATTATTGGTAAATCCGTTACCGACGGCTACTGTATCTTCTTCTGGAACAGTTTGTTCAGGAAGCACTGCATCAATACTTTTTACAGGAACTCCAAATAGTAACGTAACATATAATATTAATAATAACGGTAATCTACAAATACCTATTGGTGCTTCTGGAATAGCAACTTTAAACATACCATTATTGATAACTTCAACATTCAATTTAGTGAGTGTTACTTTAGCAAACCCACCAAGTTGTTCTCAAAATTTATCAGGTTCTACAACATTAAATGTTATCCAACCTCCTGTAGCGGGAAGTAATGCTGCCATAACGTTATGTAGTAATGGTGCTTCGCAAGATTTGTTTTTATTACTTGGAGGAAGTCCTCAGCCAGGAGGAACATGGTCGGGCCCAGGTGGAGTTGGATTGGCTAGTGGTTCTGGAGTTTTTGATCCAACGATTGATCCTGCAGGAAATTATATATATACTGTTGCAGGAACACCTCCTTGTGTGAATGATACTTCATTAGTTACTGTAACGATAATTCCTAAAGCAAATGCAGGTATTGGCTCTGAAAGAAACTTATGTTCTAATCAGGATCCAGTTGATTTATTTTCTTATTTAAGTGGATCGCCACAATTGGGAGGTACTTGGTCACCAGTTTTAGCCAGTGGAACAGGAATATTCAATCCATCAGTAGATATTGGAGGGAACTATACTTATACAGTAAATGGTACAACTCCATGCGGTAATGATCAAGCAATTGTTACTATTAATATCACTCTAGGCCCAAATGCAGGAAGCCCTGGAGCTGTAACTTTATGTTTGAATAGTCCTCCTGTAAATTTGTTTCCATCTTTAGGTCCTTTAGCAGAACTTGGAGGAACTTGGGCACCGGCATTAAATAGCGGAACTGATTTATTTGACCCTGCAATTGATTTAGCGGGTGTTTATACCTATACGCTAAGTGGAAATCAACCTTGTGATAATGACTCCGCAGCTATTACCGTTATTGTGAATCCTTTGCCTAATGCAGGAGATGATGATACGAGACCTATTTGTTCAAATTCTAACCCTGTTGATTTGCTTCCACTTCTTGGTCCTAACGCTCAGAATGGAGGAACTTGGAGCCCTCTTTTAGCTAGTGGTACGAATATTTTTAATCCAGCAATCGATTTGGGAGGAGTATATACTTACACAGTAGGTAATCCGTTTTGCGACCCTGATACAGCTTTTTTGACAATAGAAATAAGACAAGGTCCAGATGCTGGAATACCTGGTAATATTACTTTTTGTATTACAAACACAGCTCAAGATTTGTTTTTAAGTTTAGGTGGAAGTCCTCAACCTGGAGGAACTTGGACACCAAACTTAACAAGCGGAACCGGAGTTTTTGATCCAGCAATTGATGTTCAAGGAGTTTATACTTATACTTTAAGTGGTAACCAACCTTGTGATAATGATACGGCTACAGTTACAGTTACAGTTGATCCACTTCCCAATGCAGGAAATTTTGTAGGCAACCAAGATGTTTGTACTTCTCAAGGTACTTTTGATTTGTTCTCTTTATTGACGGGTAATCAAGCAGGAGGTTTGTGGACGGATTCAACTAATACTACAGTCACAAGTACAATTGATATTGCTGCTTTTACTCCAAATACATACAGCTACACTTATACGGTAACAAATAGTTGTTTGCCAGCAGATAGTGAAACGGTTCAATTTACAGTCTTGACAAATCCAGTTTTAGATGCAGGGAATATTGCCGTTTCTTCTCCAAATTGTTCTGGAGACAACGTAGTTGTGACTTTTACAAATATGATAGATGGTAGCTATATTCTTAATTACAACTTATCATTAGCGAATATAGTAATCAATCAAAATGCACCGGTTTCAATAGTTGGAGGAACAGGTATTTTAACAATAAGCACAAATGATATCCCAAATGTGGGTACTACGCGCATTACTTTTTTAAATATTACGAATGCTACTACAACTTGTACAACAGCTATTAATCCAAATGTAAGTGCTGACTTTATCATTCAACCTAGTTCTAATTTGGAAAGTACGAATTTGAGTACAAATACTGTTTGTCAAGGAGAAGATGCTATTATTGATATATCAGGAGCAAGTGGACTAGTTGATGGTGACTATCAATTCATTTATAGTATTCCAAACGGAACACCAGTTATTGGTACCACCGCAATTACTACTATTTCTAATGGAAATGGACAATTTACAATTCCAAATTCAGTGATAGCAAATGTTGGAAATTTCAATCTGACAATAACATCCATAGTTAGCCTAACGGGAGGTTGTAATAATTTAAATGAAAACGCTTCAATTTCAATTGATGTTTTTGCAATACCTGACTTATCTAATGCAATATTACTCGCAAATGAGGCTTGTGTCAATTTTTCAAATGAGGTAACGATTACAAATGAATTGAATGAAATTCTTACTGATGGAAGTTATGTAATCACCTACGAATTGTCTGGAGTTTCTACTGCAACACATATTGATACAGTAACATTTACTAATAATAATGGAACCTTTACCATTCCTGCAACGGATTTGAATACAGTAGGTAATGTTACCGTAACGATTACTCAAATTGAATCTGTACTTGGAGGTTGTTCCGCTAATGTAATTGGAATTGATCCTATTACTTTTGAGGTAACGGAAATAGGAACGCCAATTTTATTGCCAAAAGGAAATGAATTCTGTATCTCAGATATTCCTACCATTTCAAATCTAACAAGTAATATTTCTGGAACATTATCGGTTACTTGGTACAATGCTCCCATTGGAGGATCCGCTTATACTTCAACGGATTTATTAATTAACAATACAACCTATTTTGCAGCATATGTTTCTGCTGCGGGTTGTGAAAGCGTAACTAGATTACCAGTTACTGTTGATTTAACGCGATGTGAAGATATTTTAATACCAGATGGGTTTTCTCCTAATGATGATGGAGTTAATGACTATTTTGTTATCAAAGACCTTGAAATTGCCTATCCAAGATATACCTTAGAAATATACAATCGCTATGGGAATGTTCTTTACAAAGGAAATATCAATACACCGAATTGGAATGGAACGACAACTGTGGGTGGAATTAAATTAGGTAATAATATAGTTCCAGTTGGAGTTTATTTTTACATACTCGAATTCAATGACGGGGAAAGAAAGGCTAAACAAGGGCGACTGTATTTGAGCAGATAATAAAGCATAATTAATAAGACTCGTACTATTCGAATGGTACATGTCAAATAAAAAAAGAGTATCATCCTATGAATAACAAGATGAAAAAAAGACCTTTTACGTATTTAATTGGTATTGTTTTTTTACTAGTATCAACACTAGTAAAGGCGCAGCAAGATCCTCAATTCACACATTATATGTACAATATGAGTGTGATTAATCCTGGATATGCGACGGATGATGCTGGAGTTATTAATGTCGGTGGTTTATATAGAACTCAGTGGGTTGGAGTAGAAGGTGCCCCAAAAACAGGTACTGTATTTGTGCATTCACCAATTGCAAAAAGAGTAGAGATTGGATTGTCCATAATAAGTGATGCAATCGGCGATGTTGTTCATGAAAACAATATTTATGCGGATGTTGCTTATGTGATTCCACTTTCGGAAACTAAAAGATTATCATTTGGAGTGAAAGCTGGTATTACACTTTTCGATGCTGATTTCAATGGATTTAAATACACCGATGCAACTCCTGATGATGCTTTTGCGGACAACATCAATAAATCATTTCCAAACGTAGGAGCTGGTGCTTTTTATTTTGGTGAAAATTATTATTTGGGTTTTTCTACTCCAAATTTACTAACGACTAAACATTTAGAATCTAAAGACGGACTAAAAGCAACGGGTGTTGAAGAGGTACATTATTTCTTCACTGGAGGTTATATTTTTGATTTAAGTACAAGTATTCGATTTAAACCAGCGTTCATGACTAAAGCGGTAACTGGTGCTCCTTTATCAATGGACTTAACAGCTAATTTTTTATTCAATAATAAATTTGAATTAGGAGCAGGTTATCGAGTAGATGATTCTGTTAGCGGTCTAGCGGCCTTTTCAATTACACCAAATCTTCGAATTGGATATTCGTATGATTATACTCTTACGAATCTAGGTGATTTCAATTCTGGTTCACATGAAATATTTATTTTGTTTGATTTAGACACATCGAATCTGTCATCAAAAGGCTATGAAAAATCACCAAGGTTCTTCTAACAACTAACGAAAATGAGAAATTTTTATTCTATACTTTTTATATTATGTTTGAGCGGCGGACTCTTTGCACAAAAAGCAAGTCTGAAGAAAGCCAATTCACTTTTCGATAAAAAATCGTACGTGAAAGCTGCTGAGATGTATGAGCAACTGAATCCAGATCAAAAAGTTTTACAGAATTTAGGGGATTGTTATTACAATAATACTCAAATGAAAGAAGCTGTTCGTGCTTACGGAAAGTTGTTTTTGACTTTTAAAGATAGTGTTAAACCTGAGTATTATTTCAAATATGCACATTCATTATTAGGAGAAGCCGATTATGAAAAAGGAGATCAAATTATGAGTGAATACTTGAAATATAAAGTAAGTACTCCTAAATTTATTACCAATCTAAAAACCAATGTTCCTTTCAATTATGTAGTGCAACCCATGTCTAAAAATACTACAAACGGTGATTTTGGAATGTCATTTTATGGAGATAAAGTTGCTTTTGCTTCATTGCGTAATGCAAGTACAAAATCATTTGGGTGGAATGAAAAGCCTTATTTAGATTTGTTTAGTGCAGATGTTGATAGTAAAGGTTTACTAACGAATGTGGAACCTTTTCCCAAAGAAATCAATACAAAAACCCACGAAAGCTCTGTTACTTTTAGTCAAGATGGACATATTATGTATTTCAATAGAACCAATTCCAAAATGGTAAAAATTGGAAATGAAAAAATCGCTCAGATTAAAATATATAAAGCCGAATTTGTAAATGGCATTTGGACCAACATAGTTGCTTTGCCTTTTTGTAGTGATGCCTATTCAACAGAACATCCTGTGTTGACTAAAGATGGTAAAAAGCTCTATTTCTCTAGTGATATGCCAGGTTCTATTGGCTCTTTTGATTTGTATGTTGTTGATGTAAATGAAGATGGTACGTATGGTGCTCCTGTAAATATAGGAAACGCGGTCAATACAATTCACAGAGAACAATTTCCGGAAATTTCAAATGATGGAAGTATCTTGTATTTTGCTTCAGATGGACATCAAGGAATGGGTGGTTTAGATATTTTTATGAGTAAATCACTCAACGGTGGACCTTTTGCTAAACCAATAAATCTTGGTGAAACTATCAATAGTAGCATGGATGATTTTAGTTACGTTGTAGATGAAAAAAAGAATCTAGGTTATTTTTCTTCCAATCGAAAATTAGGAGACGCTTTATATAGTTTCACTCGAACTGAAAATCAAGAGAGATATGTTGTACAAGGGGATGTAAGAGATAAAAACACCCAAAATTTATTGCCAGGAACTTTGGTTTCACTTTATGATGAAAACAATATTTTAATTGGTCAAATGATAGTTGGTGGTGATGCAGATTATGTATTTGCAACGGAACCAAATAAAAAATATCGTATCGAAGCCATGAGAGATTTTTATATTCCTCATAGTGAAGAATTCATGACAAACGAAGACGGAAAACTCCGATACACCATAGAAATGTTTATGGAATGTTATGATGATGCTGAAGAAATTATCACTAAACGTCAAGATGGTAAAGTTCAAATTGTATTGGAAAATATCTATTTTGATTTGAATAAATGGAATATCAAACCAGATGCGGAAAGAATTTTAAATGTATTGGTTGATCTCTTGAAAAAATATCCAGAAATGGAAATAGAAATGGGTGCCCATACAGATTCACGTGCGTCTGACTACTACAATATAATGCTTTCTAACAAACGTGCTGCTTCTACTTTAGAATATCTCGTTTCCAATGGTATTAAAAGAAAACGACTAAGGTCTAAAGGATATGGTGAAACAGTTCCTCTTGTGAGATGTGGGAATGCCTGTACAGAACAAGAACATTCCATTAACCGGCGTTGTGAGTTTATAATTTTGAAATAATTGGGTTAAAAAGCCACTAGGGATAGTGGCTTTTTTTTGTTATTTATAGATTCATTGCCATTTTTAATTAGTAAGAAATATATCTTTACACAATCTATTTAAAACTTATGAAATCGCCATTAACAAGTAGTTTGTTTCAAACAAACACCAATAAATAAAAGCGAAACCATATATAACCAATAATAAATAACTTTTACATATATGAAACGAATTCTTCAATATGCTTTACTTTTTGTAATTGCTTCCCTTTCTGCACAACAACAAAGACCAAAACTTGTAGTTGGGATTGTGGTCGATCAAATGAAAACGGAATATCTCTACCGTTTCTCGAATGATTTCTCTGAGAATGGATTTAAGCGACTATTGAATGAAGGATACTCTTTTCAAAACACTCATTACAACTATTTGCCTACGTATACAGCACCGGGGCATGCTTCCATTTATACAGGAACAACACCCGCTTTACATGGAATTGTTGGGAATGAGTGGTTTAGCAGAAAACTTGGGAAAGACCTCTATTGTACCGATGATAGTACTGTGCAAACCATCGGGATTGGCGATAAAGGAGAAGGAGCGATGTCTCCTAAAAATCTATTGGCTACGACGATTACGGATGAATTGCGATTGGCTACCAATTTTAAAGGAAAAGTAATTGGAATGAGTTTGAAAGACCGTGGCGCCATACTTCCAGCAGGTCATTTTGCCAATTGGGCATTTTGGTTCAGTAAAACTGGAAGTTTTATTTCAAGTACCTTTTATGGAACTGCATTACCTGATTGGGTAACTGAGTTTAATAATGAAAAGCATTGTCTACCTTATCTTACTAAAAATTGGGAATTGTTAAAACCTCTTTCCGCCTATAATGAAAGCCTAAATGATGATAATCCTTATGAAGGAAAATTATACAAAACAGACAAACCAATTTTCCCCTATGACTTAAAAAGTATGTTTGAGAAAAACGATGCCGGTGTAATACGATCGACTCCCTTCGGAAATAATATATTGGAAGAATTTGCTAAAAAAGCTATCGAAAAAGAAGCACTCGGGAAAGATGAAATTACAGATTTCTTAACGGTGAGTTTCTCCTCTACAGATTACGTGGGTCATATTCTAGGGCCTCGTTCGATAGAGTTGCAAGATACTTATTTGAGGTTAGATGAGACAATTGCTGACTTTCTAAGCTATCTCGACAAAACTGTAGGAAAAGGAAATTACCTGTTGTTTTTAACAGCCGATCATGCTGGTGCAGAAAACGCTCAGTTTTTAAAAGATAACAAATATAATGTCACGAATGTCGAACCTAAAGATATTAGAAAAGGATTGATGAAATTTTCAACGGATACTTTTGGAGAAGATATCCTTTTGAATTATTCCAATTTTAATCTCTATTTTGATAAAGTGAAAATCAAAAATAAAGCACTGGATTTGACTAAAGTGAAACAAGCATTCAAAGACTATTTGATGACACAAGACCAAGTGAAAAGAGTCTACTCCGAAGAAGAAATTTTAGCCGATAACGGGAATGATTATCATCTTCATTGTATCGCTAGAGGTTATGATCCCTCAGAGAATGGTGATTTAGTTATTTTGGATAAACCAGGATATATCGAGTATGGTGCCACCGGAACTTCTCATGGAACCACTTATTCCTATGATACGCATGTGCCGCTTATTTTCTTTGGCTGGAATATTAAAGCGGGAGAAACCCATGACCGAAAAGTTATTACTGAAATCGCGCCTACAATTGCTCAGAAAATAAATATTAGTTTTCCTAACGCAACGGAAGCTCAAGTATTAACGGAGATTTTAAATATCAAATAAATGAATGTAAAATCAACTTTTTTGAACTATTTATGTTTTTTTTTAATTCTCCTATCTACACAAATGGTCTCAAGTCAAGCCTGGCCGGCTTCTTCATGGTCAACGGCAACCAATTTAACCAATGTGATGGATGTAATTGGAATAACGGATTTGAGTGGATTGCATTTTAATCCAACGAATAATCGCCTTTATTCGGTGCAAGGGGATGGACATCTTCGTGTTTTGTTATGGAATGCCACTAACAATACTTTTTCACAAATTGCGAATAAGACTATTGTCGGTGGACCCGAAGGAATCACTCAAGCTAATCTATATGCTAATGAATTTTATACGATTGATGAAAATAATTATGAAATTAGACGCTATACCCATACTACCAATTTTTCAACAGTAACCGAATACAAGCATTGGAATCTTTTGGCATCGCCTTCTCCAATGCAAGATACGGGCAACAATGGCCCTGAAGGAATTGTATTTATTCCAGATAGTTTTTTGATTGCAAGTGGTTTTATAAGCCAACAAACGGGACAACTGTATTCCTCCGTAAAAGGTTTAGGTGGATTGTTTTTTGTGGCGCATCAGGAGGAAGGTTATATTTGGGTTTTTGATGTCAATCCGAACACTAACAACGATTTTGCTTATGTCGGGAAATACCAAACCAATCATACTGAAAGCTGCGATTTGGCATTTGACAGAAGTACAGGATTACTCTATATTCTCCACAATATCATAGGAAATAATCGTTTGGAAGTCACTGATTTGTCAACCTCGTTAAATGGAAGTTCAAGAAAATTTATTCCTTTAAAAGATTATTTAATAACCAATCCTACAGGGAATAATGACAATATCGAGGGATTTGCTTTGACTCCAAAATGCCCAGAAACAGGAATAACTAGCGCTTGGTTGTGTCGAGATATTGAGCAAAGTGAATCATTGTCGATAAGAACAGATGCGTTACGTTGGTTTCCTACGTTTGTTGCTGATGGAAATTGTGAATTGTTATCTAACGATAATTTTGAATCAACAAATCAAATTGCTATATATCCTAATCCTGTTTCGAAAGAACTAAGAATTTATAGAAAATTTAATGCACCCACATCGATTCAAATTTTTGATAATACAGGAAAATTGATGCTAGAAAAGAATTTTGCGAATAATTTAATAGAATTAATTGATGTTTCCTTCTTAAGCAGTGGAATATATTTGATTTCCGTTGACCAATTAGAAAATCACTTTAGTGCAAAATTTGTAAAAAATTAGTTAGTCCAACAAAATCTGATTCTTCAACAAGTCAACAAAAGTTTCTCTTTGTCGAATTAAAATTCCTTTTCCATCTTGCCACAAAACTTCTGCAGGCTTGTAACGTGAATTGTAGTTGGAAGCCATTGCAAAACAATAAGCGCCTGCATTTCTAAAACACAAAACATCTCCTTCTTTGATTTCGCTTATGCGACGATTGTTGGCGAATGTATCGGTTTCACAAATATAGCCTACCACACTATAAAAGCGTTCTTTCCCTTTTGGGTTGGAAATGTTTTCGATGTAGTGTTGCGATCCATACAACATAGGTCTAATGAGATGATTAAATCCACTATCGATACTAGCAAAAACAGTAGATGTGGTTTGTTTTACTACATTCACTTTGGCTAAAAAGAAACCTGACTCACTCACTAAAAATTTACCGGGCTCGAACGCTAAAGTCAGTGGGCGTCCGTATTCTTTTTCAAAAACATTGAATCGTTTGGTGAGTTTTCGTCCAAATTCTTCGATGTTGGTTTCGATATCGCCTTTGTGATAGGGAACTTTGAATCCACTTCCGAAATCTAAGAAGTCTAGGGTTTTGAAATGAACCGCCGCTTCAAATAATATTTCTGCCGCATACAAAAACACTTCAATATCTAAAATATCCGAACCTGTATGCATATGAATGCCGTTGATATGCATACCTGTATTTTCAACAATGCGCAAAATATGGGGCATTTGGTGAATCGAAATCCCAAATTTACTATCAATATGACCCACAGAAATATTCGTGTTTCCACCAGCCATAACGTGCGGATTAATCCGAATGCAAACCGGAATTTTGGGATGTTTTGTGCCAAAATGCTCTAATATAGAAAGATTGTCGATATTGATTTGGACTCCCAATTTCGCGGCTTCTTCAATTTCTTCAAAAGAAACTCCGTTAGGTGTATAGATGATTTGATGGGGTTCGAAACCAGCGTGCAATCCGATTTGTACTTCTTGGATGGAAACCGTATCGATGTTGGCGCCCATCTTTTTAAAAAGTTGCAATATTGCAAGGTTTGACAGTGCTTTCACCGCATAATTAATTCGAACTCGTTCTACTTTCGAAAAAGCAGCTGTCAATCGGTGGTATTGTGATTCGATTTTTGCGGCGTCGTATACATATAACGGACATCCGAATTCGGTAGCTAAATCGAGGAGTTCTTTGGGTTGCATAGCAGTATCTTTTTAGCAAAGCTATTGTTACTGCGATTGACTTCCAAATAATTGGGGAAGAATTCGTAAATCAAACGATATAGTGTTGTGTGATTGGGTTGCCATAGCCCCGATTGGAGTGGAAATCCTTTTTGAACCCTTTCAGAGTTTTTAACTCTGAAAGGGTTCAAAAAGATTGGAGCGGAAAGCGGGAAATAGCTCCTAAAAAAACTCAAATAAAAACTGGAAATCACAACCTTTCATAAGATGAATTTTATTATTTTTGTGGCACTTTAAAAAAGTCAAATAGCTACACTATGAACATACACGAATACCAAGGAAAAGAAATTTTAGCAAAATATGGTGTGCGCATCCAACGCGGAATTGTGGCGAATAGCCCCGTAGAAGCAGTAGCAGCAGCCAAACAACTGACATCAGAAACAGGAACGCAATGGTATGTTATCAAAGCGCAAATACATGCAGGTGGTCGCGGAAAAGGTGGTGGAGTGAAATTGGCGAAGAACTTGCAACAAGTAGAAGAAATTTCTGAACAAATTATCGGGATGCAATTGATTACACCGCAAACATCTGTTGAAGGTAAAAAAGTGCACAAGGTTTTAATTGCTGAAGATGTGTATTATCCTGGTGAAAGTGAAACATCTGAGTTCTATATGTCAGTTTTGTTGAACAGAGCTTCAGGTCGTAATATGATTGTATATTCTACAGAAGGTGGAATGGACATTGAGGAAGTTGCGGAACATACACCGCATTTAATTCACAATGAAGAGATTGACCCGTCTGTTGGTTTGCAAGGTTTTCAAGCAAGAAGAATTGCTTTCAACTTAGGGCTTTCTGGAAATGCGTTTAAAGAAATGGTGAAGTTTATCGATTCTTTATACAGTGCGTATGTAGGTTGTGATGCTTCGATGTTTGAAATCAACCCCGTTTTGAAAACGTCTGACAACAAAATTATGGCAGTGGATGCCAAAGTAAATATTGATGATAATGCTTTATACCGTCAGCCAAAATATGCGGATATGCGTGACATCAGGGAAGAGAATCCAATAGAAGTGGAAGCTAAAGAAGCAGGATTGAATTATGTGGATTTGGATGGAACGGTAGGTTGTATGGTGAATGGTGCTGGATTGGCGATGGCGACAATGGACTTGATTAAATATGCCGGTTTTGAACCAGCGAACTTTTTAGATGTTGGTGGAACAGCGGATGCAAAACGTGTAGAATTAGCGTTCCGTATTATTTTGAAAGACCCGAATGTAAAAGCAATTTTGATTAATATCTTTGGTGGAATTGTCCGTTGCGATAGAGTAGCACAAGGTGTTGTTGATGCTTATAAAAATATGGGTGATGCCATTAAAGTTCCGATTATTGTTCGTTTGCAAGGCACCAATGCAGAGATTGCTAAAGAATTGATTGATAATTCTGGTATGCCAATTTTGTCTGCAGTGGAATTTCAAGAAGCTGCGGATCAGGTGAAGAAAGCTTTGGGTTCTTAAAAAAAAAATAGAAGTAATTTATTAGCCACGAATTCACGAATTTTAAAATTTAAATTTGTGAATTCGTGGCTAATTTTTTAGATTTGTTAGGTTATTATTTAGTCAATCTCAATCTTATATTTCCTTATATGTCTTATATGGTTAACTTATATTTTTTTGAACCATATAAGACATATAAGGAAATATAAGATTTTAAATTAGATTAATTAGTGTTTTAATTTTTTCTAGGAAGTTCTTATAATATCCTCAATGATTTTAAGGTGATGATTGGTATGAATCAAAAATAATTTCTTGGTTTGTTTCAGATTCAATTGTCCAAAATACGGATGCGTAAAATTACTATTTGCCTCTAAATTGTCTAATTCTGGAATCAATTCTCTTACTTTTTTGAATTCTGACTGAAGAAATTCTAGTGTAAGATCCTCAGTCGGTACGACAGATTTTGGCGCTTTTCCTTTACCTCTTGGAATGGAATTTAAGAAATATACAAAGCTTCGGTTTCGATTAAACTTCCAGCGATACTCTTCTGGATTAGAGTTTTGAAGTACTTTTATAATGTTGTATATCACTTTTAAACTGTGAGCGATGTGCCATGAAACATCTTCGTAAGACACTTTACTATTGAAAGCATTTTTCGATTTTAGGTTGCTTTCTAGTTTATTTAATAATAAATCAAGAGATTCCATCTATAAAAACTTTAGGGTTTCTTTTTTCCGTTGTTAAATTTTACTTTCTCGACAACTTGAACTTTTGGAGCTGGTTTCTTTTCTCGCGATTTTTGGTTAGAAGCGGGCTTCTTCTTATAATCGGATTTGGGAGCAGCTTTAAATTCAGCTCTCGGTTTGGCATTTTCTTTCACTGGAATTTCAGCTCTATGTTTTGCCAATACCTCATTCGGGTTCTTTGGATTTTCTTTTGTACCACGTAAGTGAATGACTAAACCATTCAAAAAATTACGCAATACTTGATCCCCACATTCCATGAAATCAGCATGATCTTGACTACGGAAAATATTCCCAATTTCGCCTTTCGACATTCTGAAATCGACGAGTTCTAAAATTTCAATTATTTGGTCATCGCGCAACATGAGTGCGACGCGGAGTTTTTTGAAGATATCGTTATTGTTCATATTTTTGAGTTGCTGAGAGACTGAGTTGCTGAGTCTCTGAGTTATAATTTTGACTTTAAAAACGGGTATTTAGTAATTTGTTGAGCTTTTCATTCTCAGTATCTCAGTTACTCAGCAACTCAGCCACTTAGAAAAGCCAAAGATACGCTTTTACAAAACCATCTCTCCATAATTTTTCGTTATGTTGTCCTCCTTTGATGAGTACTTTTTTATTCAATTTTTTACATTCACAACGTTTGGTGTTGACTAAATATTCCATTTGATTTAAATCTGGAATCATATCGGGGTCGCCTTCGTTATCGCCATGAAGAAAATAAATTTTAGCATCGAAGTTTTTGGTTTGCTTCAGTAAGTCAACCAATTCCTTTCGATTAAACCAAAAGGCTGGAGAAAAGACACCTGCTTTTCCAAATACTTTTGGGTATTTTAAAAGAGCGTAAAACGAAGTCAAACCGCCCAAAGAACTTCCCATCATTATTGTGTTTCTAGCGTTTGTTTTGGTTCTGAATTTTGAATCAATTTCTGGTTTTAAAGTGTTTACGATGAAGTCGAGATAGGTATCTGCATTGCCACCACCATGTTTTAGATTCTTGAAAGGTATAAGCTCTTCCATTCTTTTATCAGTGGTTTCAATTCCAACAACAATGACTTGTGCGTTGAGGCTATCCAACTTTTCATCAATGTTCCATTCACCCATAAAAGACGTTTTGGCATCGAACAAATTTTGAGCATCATGCATATAAATGACAGGGTATTTTTTGGAGGAAGTACTGTAGTTTTTAGGAAGATACAACCAGATTTTTTTGGAGGAGTGTAGTTGTGGCGACTCCATTGTAAATGTTGAAACTTGTTTGGTTGCAGTGCTTTCTTGGCAGAATACGACGCTTGCAATCAATAAAAACAATAAATTGAAAAGGTGTTTCAATTGGATTTAATTTTTTGAATTCAACAAAAATGAATATTTTCGCTAAAAATAAACAATTGATGAACAGCTACGAAGAAAAATTGAGCTTATTAGCAGAGATGGTTTCCTTTTCTGTGGTCGACGGGAAGTTGCACGAACGTGAATTACAGTTTCTGACCTTAGTAGCTGATGAGCTTCAAATCAAACCCGAAGATTTCAAGCAATTGTTTCACCAAGAATTGTATCCAAGTGTTACTAAATCCGAGTTTCAACGAATTCAGCAATTCTACCGTTTGGCTTTACTCATGCATTGTGATGGTGTTTTACATGAAAGAGAACGCAATGCTATTCATGAAATAGGAATCAATATGGGATTGAATCCTTTTGCGATGAAACGCGTTTTAGAAGCTATGGAATTGTCGAAAACTGGAATGATTTCTCCTGACTATTTGTTGGAAGTTTTTCAAGTGCAACTAAATTAAAAAAAAGCACCTTTCGTTGTGCTTTTTCTGTAAATTGATGCCATAACTAAAATTATGGAAGAATTGGTGCTGAATTAAAGTAGCCATTTATTGAAGTAACTCCTATGTATCCAATTCCGTTTCCTTCCACTTTAAAAATACCGGAAATTTTATTAGAAGCATTGTGCGTAATTTTTACATAACCGCCATATGCATACCAAGTATTTAGATTCGTAGGTAAATTATAAGTAAAAATATTTGAACCACCAATGAAATAAGTCCCTACTGCTAAAGAGCTTAGCGGTATTTTGATAACATTAAAAGGCCCGTCCATTGCGTAGATGACATTATTAGATACGATTGCGAATGAATCTGAAGTACTAGTGTAAGGAAGTACACCATTGTATCGGTAGTAAAATTCGGGTAATCCAGGAGGTGGCGGTTTTAAAAAGTGTGAGTTACTGCTATTGTTTTCATTCTCATTGGCAACAATAGAATCGCTACTGCAAGAAAATAGGCCAGTACTCATAAATAGCACTATTGCAACTGATTTTAAAATTTTTGTTTTCATGGGTAATTGTTTTAAGGATTAATTATTTAATTTTTCTTCTATTTTTTTTAGGCGCGCTTCTAAACTTTCGTTTTGTTTTTTTAGCGTATCGTTCTCCGTTTTCAATTCTTGAATGGCTTTTACCATTGGAGATAGCAGGTCGTTGTATCTTACAGATAACATTCCCGAATCGTCTTTGGTAATGATGCCGCTGTTGGTTGCTCCAAATTCATTTAAAGTTTGATCAAGTTCTTGAGCTATAAACCCGTATTCTATTTTTTTGCTTTCATCGTTTTTTCGGATGTATGAAACTGGATTTAGTTTGTTGATAAAATCCAAACCAAGTTTAGAAACTTGTATGTCTGATTTCCAACGTGAATCTGAAGTTACTGACCAAGCTACTTGAATTCCCGCATAAGCAATGGCTGTGTTTCCCATTCTTATTTGATTATTTCCGGTAGTAAATGGAACATTAGCACCAGTTCCTATTCCAATATTATTGATACCTGAAGTTTGATTATTTAGCGCATTATAGCCAAAAGCGCAGTTACTATTTCCAGTAACAAAACTAAAAAGGGCAGAATTTCCAAATGCGGTATTGAAATCGCCAGTTGTAGATTGTAGTGCATCATATCCAACGGCAGTGTTTCCTCCACTAATAATATTTGAATCTAGGGCATTGGTTCCGATGGCTACATTTTGAGTGCCAGTAGTTACTGAAAGAAGTGAATTTACACCAAGTGATGTGTTAAATTGTGCAATTGAACCAGCCAGTGTATTATCTCTTCTAAAAATAACATTAGCATTATTAGTTGAACCAATAAAATTAGTTGCAGCATTAACCGTGTTACCTGTTAATGACCAAGAAAAAGTATTTGGATTTTGCCAAGTTCCGACACCATTGGCGTCTGATCGTAAAATGTTTCCATTAGCTTGTGTGCCATCAACAATTCTCAAGGCTCCTGACGTAGCGTTTACTATATGGAGTTTTGAGGTAGGTGTTACTGTTCCAATTCCAACATTACCGCCAGGAACTATTGACATATCAGCGTTTGTGTTGACAGAAGCACCTAATAAAATTTTTCCAGCACCAAAATTCTTAATTGCCATATCACCATCTAATGCATCTAGAAAGAAGCGTGATGTTATGCAAGCTCCTATTTGAGCATATTCGATTGTTCTTCCTAAGGAAAGATATGATAACTGTGAATTATTACCACTTAATATTTGTAGACCTATTTCATTATTTGGCGCAACGATATCTAATTTTTTAGTTGGATTTGAAGTACCAATACCAATGTTTCCAGTAGTATTTTTTATCCGCATTCTTTCAATGTTGTTTGTTGCAAAAGTAACATCATTAGCGTTGGTTGTTCCCATAAAATTTTCAGTTGCTCCAAGTGTAGAAGTTCCATAAGTAATAGGATTTGCAGGAGATGTGATTGCGGAATTTCCATTTAATGTCCAACTTGAGTTACTTGGATTATTCCATGATACATTTCCAAGTCCATCAGTGTGCATAACTTGACCCACCGTACCTCTTGACGGTGGTAAAGTATAGGTGTTTGAAGCGGTTGTTCCTATACCAACATTTCCTAAAAAATAGCCAGCAAAGTTCGTAGCCCCTGGTTTTAAAACTTCCGAATAAATACCATAATGCGTTCCGCCTGCAGCAGGAAAGATAGTAGTCTGAGTACCATATTTTATTCCACCGCCTGTATTGGTAATAATATTTCTAGTAGCAATTTGGTTATTAGAGCCGATACCCGCTAACAAGTTATAGGTACCATAATGCAATCCGCTACCAGAGCCATCAACATAATTAATATTGGCGAACTGTTTTCCAATGCCATTATTTGAAATAGAATTATAAGTGCCATAACATTCATCTGTTGCAACGGTAGTACCACTTCCATAAATATCTACTAAATTGCCATACATTCCTCCATCATTATTTTTAGCGATTGATATTATAGAACCAGCTGTTATTCCTCTACCTGAATCTATAAGATCAGTTCTAAAGCCAACAATATGTTCGTCAATTGTATTGTTAATGTCGTTATGAATCGCATGATTTGTAATACCATTCAATATTGTTGGGACAAACTTATTATGGATTCCAATATCAAAATTTGTTGATTCCACTTCTAAAGGGTAGGTGGCAGTATTTTTTCCAATAGCCACATTACCAATGTGAAACATATTCTCATTAATGTTGTTTGGTGGCGTTGTTGTTCCTACTTTATACCAATCACTATCGGTAGTGGGGTTTCCAGCAATTGGCATCCATCGCCCACCATTCCAATAATAAAACCCTTCAAGCACATTATTTGGCACTATTCCAGCCGCAACAATATTATAAACAAGTGTAGAGGTTGCCAAAGCGCCACCAGCGGGATTAACAACCGTCACAATATCTAAAGCATCAGTCAATTGCACTCTAGGAATTAAAAAGCCATTATTGGTCGATTGAATGTCTAGGGCTGCATTCGGTGTTGTAGTGTTGACGCCGACTTGAGCAATGGATAAAAAGGGAAGCAGAAAGATTAAATATTGTAATGTTCTCATGGCTATGGTTTTTTGAAAGTGGTTTTTTTAATTAATTTGTTTTGATGAATGATGTTGAGTTCGTAGTCGCCTTTCTCCATCGCATTGATGTTGAGGAAAATTTTCTTGTCCGGTAGTTTTTCTAATTGGGCTTCGTAGCCAATAACTTTTTTTTTCGACATTCGATTTGGAGTTTCAAATTTTGATGTTGTAAAACTATTTCAAACAAAAAAAAGTTCTTGCTACAATTGTAACAAGAACTATGAGATATGTAACATCGCTGTTACAGTCAATAAAATAAGGAAGTTTACGGTGTGTTTTTAGAATTTAAATAATCCGATGGTGTCACGGAAAACATTTCTTTAAAGCATTTCGAAAAATACGATACATCATTAAAACCAACAGCATACGCAATTTCAGAAATGTTACCATTGCCTTTTTTAAGTAAATCTGCCGCCACTTTTAGCCGTTCATTTCTCAAAAATTCAGTGGCGGAAACTCCCAAAAGTGATTTTAATTTTCGATGTAATTGCATTCGACTCATGCCAACAGCACCTGCAAAATCTTCGGAAGAGAATTCTGAATTGGAAAGTTCTTTTTCAAGAATGTCTTGCAGTTTCATAACAAATTTTTCTTCAACAGAGCTGATGACTATATCTACAGGCTTCAAAATCAATTCTTGACTGTATCGCAAATGCAATTTCTTGCGCTCTGCAATCAATTGCTCTACCGTGGCTTTTACAATGTCGTTGTTGAATGGTTTGGTTAAAAAAGCGTCGGCAGTACTTTTCAAACCTTCTAAATGGGCTTCATCTGAAGTTTTTGCTGTTAAAAGTACAACGGGAATAAAAGACGTCAGTTCGTTGTTTTTGATTTGTTTGGTAAATTCAAAACCATCCATTTTAGGCATCATCACATCTGAAATGATACAGTCTGGGATTTCTTTTTGCGCCAATTGTACAGCTTCTTCGCCATCTTGAGCTTCAATAATTTGATAGTCGTTTTTAAAAATGTCTTTTAAAACTGCCCGAATTTCAGAATTGTCGTCTACAATTAACAAAACTGGAATTTCAACATCATTAGGAATAGCATTTTCAATAGTTATATTTTCCGCTTTTGCTGGAATCATCACCGCATTTTGATTGGCGACTGCTAATGGTAAAGTCACAATAAATGATAATTCTCCATTTTCTACAGCTGTTGAAATAGTTCCGTTATATAAATCGACTAGTTCTTTAACCAAAGCTAAACCAATTCCAACACCTTGTTTCAACTCATTTTTTTGATAAAAGCGCTCAAACAACTTGGATAAATCTTCTTTTTTTATATCGCTTCCAGTATTTGAAATTATCAATTGTAAATTTGAATTTTCAACAGCTGAACGGAATGAAATGGATTCGTTTACAGGTGAATATTTAAATGCATTCGAAATTAAATTCGTTACAATTTTTTCAATCACATCTTTATCAAAAGCATAATTTTCGTTGGTTTTTTGAATATTGGAAGTAAAATTAATTTCTTTTTCTTTAGCTTGAAATTGAAAAGGCTCCACAATGGAATGCAAGAGCGAACTTATATTTCCGTCTTTCAAAATAAGCGTTAGATTGCCACCGTCAATTTTAGAAAGCTCGAGTAGTTGGTCTACTAATTCTAACATTCGAGTTGAATTGGTATCAATCAATTGTAATTTATTTTTCTGATTGGTGTCTGAAATTTCACTTATCAAGCTTTGAACAGGACTTTTAATCAAAGTTAATGGTGTTCTGAACTCATGAGAAATATTGGCAAAGAAACGCGACTTCAATTCGTTCAACTCCTTTAGTTTTTGTGCTGTTTTTATTTTATTTCTGAAGCCATAGAAAGCGATTCCGGCTAATAGAAGAAGCAAAACCAACAAGCCGATATAAGTATAATTTTGTTTACGGGCGAGTTCGTTTTGTGCAGAAAGCAGTTTGATTTGTTGTTCTTTTTTCTCGGTTTGGTAACGAATGTCTTGTTCGGCGAGATTGGCGAGATTGGTCTTTTCAGTATATTTCCTTTGGTAAAACGTTTGTTCTTCGATGGCTTTTAACGCCAATTCGTAGTTCTTTATATTTTTATAGTACTCAATCTGCGTCTGGTAAACATCGAGGAAATCGACGGTTATTTTTTGATCTTTCAATAGATCTTTTGCTAGTTCAAGATCATTTTTAGCTTCGAGGAAATTACCTTTTTTAATCTTAATCTTCGCGTTGTTATTAAGCGAATTGATCCAATAGATCGTGTCTTTTTTCTTCGTAAATTCTCTTACGGCCATGTCCGTAAACAAACTAGCATTCGACAAATCGTTTGTTTCTTGATAAGTTTGTCCCATTAAGGCGGCGACATCGTATTTGTATGGAACATTTTGTGCCGTGTCTTTCGGATTCAATATCTTATTGAGATAGCCCAACGCTTTTTGGTAATTTTTGTTCTTAAATTCGATTTCGCCGAACCTGAAATTCGTGTTCACATCATTGACTGCATTTTTCGATTTTTTGAAAAGCGCCATTGCCTGCTGCATGTAGTAGTCGGCTTTTTCTTTGTTTTTTAAATCGGTGTAGAATAAAGCAATTTCGGCTAGGTCGTTGATTTTAATCGAGATATCGTCAGCGTTCTTATACACGAAATATTTATCGGCCAGAATAAAATTCTCGAGTGCTAAGTTGTTGTAGCCTTGTTTCTTATATAGTTTTCCATATAGGTAGTAAATGCTATTGTAGTAGTCTGTGAACTTAATTTTCTTGGTTAGTTCGAAGTACTTTTTGAGTTCCATATCCGCCTCGGCCATCCTGTTCTTGTTAATGCAGTGATTAATCAGATGCATCATGACAATCGAATAAAATTCATAATCTTTAAGAGCGAATGATTGTGTGGTGCTTTTTCGATAAAGACTTACAATCTGGTCGCGTTTGGTTTGTGACATCGAGTACAGCCGTGCTTGTAAAAAATCCGCCATAGCTTGGCATTTTTCGCAAGGATTGTTTTGGTTGAGGCGATAGAGTTCGTCGATTTTTTTCTGGGCTTTGGGTAAATCGGTGGTAATGAGAATTTGAACTAGCTCACGATAACTGTCTACCTTAACCTGCGTGTCTTTGGTTTGGTGAATGACTTGGTTAATCGAGTCGATTTCTTTTTCATATTGTCCAAAGGATGCGAAGGGAAACAAAAAAACAAGCAGTAAAAATTTTCTCATTTTGTAAAGTATTGTTAATTATAACCATACAAGTATAGTTAATTTAAGCAAAACCAAACATAACAGACGTAACATTTTTTGGTTACATGAATCGTAGGAGTGATCGCTAACACTTTCTCCTGCAAAGCTTTAATCTCATCACAATATTTTTCGGTTTGCATAAATTTTAATGAGGCGTTGTATTTTCTTTTTTGAATTTAATTTTTGACGGATTACAAGGCAATACTATTCAGATAAAACCCGAAGATTTCAAACAATTGTTTCACTCAAATTTTGACGCGAAGTTTTCATGAGCAATGCAATTTATGTGCTATAGCTTTTCTTGAAAATTTGAAATTTTAGTCAGCGTTCCATAACCGCTGATTAGATACAAGTCATTGTCTTTGATGTAGATTTTTGAAAAAGCGTTCCAGTCAATCGTAGATATTTCCTTGTTATTGGAAGCTCTAATCTTTTCTGTTCCGCTTTTGAGCACAGTGTAAGTGTCATTTTCCAATTTACAAATTCCTTTATTCTTTACAATCGCATAGGTATCTTCGTTGGTTGCTATGGCAAAATCCTGAATGATTTCATAATACAAATCGTTGGTCGTAGTAACAGTATAATTGGTCGAATTGCAGTCAATTTTTCGGATATAACGGCCAGAATCCAAAACGTAAACCATATTATTTAAAGTCTTCATTGCATTAATTTGAACAAATCCCGCGTTGGCACCCACGCCATCCACAACGGCATAAGTATCGGAACCTGCTATCGGAAAATCGGTATTCAAGGTTTTAGAGCAGCGCTTAAATCTTCTGGCATTACCGTCATACACTATAAAAGAATCATCGGTGAGACTGCATATTGCATCCATTCTGATATTGAGCTGTTCAGCACCTTGCATCGTATAAATTGTCGAAGGCTGATAATCATCGGTAAACGAATTGATTCTTCCCTGTATTGAAGCAGTCCAGTATAGTTTTCCGTTTAAATCATTGGTGATTTTTGGAAAGTCATTAAAGTAGGAAGATGTTTGGAATAATCTAGTCGGTTTGCCGTCCGGTGTTATTTTCTGAAGCACTAGCTTTTCTTCGTCAGTTTCCGGAATGACAGATAACGCATACACATTGTTATCAGTGTTCACTGTCACATCTTTAAAAAAACCTAAGTCAGTTTTGTAGTCAACGGTCAGGTATTTTTCATTGTCAGAAGTGTCGTTAGTACAGGAAGATATAGTGACACAAAGGATAGCAAGGCTGAGGAATATGTTTTTTTTCATTAGTTTGTGTGGTTTGATACGAACAAATTTAATGTAATTAATCCTGAATTATCCATAAGAGAATCAGATTTTCTGCTACATCGCCTCAGCCGATAGTAGTTTTTTGGAAATTTTCCAATTGCAATTGAATAAAAAAAAAGACATTAGTCGGAGGCTTTTATCGCTATAATACTCATGGAATCTTGCCATAAATTAAAATTTTTATCAATATTCATTTTGCTGATTTCAGTTCATTTAACAAATTAAAAATTGTTACTATTTTTGATTTTTCATTTCTTTAAGATAGCATAATACTTAATTAATTTTGCTAAATAAATGTTTTTATATATTTGATTCTATAACTAATAAAAATCATATCATGACAACACAAGAAATTGCAACTAGATTGTTCGAATTGACTTCAACTAATCAACACGAAGCAGCATACAATGAATTATTTTCAGAAGACGCTTTAAACATTGAGCCACCTCACGCGAAAGGAATGCATTCTGTAAAAGGATTGGCAGCCATACGAGCAAAATCAGAAGGATTTAGTGCCGGAATTGAGGAAGTGCATTCAGGTTACAATCACGAGCCAAAAGTTTTCGGACCTTACATTTTTATGGAAATGGGAATGGACGTCACCATGAAAGGAATGGGAAGAATGGACATGAAAGAAATGTGCAAATACGAAGTAAAAGACGGAAAAATAATTAGCGAGGAGTTTTTCTATTAAAAAAAAAAGAAGCATCATTTTCGATGCTTCTTTTTTTTATCTTTTTAGTTAATTATTTGTGTGTAATATCGAAACTACCGTTAGTAACATTTACAGTTCTCACTCCATTAGTGGCACTGTAGTTAAAAGTCCCGACTAAGTTTTTACCATTTCTAGTTACGGTCATTGATCCAGAAGTTACATTAAATTCTGGCTCATTGGAACTATTTCCAATATCTGCTCCAAAACCTTCAGATGTTAAATTATAAGTTCCCGAAGCAACATTTAATGGAAATATTAAACCGTAAAGTCCAAAATCACTTCCTACATTAGCATTATTACCTGAAAGTGCTAATTGATTTCCTGTAGTATTTTCACTAATCCATAAGTATTTTCCATCGCTATTATCACTATCCATAGTAAACTGATTGCCATTATTAGCTTTTAAACTCATAAAACCATTACTATATAAAGCGGAACTTACAACTACAATTGAATTAAAAGAACCATTAGTAATTGACAAACTGTTGCCATCAAAATCTAATAAATTTCCGGAGAAAGTTCCAGACATAACTCCAGCTGTTAGATCTAGACTTGTAATTGTTAATGTAAAATTACCTGAGGTTTCATCGCTCGAATAAAGATTTGCAGAATTCGAATAAGCCAAAACTCCTGAATCATTACTAGTGTAATTAAAAGTTCCTACGGATAGATTATTAATTGGAATTTGAATTGACACAGAAGAGAAACTCTGACTAGCCCCTAGAATTTGTAATATAGTTTGATTTCCATTTCCATTATCAATATTTGAAACACTTGCTACTGCTCCGCCAGAAATTGAAGCCCAAGCTTGCCCATCGACAGTAGCAGTCATAGACGATAAACTTGGGGTTGAAGTACTAGAACTACTATCACTTGAACAAGAAAAAAATGTTAATGTGATTAAAAATACGGATAACTGAATTAATTTTTTTTTCATTTTTTATGGTTTTATAAATTTGTTAAATATACTATTTTTTTATTCCTATTTTCCTTGCAACGCTTTAATCTCATCACGCAATTTCGCCGCTTGCAGAAAGTCTAATTCTTTCGCCGCTTTTTCCATGGCTTTGCGTTTTTCGCGAATGCGTTTGTCGATTTCTGCTTTGGATAAATATTCCGTAATTGGTTCCGCTGCCATCGAAGGTAAATAACCTAACTCCGCATCGATCAAAGGAATTTTGGTAAAAGCACTTTCAATTTTTTTGTTCAACGCCATCGGAATGACATTATTCGCCAAATTAAAATTGATTTGTTTTTCTCGACGATAATTGGTTTCATCGATGGTTTTTTGCATGCTTGCTGTAATTTTATCCGCATACATAATCGCTTTTCCATTGAGGTTTCTCGCCGCACGACCTATTGTTTGCGTTAAAGAACGATGACTTCTCAAAAAACCTTCTTTGTCGGCATCTAAAATAGCAACCAGCGAAACTTCGGGTAAGTCCAATCCTTCTCGCAATAAGTTCACCCCAATCAATACATCGAAAATTCCTTTTCGCAAATCCTGCATGATTTCGATGCGTTCTAAAGTATCAACTTCGGAATGAATATAGCGACAACGAATACTTACTTTCGTCAAGTATTTCGCCAATTCTTCTGCCATTCTTTTGGTTAATGTGGTAACGAGAACTCGTTCATCAATCTCAGCACGTAATTGAATTTCTTCAATCAAATCGTCAATCTGATTCAAACTCGGACGAATTTCTATAATTGGATCTAATAAACCCGTTGGACGAATAACTTGTTCAATATAAACACCATCTGTTTTCTGTAATTCATAATCCGCGGGAGTTGCAGAAACATAAATCACTTGGTTTTGCATCGATTCGAATTCTTCAAATTTCAACGGACGATTGTCCATTGCGGCAGGAAGTCGGAAACCATATTCGACTAAATTTTCTTTTCGACTTCGGTCACCACCATACATGGCATGTACTTGCGAAAGTGTGACATGACTCTCATCTACCACCATCAAATAATCATTCGGGAAATAATCGAGTAAACAAAACGGCCTTGTCCCAGCATTTCTTCCATCTAAGTAACGAGAATAATTTTCAATTCCAGAGCAATAACCCAATTCACGAATCATTTCTAAATCGAAATTGGTACGTTCTTCCAAACGTTTGGCTTCCAAATGTTTTCCAATTTCTTTGAAATAATCGACTTGTTTTACCAAATCTTGTTGAATTTCCCAAATTGCATTTTGTAACACATCGGGAGAAGTTACGAACATATTCGCGGGATAAATGGTCAACTTTTCAAACTTTTCGATGACTTTTGAATTCTTGATTTCAAAGCGTTCAATTTCTTCAATTTCATCCCCAAAAAAATGAATGCGAAAGGCATCATCGGCATAACTTGGATATACATCGACGGTATCTCCTTTAATTCGAAAATTTCCTGGAGTGAAATCGGCTTCCGTTCTCGAATACAAACTTTGTACTAATTGATGCAATAATTTTGTTCGAGAAATGACTTGCCCTTTTTCTATCGGAATCACATTCTTTTGAAACTCCACTGGATTCCCAATTCCATACAAACACGAAACGGAAGAAATTACAATGATATCGCGCCTTCCAGAAAGTAAAGAAGAAACCGTCGACATTCTCATTTTTTCTAATTCCTCATTGATAGACAAATCTTTTTCGATGAAAACTCCCGTAACTGGCATAAAAGCTTCGGGTTGGTAGTAATCGTAATAGGAAACGAAATATTCTACTGCATTGTTGGGAAAAAATTGTTTGAACTCCGAATACAACTGAGCCGCTAAAGTTTTGTTATGTGCTAAAACTAAGGTTGGACGTTGCACTTCTTCAATTACATTGGCAACAGTGAATGTTTTTCCAGAGCCAGTTACGCCTAATAAAGTTTGAAATTTTTCACCATCAATAAGACCTTGAGTTAATTTATCAATGGCTTGAGGTTGGTCACCTTTAGGTTTGTAATCGGAGATAACTTGGAAATTCATTTGGAGGTACTAAGGTTCTGAGAAAGAATAAAATTAGATTATTCTATATTTTTAGGGCTTCTGCTGGTATGTCGTACTCGAATAATGTAAATACTTTCATTTGTGATTTTGTAAGATATTCTATAGCTATGTATTTCAAATGCCCTATAATTATTATCATTTGGGAGTTTCATTTCATCGATTTCATAGATGTCCCAATTCTTTTTTAAAACAGAAGTTGCTACAAAAATTTGGTCGATTACTTTATCTGAAATAGTATAACTTAATGAATGTTCAAGAATATAAAAATAAATTTCTTCTAATTGGTTTAGAGCAGTTTCTGTCCAAACTATCTCTTTTTCCATGCTTCGACTTTTTGCTTAATTTCTTCTTGGGAATATACATTTCCTATTTTAATATCTTCTTCAGCTTTATAAAGTTCATGGTTGTATTCTTCCAAGGCAGTATAATTCGTTGTCACTTTATTTTCAATGATTGTATTTAATGCTTTTAAAAATTCTTGGTCATCAATTTGAGTGATTTTTGAAATCAAAATATTTTTAAGTTCTATTGTATTCATGACTAATGATTTAAAACAAACTTACTAAAAATAAATCAGGAAATGTTTTCAATACTTTAAAATTTCCAGTTTTCTTGTTGTGATTTAGTCATAAAAGTCCATGCAATAATGCGACTTGTCTTTTGTCCTTGTGCCATTTCGATGGTTTTGATTTCAACAGCATTTACTTTATTTAAAGTTCTATAAATACTAGAAAGATTGTCTTTTTTTGAAACCAAAGTGGTAAACCACAACACTTGTTTTGGATATTTGACACTTTCAAAAATCATTTGAGTGATAAATCCAATTTCCCCGCCATCGCACCAAAGTTCTCTATTTTGGCCGTTAAAATTTAAAGCAGGTGTACTAGTTTTGGTATTTTGAAGTGAATTTATTTTCCGGAGATTGGCTTTATTTGCTTCTTCAGCAGAGGCATGAAAAGGAGGGTTACATATCGTAAAAGCAAACAAATCTTCGGATGTAATAATGTTTTTGAAAAGGAAACGTGCTTCAACTTGCAATTGTAAACTAATAGCATCCATCAATTTTGGATTGTTACTTATAATTTGTTTACAATTTTGAAGTGCATTATCATCGATATCTGTTCCAACGAAACTCCAATCATACAAGGCATTTCCAAGTAAAGGATAGATTGCATTCGAACCAATTCCGATATCTAAACCTTGAACAGATTCTCCTCTTGGAATTACGTCTTTGTTAGTAGAGGCTAAAAGATCCGCCACATAATGAATGTAATCCGCTCTTCCTGGAATGGGTGAACATAAATAATTGGCTGGAATATCCCAATTTTCGATTCCATAATCTTTAATTAATAACGCTTTATTGAGGGTTTTAACGGCATCAGGATTACTAAAATCGATGGTTTGGTTTTGGTAAGCATTGATAAAAACAAACTGTCTCAATTCGGGACATGATTCCATTAAAAGTGTGAAATCATATCCAAATCGATGTGAATTTCGGGGATGCAAATTGGTTTTCTCGGGATTGGTTTTCGCTTTCATTGAGGTGGAGTCGGGGCAAAGATAAGGAAACTAAGTTGGGAGTTAGTCGATAAGTTTGTTGATTTTTGCATACTGCAATAACATGATTGTCTTCGCATCTTTAATCTCACCCGAAGCAATCATTGCATAAGCCTTTTCGAATGGAAGTTCCATGACTTCGATGTTTTCTTGTTCATCGGCAACGCCACCACCTTCATTGATTTTCATGTCTTTCGAATAAGCACCAACAAAGAAATAAACGATTTCTGTTACAGAACCCGGCGACATATAGACTTCAAATATTTTTTGAACTTCTTTTACGGAATAACCTGTTTCTTCTTCGGTTTCTTTGCGAATACAATCTTCCGCATTGTCTTTGTCTAGAAGTCCAGCACAGGCTTCAATCATCATCCCAGTTTCATTTCCATTTAAAAAAGTAGGCATGCGGAATTGTCGTGTTAGAAGTACCATTTTGGTAGCTTTATTGAACAACAAAATGGTTGCGCCATTGCCACGATCATAGGCTTCTCTAATTTGAGTTTCCCAAGTCATGTCTTTTTTCTGATAGTCGAAAGTGATTTTTCTTAGAGTATACCAATTGTTAGAAAGTACTTCGATGTTTTTTATTGAAATCGCTGGGTTTGTCATGGTTTGTTTAATTTTTCTAATAACGAAAGTAGTTGTATAAAAGTATACAATTCAAAAATGATAAAAAAATGATAAAATGAATTGGCTTGCCTTTAAAAAACATAATTTTATGCCCTTAGAATGAATTTCTTTATGACAAAAAACGCCAAAAAACGCTTTGCCAGTTTACTAATTTTAATGGTTGCCTTATTTGCGGTGAATGTACTTTCGGCACAAAATGAATTTTTAAATTCCTCTAATACGATTCCACCCAAAGGAAGTAGTTTGAGTACTCCGAAAACATTTACACCTTCGGTTTTTTCTCCAAGTGCTACTCCAAAGCCAATGTCTTCTTCAACCATTGAAACGAAAAAGATTCAATTCTCTCAAAAAAACTCTTTTGCAAATCCAGGAGATGTTTTTAAAGATAAGTTGAATGAAAAAGAAGGTGGTTTTGATTCGAAAATTTTTAGAAAAAACCAGTATTTGGGAGACTTTAAGAGTAAATCACAGTACATAAAAATTAGTTGTCGTGATTTTGGTGAAGTGGATGGAGATGAAATTCGAATATGGGTAAATGATAAAGTCATGATAGAGCATTTATATTTGGATGGCGATTTTCAACAAATTGAATTGGGTCTTGAAAAAGGCTTTAATAAAATAGATTTTGAAGCTTTGAATCAAGGGTTTTCTGGTCCAAATACAGCTCAATTTATGATGTTCGATGATAAAGGATCTTTGGTTTCTTCCAATCAATGGAATTTAGGAACAGGTTTTAAAGCGACTATTATTATTGTTAAAGAATAAAGTATGAAAATTGAGTTAACTTTTAAGTAAATTGCTTAGACCCTATAAACTTATATGCCTTATATGGTTAAATAAGCATCCGAATTAATCATATAAGGCAAATAAGATTGTAACTTGATTAATTTGATTAGTTCAATAAAATCAATTTCTATGCAGCACAAATTTAAATATATTGTATTTAGTTTTTTACTCCTGTACTTGCTTTTTTGTCAGTCATGCATGACGATGAGGATGACGGTAAAGGAAACTAGTACGTATTTTGATACCTTAAAAATTCCTTTTGTAAGTAAAATCGTCAATGTTGGTTCGCACGAAATTCATTACATCCAAACAGGAAAACCCAATTTACCGACCTTATTTTTTGTGCATGGTTCGCCAGGAAGTTGGGATGCTTACAAAAGTTATTTAAGCGATACTTTGTTGCTTAAAAAATACAGAATGATTGCTATAGATCGACCAGGCTTTGGGAATAGCAATTTTGGAACAGCTGAAGATTTAGGAACACAAGCACAAATCATCGAAGATTTCATCACTCAAATAGATAATCACCAACCAATTGTATTAATTGGTCATTCGTTGGGTGGTCCTGTCATTGTAAAAATGGCTACGGATCATCCCGTTTTGTTTCCGAATTTGGTGGTTTTAGCGGGTGCAATCGATCCTAAGGCAGAAACTCCTGAATTGTGGAGAAGGTTACTTTTGTCTAAACCATTGCGCTATTTAATTCCAGGGGCGCTGCGACCTTCTAATGATGAACTTTGGTGGTTGAAAAAGGATTTGTATGCTATGGAGCCCAACTTAAAAAATATCACTTCTAAGGTAACTATTATTCATGGTACGAAAGATCAGTTGGTTCCCTATAAAAATATGGCTTATATGAATAAAATGTTGGTGAAAGCTAAATCTATTGAAAGCATTTCGATTGAAAACGCGAATCATTTCATTCCGTGGGAACATTTTGAATTGATTCGAAATACGCTGTTGCGCCTAGCGATTTAATCCACACATTCCATCAGTAATAAGTCGCCTTCCGTATGACTTATCGTAACCAAACCATCTTGTAGCACTGCATTACTACTTCCGGTGCGATAGCCCATCGTTAGGGATTCGTTTATCAAAGGATAGACTAAATTTTCAGTAGTAATTCCTTGTACCATTCCAATTGGGATTAAAGAAATATTGGTTTTGGCGGGATACCATTTTTGGAATTTTTGTGGCAATAGAAATATTTTAGAGTAATCGTCGTGAATGACAATCTTCAAATGATTGCGATAGCTAACTATGTTGGTTAAATTGGTAATGGTATGATCGGCACGTTTTCCTGTTGCCCATATCACATTGACCGCTGGAATTTTCCGTTCGATGAGATAATCAAAAGCTTTTTCGAGATCCGTTTTGTTTTGATCCGGTTTGTGAATAATCTCGATGGGATATTGCGATTTTAGAATTTCATTTGGGTCGAAACCACGGTCGAAATCACCTAACAACACATCTACTTTAATATTCAAATGGATGACTCTTTCGATAGCAGCATCAAGCACAATCACTAAAGGTTGCCATTCGAGTAACTGCCCTAACAATTCTTCGTGGCAAGAAGCTCCATTAGCGATTATTAATGCGGGTTCTTGGTCGTCGCGTACGATGTGATGGGAAGACATTCTTTTTAATTAATAATTACGAATTACGAATGTAGTGGTTAATTCGTAATTGGTAATTCGTAATTGGTAATTTTTTAGCCCAGATGGCACTGGAAAACAAAACTACGTCTTGCTTTTACTTTGGTTCGTTTGGCAAAGCGACCAACGGAAGCTCTTGCCAGACGTTACCATTGTTGGCAAGACGTGGTTTTTTTGGAAGGAACAGCTGGAGTTGCTTCTTATTCTACAATATAATTACTCGAATCTGTTTCGCTCAAACGGAAATATCCTAAAGCATAATTATCAAAATTGGTAGCATTGATAATATTTCCCCGAACGGTTGCTGGCGGTGATTGAAATGGACCTCCACCAGTATTTCCTGCAACACTAAGCAGTATGTTCATATAATTGTAATAGCTTCGTGAAATCCCGAAATGCGTGACATATATTCGGTCACCGGTACTTAAATCTTCGTTGTTAGAGAGACTAAAAAAGGAATTTCCTTGGAAGAACTTATCGTCATTAACTTGATAGTCTAATTTGTTTCTATTGGAGTATTTGTATTTGAACATATAATAATTGTCTTCTCCAGCAGGATCTGTGAAAAAGGTTTTAATTTCAATTTGATCACCGGTAAAACCACCTTCATTGTTTTGAACAATATCTTGAATAGAAGCTACTGATTTTAGCGTTTCCGTTGCATTGTACGTTTGTCCGTTACTAATAACGGTTAACGTATAGGTTTCGTTGAGTTGCGGAATAAAATTCGAGCAAGTATATTCGCCAGTATTAGGAACTTCGACAAAGTCGAAAACAGTATTACTGCTATTTGTTACAAAAACAGTAGCGCCAGAAACAACAGGGACAGTTGTGCTATAATAACTTGTTGTGGTCGTCAATTTTATTTTTTGTTGCGAGCCGTCAGTTCCTTGTTCCCAATTGATGGAAGCATCTACAACCAATCTAGGGCTTGCCGTGTCTAAATCGACATGGACAACTTCTTCACAGCTGTATAAAAATAAGGAAAGAATAAGTGTGGAAATATAGAATATAGTTTTCATACAATTAAAATTTAAAGTTATAACTAACGGCTGGAACCATTCCGAATATAGAAGTTTTTACAGCTTCATTTGCACCTGTGTCAGCATTTTGACGGAAGTTGATGGAAGCAGCATTTTTTCTGTTGTAGAGATTGTAAATACTAAAAACCCATTCGCCTTTCCAGTTCCTATATTTATTTTTATGTGGCGTTAACGTTGCGGAAATATCTAAGTGATGGTAGGTTGGCAATCGGTTTTCGTTGCGCAATCCGTAACTAGGAACGGTAATATCTTGGTATTGGTATTGCCCATTCGGATAGGTAACAGGTTGTCCTGTTTGTAAAGCGAAATTAGCTCCGAAGCTCCATTTTTTAGATAAAGTATAGGCACTGGTAATAGCAATATTGTGTGTTTTATCATGTAGTGAATTGTACCATTCGCCGTTGTTGATTCCAGTTTCTATGGTAGTTCTTCCAGGAGTTTGTTGCTGCGATTTGGAAAGCGTGTAAGAAATCCAACCAGTCAATTTTCCTTCGTTTTTGCGGAGCATGACTTCTAATCCGTAGGAGCGCATTTTTCCATTAAGGATAATTTGTTCGATGGCTTCATTGGCAATCAGATTGGCTCCGTCGATATAATCGATTCTGTTTTTGATAGTTTTGTAGAACGATTCTACTTCAAGTGAATATTCCTCGTCATTGAAATTTCTGAAATAGCCAACAGCCACTTGATCGGCGATTTGAGGTTTGATAAACGAATCGCTTGGTGTCCAAACATCTAATGGAGTAGGCGATGAGGTATTGGAAATTAATTGTAAGTATTGTACCATTCTGTTATAACTAGCTTTGACTGATTGATTATCAGTAAGTTGATACGCAATGGAGGCTCGAGGTTCAAAGTTAGAAAAGTCGGCTATGGTTTTGTTTTTTCCATAATAGGTTGAACTCAGTGGTTTTGCCGATTCGTAGATTTGTTGCTCTTGATTGAAAACAACAGCTTGGTTGTTTTCGTAATTGTTGATATTGGAGGCTCCCATTCTATAAAACAAGCTGTATCGAAATCCATAGGATAGGGAGAGTTTTTTAGAAATGTTTTGTTCAGCCTCAACATATATTGCAGGTTCTAATGCTTTTTTCTTTTCGAGTTGTTTGAAATTAATTCCAGAATCGTCTCCAAGTGGGCGTATCGTTCCGGGATTGAAGTCGTAATAAATAGCATTAACACCATAATTTAATTTGAAATTGTCGCTGATATAGTTTTTAAAATCGTATTTGATGTTGTAGTTTTTGATTCCGGAATCCCAAGTAAATCCTATGAAATCAAGTGCTAATCCGTAATAATAATCACTGTATATCAAGGAAAGATTTGAAAATAATTTATCGGTAAATAGATGATTCCATCTCAAATTTAAAGTAGAATTTCCATACGTATTCGTAAAGCTTTTTTGAATACTAAACACATCACGACCGAAATAACCCGACAAATAAAGGTTATTATTTGGGTTCAGTTTATAGCTTAGTTTGGTATTCAAATCATAGAAATAGGCGGTATTGTCTTTTTGTTTTTCGTTTAATTTCAGAAACAAATGGGCATAGGAACCTCGACCTGCCACTAGAAATGACCCTTTATTTTTTACGATGGGACCTTCTAATAATAATCGACTTGTGATTAACCCAATGCCGCCACTGGCGTGAAAATCATTGCTGTTTCCATCTTTTTGATAGATATCTAAAACGGAAGAAGCTCTTCCGCCGTAACGCGCTGGAATTCCGCCTTTGTATAATTTTAAATCCTTGATGGCATCCGGATTAAAAACCGAAAAGAATCCAAATACATGAGAAGAATTAAAGATATTGGCTTCGTCGAGAAGAATTAAATTTTGGTCAGCACCACCGCCACGAACATTAAAGCCAGAAGCGCCTTCACCGGCATTGGTGACACCAGGAAGCAGTAAAATCGATTTTAAAATATCAACTTCTCCTAAAACTACAGGCATTTTTTTGATGGTTGCTGCCGAAAGTTTGTTGACACTCATTTCCGCTTTTCGGATGTTGGTGGCTTTTCGGTTGTCGGTTATTATTACTTCTTGTAATTGTTCTTCAGAACCTGATAGTTTGTAATTGTTTTTGATGTTTTTATCCAATACAATCTTTTCTTCAAAAGTTTGAAAACCAATAGAACTTAACTGAATTGTATAGACACCATTTGGAATTGTAATAGAGTAAAAACCATATTCGTTGGTGGTCGTCCCTGTTTTTAATTCAGGAATAAACACATTAACACCAATGATTGTTTCGTTGCTTTTAGAATCTGAAATGATTCCGCTTAGGGTGAATTTTTGTTTTGTTGGGTCGCTAATTTTAACTTGTGCCAATAGAGAATTAATAGTAAAAAGAAGGAGTAGTGAAGAATAAAAAAAGGCTTTTGAATTCATAGAACATTTTTTACGGTTTATAATTGCAGGTTAAGAGTTGCAAAAGTAAATTTTGTTACAAATTGAATTGTTAAATAAACGTTATGAATACTATGCATAAAAAAAGACAACCATCTCCAGTTGTCTTTTTTTATAAATATTTGTACTGAATTTAGGCTAATCTCGAATCTAAATTTTCTTTAATAGCTTCTAAAAAACCTTCCGTAGTAAGATAATCAGCGCTTGTCAAGCCTTCTGGTTTTACTAACATCGCTAAATCTTTGGTCATTTTTCCACTTTCCACTGTGTCGATGCAAACTTGCTCTAATGCCAAACAGAAATCGATTAAAGCTTGATTGTTGTCTAATTTCCCTCGGTGTTCTAATCCACGAGTCCAAGCGAAAATAGAAGCGATTGGATTGGTTGAAGTGGCTCTCCCTTTTTGATGTTCTCTAAAATGACGCGTTACGGTACCGTGAGCAGCTTCAGCTTCTACAGTTTTTCCATCTGGTGTAACCAAAACGGAAGTCATTAATCCTAACGAACCAAATCCTTGCGCGACAGTATCCGATTGAACATCACCATCGTAATTTTTACATGCCCAAACAAATCCACCGTTCCACTTCATGCACGAGGCCACCATATCATCTATCAAACGATGTTCGTAGGTGATACCATCCGCATCAAACTTAGCTTTGTAATGTTGTTGAAACACTTCTTCAAATATATCTTTAAATCGTCCGTCATAAGCTTTCAATATGGTATTTTTTGTAGAAAGATATAAAGGCCATTTTTTCGTCAAAGCCATTTGAAAAGAAGAGTGTGCAAATCCATAAATACTTTCATCGGTATTGTACATTGACAAAGCAACACCATCACCTTCAAAATTGTAAACTTCCCAAGTCTGTGTTTCACCCGCTTCATTGGTAAAGCTCATCGTCAACGTTCCTTTTCCTTTAATTAAGGTATCGGTTGCTTTGTATTGATCTCCGAATGCATGACGTCCAATAACAATTGGTTTGGTCCAACCTTGCACATAACGAGGCACATTGCTCATGATAATTGGTTCACGGAAAACCGTTCCGCCAACAATATTTCGGATAGTTCCGTTGGGAGATTTCCACATTTTAGAAAGGTTGAATTCTTTGACTCTTTCCTCATCTGGAGTAATAGTAGCGCATTTAATTCCAACATTATATTTCTTAATGGCTTCTGCCGAATCGATCGTTATTTGATCTTTAGTAGCTTCACGACTTTCAATGCCTAAATCGTAGTATTTGATATCTAAATCTAAATATGGAAGTATTAATTTCTCTTTGATAAATGTCCAAATAATTCGAGTCATTTCATCGCCATCCAATTCAACTACTGGATTGGCTACTTTAATTTTTGCCATGCTAATACAATTTAATTGTTTAATGTTTTTTGCGGAAACAAATATACTAAAATCAACTACAAAGTGATTTACTTCTCCTGCGAAATCGATTGATTTACGAATTTGTCATTTTCAATCTTCAAAAATAAGAAAGCCGTAATTTTCGACTTTTATTTTTATTAAAAAATATCCTAATTCTAATTTAAAAGTAATTAGCCACAGATTTTACGGATTAAACTGATTTTTATAATCTGAGATAATCTGTGCAATCTGTGGCAAAAAATATTCGAATGTATTTTCCAAAAAAAAGTCCCAACATTACATTGGGACTTTCTATAAACTTCAAGAAGTAGTTATCTTCTTTTATCTCTAATTTTCGCTTTTTTACCAGTAAGTTCTCTAAAGTAGAAAATACGAGCTCTACGAACATGACCTTTTTTGTTGATTTCGATTTTTTGCAAAGCAGGTAAATTCACTGGGAAGATACGCTCTACTCCAATAGCACCTGACATTTTACGAATCGTAAACGTTTCTGTATTACCAGAACCTCTTCTTTGAATTACAACTCCTTTAAAAAACTGTGTTCTAGTTTTTTCGCCCTCTTTAATTTCGTAGTATACTGTTATAGTATCACCAGCTCCGAAAACAGGGAAATCTTTTCTTGCTACTAATTCGTCTTGGACGAATTTCATTAAATCTGCCATGATAATGGTTTTAATTATGGTTTTTAAATCAGAGCAACATTCACGAGTTTCGCCAGAGGTTGGTCTAAGTGGGCGCAAATATAATTAATAATTAATAATGAACAATGAATAATTGATAATTTTTTCTTGATGTAAACGCCTCATTATTAACTATTAACTATTAATTAATCCTCAAGCAAGTCGGGACGACGCGCTTTCGTATGTTCAAACGCTTTGTCTTCTCGCCACTTGTCAATTTTTGCAAAGTGTCCACTCGTCAAAACCTCAGGAACTTTCCAACCATTATAATCTGCAGGTCGCGTATAGATTGGACCTGACAGCAAACCATCTTGAAAACTATCGGTCAAGGCGGACGTTTCATCGCTTAAAACTCCTGGAATCAATCGAATCAAGGCATCCGACAAAACCAATGCACCCAATTCACCGCCACTCAATACATAATCGCCAATCGAAATTTCTTTGGTGATAAAATGATCCCGAACACGTTGATCGACTCCTTTATAATGTCCACATAAAATAATAATATTGCCCAACATCGACATGGTATTCGCCATTTTCTGATCTAAAGTTTCCCCATCAGGCGTCATATAGATGATTTCGTCGTAGTCGCGTTCGCTTTTCAAATGAGTAATGCAGGCATCAATCGGTTGCACCATCATCACCATGCCAGCGCCACCTCCGAATGGATAATCATCTACACTTTTTTGTTTGTTGGTCGTATAATCACGTAGATTGTGAATGTGAACTTCTACCAAACCTTTGTCAATAGCGCGTTTCATAATCGAAGCCTCGAACGGACTCCGCAGCAATTCGGGTAAAACGGTAATAATGTCGATGCGCATTTTTTGAGGTTTTGGTCGACAAAGATACAAAGTTTTTTTAGGAGCAATTCCCGCTATTCGTTGCAATCTTTTTCAGGATTTATTTCCCTTCCGCTAAAGCTACAGGGCAACCCTAAAAAAGGATTTCCACTACTATCGGGGCTAGGGCATTTGATTTTCTAACTACTTTTTCGTTCCTAAAATAGCATACACCATTGGAATTTTATTCTGAAAATGTTTAATTCGATATTTACCTTTTTCATATTCTTCACTTTCGTTAAAACAATTGTAAGGAGAATAGTCATATTCTTGAAACGAATTAATTTCAATACCATTCCCAATTAGCGAGTTCAGTATATCAGCAATAGAATGATTCCAGGAAATAGTATGGGTTTCAATGTTTGCCTCACGTTCCGCATACGAACCAGTTTCTGTTTCGTAAATCGGCTCCACATTAAAATAGCTATAAAAGACTTCCTTAAAATCATTGTCAAACATCCAAACCACCGGATGAAAATCAGCCATAACGAATTTGCCATTGGGTTTTAAAAAACGGGAAACTAGGGCAGCCCAATTGTCTAAATCAGGTAGCCAACCAATGGTACCGTAACTGGTGAAAACAATATCGAATTGCTCGGCTATAAATTGAGGAGCATCGTACAAATCACAACAAATAAACGTAGCGTCAAGATGTAGTTTTTCGCAAACTCTTGAGCTTTTGCTATCGCTTTATCTGAGAAATCAACACCAGTCACTTTTGCTCCAATACGAGCTAGCGATAGGGAGTCTTGCCCAAAATGACATTGCAAATGCAAAATTTTCTTACCTTTTACGTCGCCTAGCAATTCTAATTCAATTGAATTTAAAGAAGATTTGCCTTCAAGAAAACTCGGTACATCATAAAAATCAGATGTAAGATGCACTTCCGTTTTTTTGTTCCAAGTTTGTTTATTGATGTTAATATAATCGGATTGCTGATTCAATTTCGGATAAACTTTAAAATTAGGATTAACCAAAAGTATAATTTTTAAGTATATCTACAATATTATATTAAATTTGCACCACAATTTAAAAACACAAAAATGGAAAACGGAATATACGCTAAATTCAACACTCCAAAAGGAGCTATTTTAGTTAAACTAACCCACGATTTAACACCTGGAACAGTCGGAAACTTCGTCGGTTTAGCAGAAGGGAATCTAGAAAATAAAGTAAAACCTCAAGGAAACAAATATTACGATGGATTGAAATTTCACCGAGTTATTCCTGATTTTATGATCCAAGGTGGATGTCCACAAGGAACTGGAACTGGCGGTCCAGGGTACAATTTTGATGATGAATTTCACCCAACTTTAAAACACGATAAACCAGGTGTTTTGTCTATGGCTAATTCAGGACCCGGAAGCAATGGTTCTCAGTTTTTTATCACTCACATCCCAACGGATTGGTTAGATAACAAACACACCGTTTTTGGAAATGTTGTAGAAGGTCAAGACATTGTTGATGCAGTTGCTCAAGGTGATTCTTTAGACTCAGTTGAAATTATCCGAGTAGGAGAGGAAGCTCAAAAATGGAATGCCATCGAAGCTTTCAGAACTTTCGAAGGATCTCGTGCCAAAAGAGAAACTGCAGTTAGAGAAGCAGCCGAAGCAAAAATGGAACAATTAGCCGCTGGTTTTGATAAAACAGATAGTGGTTTACGATACAAAATGATTCAAAAAGGAAACGGAAAAAAAGCCGAAAATGGTAAAACTGTTTCGGTTCATTATACAGGTCAACTCGAAGACGGAAAAGTATTCGATAGTTCAATTCCGAGAAAAAAACCAATCGAATTTCCTTTAGGACAAGGGAATGTTATTGAAGGTTGGGATGAAGGTATTGCCTTGTTGCAAGTGGGAGACAAAGCTCGTTTTGTAATTCCATCGCATTTAGGATACGGTTCTCGTGGCGCTGGTGGAGCAATTCCGCCTAATGCTACTTTAATTTTTGATGTTGAATTGATGGATGTAAAATAACGTTGTTAATTATTCAAAAAAAAATAAACCCAATAGCAAATTGTTATTGGGTTTTTTTATATTTACTTTTTAAATAAAAAACTATGAGAACAAAAATTATAAGCGGTGTGTTTTTTCTGGCTCTAATTCTTTCCTGTGGAACCAAATCAGCAGTAAGTACACGAACTGAAACGAATTCAAAAACTGATGAAGTTGCAGTTGACCCTAAAAAAGCAGTGAAAAATGTAGTGATGACTCAAGCATTAGCAGAAGGAAAAGAATCCTACGAAAACAATTGTGCCAAATGTCATAAACTTTTTGAACCAACAGAATATTCGAAAGAAAACTGGGCTCCAATATTGGTAGAAATGCAAATGAAAGCCAAATTAAATGATGTTGAAATGGCAAGTATTTCCAATTATATTTATTCGCAATTGTAATTCAAATAGTATCAAAAAAAAAGCATCCTTTTTTAGGATGCTTTTTTTGAGTTTAAGCTTTTAGACCGTAAATCCATCTGGCAAAACCGCTCCTTTTTTCACCACTATTATTCCATCTTTCACAGTATATAATGGTGTGTTGGTGTCTGCCAAATGTTGCCCGCCGTTGAGCCGAACATCATTGCCAATGCGACAATCTTTATCTACAATGGTATTATTGATAAAACAACGTTCACCAATGCCTACATTGATGATATTGTTCATTGAATTGGTTCGGATTTCTTCAATATTTTGGTAGTAATCATTTCCCATTAAATACGAATTGATAATCGTTGATCCGAATCCAATGCGACTTCGAATTCCAATAACCGAATGTTCGATGGTAGTTCCATTGATGATGCAACCTTCTGCAATAACAGATTTATCAATAGAAGAAACTCCGGTAATTTTTGACGGCGGTAAAACCCTTGCTCTTGTATAAATTTTACTCGAATTATCAAACAAATTAAACTTCGGAATATCATCTGTCAATCCCAAATTAGCTTCAAAAAACGAATCAATATTTCCGATGTCAGTCCAATAACCTTCGTATTGGTAGCTTAATATTTTTTCTTTTCCAATAGACTGTGGAATAATTTCTTTACCGAAATCTTTCGTGTTTGGATTCTTCATTAATTCCACCAATAAATCTCGGTTGAATATGTAAATCCCCATCGAAGCCAAATAATGTTTTCCATCTGCTTTCATTTCATCACTCACTTCGGATGTCCATTCTGGTAATAATGAAAGAGCTGGTTTTTCTATAAATGATGTGATAAAATTTTCCGAATCGGTTTTTAAAATACCAAATTCCGGGGCTTCTTTCGAATTGACAGGCAAGGTTGCAATGGTAATAGTAGCGCCACTGTCGTGATGCGCTTTGATCATTTTATTAAAATCCATTTGATACAGTTGATCGCCTGATAAAATCAACGCATAATCAAAATCATGGTTCATAAAATGAAGCATACATTGTCGCACTGCATCGGCTGTACCTTGAAACCAAGTTGGGTTGTCTGGAGTTTGTTCCGCAGCTAATATGTCTACAAACGCGGTGCTGAAGTGACTAAAATGATAGGTGTTTTTGATATGTTGATTCAAAGAAGCCGAGTTGAATTGAGTCAATACAAACATTCTTTTAATATCCGAATTAATACAATTCGAAATCGGAATGTCCACCAATCTGTATTTTCCAGCAATTGGCACCGCTGGTTTTGATCGAGTTTCCGTTAAAGGCGCCAACCGTGAACCTTGTCCGCCACCTAATATGATAGCTAAAGCTGTTTTATTCATTTCTTTATTTTTTTAATGATTGGTAAACTTCAATATATTCCTCTGCCACTTTATCCCAAGAGTGGTCAATTTGTTGTATTGTTTTTCGAATGTCATCGAATTTTTTGGTGTCATGAAAAAGTTCTACTGCCCGTGAAATAGAATGACAGACATCATAAACACTGGTGTCATTATGACAAATTCCAAAGCCACCATCTCCCATATCGATGACAGTATCTCGCAATCCGCCTGTTAGTCGAACTATTGGTATGTTGCCATAACGCAAAGCATACATTTGATTCAAACCACAAGGCTCCACGCGAGAAGGCATTAACAAAAAGTCGGCACCAGCATATAAAATATGGGCTAGTTTTTCATTATAACCAATATAAGCGTTGTAATAGCCGTGATAAAAATTTTGTAATCCAGAAAGATTATTTTCTACACTCTTATCACCAGAACCTAAGATCAAAATATTGATTTCCTGTGGATGTTGGTTGAGCGCAACACTACAAATTTGTGGTAACAGATCGGCTCCTTTTTCACCTACTAATCGACCAATGAAGGTAAAAAGCGGTTTCGATGGATCTAAATTAAACTGTTCGCATAAAAACACTTTGTTGGCTGCTTTTCCTTTTTTGAAATCTTTTAAGGTGTAATTGCAGTGCAATAATTCATCAGTTTTTGTATTCCAGACTTCGGTGTCAATTCCGTTCAAAATCCCAAATGATTTAGAGCGTTCCCAACGTAATAAGTTTTCTAAACCATTGGCATGATTGCTAATTTCATCCAAATAACTTGGAGAAACAGTAGTAACTTTCCAGGCACATTTGATCGCAGAGGCTAGCGGGTTGATGGTGCCATTCCATTCGATATACCCTATTTTGTGCAAATCAAATTGCGGTAAATAATGCATTTTATCATAGCCAAACCAACCTTGGTATTGTCCATTGTGAATCGTTAGGATTGTTGGTGTGTGTTGTAGATTTTGGTAATTGAAACAATGCTGCACCATAAACGGAATCAAGCCTGTATGATGATCGTGACAATGAATAATATCTGGAAGTTGATCGGTTTCTGTCAACCAATTCAAAAAGGCAATTTGAAAAGAAAGAAAACGTTCGGTGTCGTCTTCATACGAATATACATTAGGTCTGTCAAACAATTCTGGAATCGCAATTTGATACAATTCAAATCCTAATTGATTCGTTTTTTCTTTTAAAATAGAATAGGAAAATAAAAAATACCCTAATTTTAATTGACCTTGATGCACTATCTCATACTCGCTTTTTTGAAAATACAGATTGTTATAGGCAGGCACAACAACTCTTGCAAGATGCCCTAACTGATTTTGATATTTGGGTAAAGCACCAACAACATCTGCTAAACCGCCCACTTTGGCAACTGGATAACATTCGGCACTAATATGATATACATTCATTGAAATACGTGGTTATATTTACAAAGGAAAAATCCTTGCACTAAATGTATAAAAATAAATCTACTTTTTAAGTTGTCTTTCTATATAAAAAGGATACAAATCAATCTAGTTGTACTAATTTTTAATTTCTAAAAAGTGTATTTTTGATAATTCATCAATGCTATTACCTTTTCGATATGGAAGTTTCAAACACAAATGAGTTGCAATGGTCTGATTTTGATAAAGTTGAAATGCGAATTGGAACTATCCTAGAAGTAGCTGACTTCCCTGAAGCTCGTAAACCAGCGTATCAACTCACGATTGATTTTGGTAGTGAAATTGGCATTAAAAAATCTTCTGCTCAAATTACAAAACGGTATTCAAAAGAAGCTTTGTTGGGTAAACAAATAGTAGCCGTGGTTAATTTTCCTAAAAAACAAATTGGAAAGTTTTTCAGCGAGTGTTTAATTTTAGGTTCGGTTGGGAATGAAAATGATATTGTTTTGTTGTCTTCCGATTTGAATGTGGAAAACGGTTTGCGAATTGGTTAATCTAAAACGGGTATTTCTTCATCACATTGGCTACTTCTATAGCAGTCGTTTCCTTTGTTTTTTCTAGCTCTGAAATGATATTCTGATAGTCTTTTTCATTTCGATTTTGCGACATTTTTTTTACGGCTTCGATACTTTCGATTTCAATTTCAAAAGCTACTATTCCAGCGGTTTGGCGCATTGTTTTTGAAGACAACTCTTCCACTCGAACTGGGTTTTCAGAGTTTTGTTCGTATTTATCGGTTAACTTTTTTAAGGAAGCAACAACCGCAGCTCCTTCAATGATTTTGATTTTTCCGTAAATATGCACGGCGATGTAATTCCAAGTGGGAACATTTTCTTTTTCATACCAAGATGAAGAAATATAGCTATGAGGACCGGAAAAAATAGCTAAAACATTGGCTTCCGATTCGAAACTTTCCCATTGTGGATTTTCTTTAGAGATATGCCCAAACAAAATCGATTTTCCGTTTTCATTTTTGTCTAACTCTAATGGAATATGGGTCGCCCAGAGCTTTCCATTCGTGCGATTGACTAAAATTCCAAAGCTATTTTTTTGAAGAAAAGCATTGATTTCTTCCTCGTTTTCGTTTTTGTAAAGTTCGGGAATGTACATGGGAATTAGGAATTGTTAGTACGTGTTAATACTTTAAATTACATTGACTTCAGCTTCAATATGAATGCCAAATTTTTCATAAATAGTTTTCTGAATGTCTTTCGATACCGCCAAGATTTCTTGACCTGTAGCGTTTCCATAATTGACTAAAACCAACGCTTGATTTTTATGCACACCTGCATCGCCAAATCGTTTGCCTTTAAAACCCGCTTGCTCAATGAGCCAACCCGCTGGAACTTTTACTTCAGTTTCTGAAACTTCATAGAATTTCATTTCAGGAAATTGTTGATGAATTTTCTCAAAATCCGTTCTTAATAGAATCGGATTTTTGAAAAAACTACCGCTGTTTCCTAGCTCTTTTGGGTCAGGCAACTTGCTTTGACGAATCGTGATGACGGCATTACTAACGTCTTGTATTGTTGGATTTGTAATTTCTTTTTTAGCTAATTCGGATTGAATGTCACCATAAGCAGTATTGATTTTATGATGACGTTTAGTCAGTTGAAAAACCACTGAAGTAATGATGTATTGGTCTTTCTCAGCTTGTTTGAAAATGCTTTCACGATAGCCAAAATGACATGCTGAATTCGTAAACGTTTTCATTTGTTGAGAATCAATTTTTATGGCATCACAAGACACCATAGTATCTTTAATTTCGGTTCCGTAAGCACCAATATTTTGCACTGGAGTTGTACCAACATTCCCTGGTATTAAGGACATGTTTTCGAGACCACCGTAATTGTGAGCAAGTGTCCATACTACGAATTCATGCCAATTTTCTCCCGCTTGGCATTCCACAAAAACAAAATCTTCGTTTTCTTGAAGAATTTTAATTCCTTTTAAATCAATATGAATAACTAATGCGTCAATATCTTGGGTCAATAGCATATTGCTTCCGCCACCTAAGATGAATTTCTTCTCCTCTTTATGTTGTTGCAAAACAGACGCTAATTCAGTAACATTATGAACTGCTACAAATTGTTTTGCTTTGGCTTCAATACCGAAAGTATTGTAGTTTTTTAAAGAAAAGTGAGGTTGAATTTTTATCATTTAATGCTGAAATAAAACGCTTTTGTGTTTCAAATTTAAAATAAATATAACCAAGTGAAGATTTATTTATCTACTAAAACCGAAGTAAATTTATCCACATAATTCTTCATCCAAATATGCATCATGAATAAAGGCATGATATACGACACCATTTTGGTATCTCCATTTTGTAAATTGGCAATCAGTTTTTTTACTTTTATATTTTCAAAATAAGGCATTTGGAAGAGGTCGCTTCTTGAAAAAGATTCTAATTCCTCCCTGAATGCTGGGCTTTTGGTAATATAATCACCCCAAGGAGTGCTTAGTCCGACTTTTTTAAATTTCAAAATTTCATCAGGCAATCTATTTTCCATGGCTGATTTTAAAATGAATTTTCCTTTCTTACCCGTAAACAACCATTTGTTGTCTAAAGATCCCAAACCAGCAACCAATCGTTGGTCTAAAAAGGGTTCGCGACATTCGATAGAAGCGCCCATAGTGCAACGATCATTTCTATCTAAAAGTGAACATAAATACGTATGTTGATCAAAATAGAGCGCTTGACGTCTTAAGTTATTTGGATACAACGATTTAGCTTCTTCGTAAATTTGTTTTCGATATTCGTTTTTAGGAACTGTTTTCATACCAAAAGTTGTGGCAATATCTTTTGGATATATATTACAACCATTGAATAGGACTAAATCACGATCATTATTTATTTGAGCATAACGTATCAATTTTTCAAAACGAGCTTTTTTAGCAAAGGCATCAAAACTGCCTAATGCTGCAAGTGAATGCAATAAAGTTGGGAACTGTAAAGGTTTGTATCTGACATATCCACCCATGAGTTCGTCTGCACCTTCACCAGAAAGCAACACTTTTACTTTTGGTTTTGCCAATTGTGAAATCGCTAATAAATGAGGTTCACTCAAATGCATCAATGGCTCATCTTGAAAGTAAGTCGAAGTGAGTAGTCTTTCATATAAATCAGTATCTTCCAGTTGAATACTATTAAATCCATACTGATATTGTTCGGCTAATTTTTTGGCGATATGCGATTCGTTGTGTTCTTCTTCTTTGAATGCAATCGTAAAAGCTTGAATGTCTTTGTATTTTTGAGCATGTAAAGAGGATAATACCGAAGAAGAATCTAATCCAGCACTCAAAAGTACACCAACAGGAACATCACTTACCATTCGAAGTCGAATAGAATCGTCAAAGGTTTCTCTAAACCAATCCACGGGATTTTTGATCGTTTCGTGATTTTGAATTTCATATATCAAATCCCACCATTTTTCGGTTTCGATTTTACCATTTTCATAAAGAATCATAGCATGTCCAGGCAATACTTTTTTGACATTTTGAAATAGGGTATCTTCACCAGCTACAAATCGATTGAAGATGTATTCTTCTATTCCGTCTTGGGCTATTTTTAGAGGAACTCCAGCAACAAAGAGCGCTTTTTGTTCGGAAGCAAAATAAAAAGATTCATTATAAATGGAGTAGTACAATGGTTTTACACCCATTCTATCTCGAATTACAGTAAGACTTTTTTCTAAAGTATCCCAAATAGCAATGGCAAACATACCATTGAGGCGATGAAGCATTTTTAGACCATACAATTGGAATAACTTCATCAATACCTCTGTGTCGGAATGTGTTCTGATTTCAAAACCTTTGCTTTTCAATTCAGCGTAAAATTCTTTGAAATTATAGATTTCTCCATTATACACCATGGCATAACGTCCATCTTCTGAAAGAAAAGGTTGATGTCCAGCGGAAGTGACATCTAAAATAGACAATCTTCGATGTCCTAAACCGATATTTTGTTGAATATAAATTCCTTTATCGTCAGGACCACGATGTTCTAAAGCATCACGCATCTGTGTTAGAATACGTTCGTCTACTTTTTTTTGTGATTGCAAATGCAAAATTCCATTAATACCGCACATTAGTTACTTCTTTTATAATTGGTAATTAATTCGTGGTATTTGTCGGCAATAATTTTCATATTGAGGGTGTAGTTTGCATGTTCATGGACAAACTTTCTATTTTTAATAATAACTTGATTTCTAAATTCTAAATTTTCAAAAGCCCAAATTAATTCATTGGCCAACATTTCTTTGTTGTCTACAGCAACGAGTTGACCATTTTCACGATGTGTTATCATGCATTGATTCCCGAGTACATCGCTTACAATTGGGTAACAATCTGATGCCATGGCTTCAAATAGGGAAGAAGAAACTCCTTCAGTGCTTGGCATACTGATGTAAAAATTAGCTTGATTCATCATTTCTGGAAGTTTATCATTAGGAATTCTCCCTGTGAAATCGACTTTAGAATTTATTTTCAATTTAATAGCTAAATTTTTCAAATGGTCTAATTGAGATCCATCACCAACTATCGTCAATTTAAAATCATATCCTTTTTCATGTAAGATTGCAAATGCTTTTAAAATTACAGCATGACGGTATTCGGGTAATAAAGAACGAGTAATAATAGCGTGAATCGTTTTTAATTCCTCTGTATTTGTTTTTTTAAAAAGCGTTAAATCAATTCCTTTGGGTATAACCATAACTTTTTTCATGTCGACATCAGCATCCTTCATAGAATAAGTCATCGCTTTTCCCCAAGCATGAATTAGTGTTGCTTTTTTAAAAGCATAATTTTGAATTATTTTTTTGAATGGAAGTAAAAGGGAGTTTTCTGGCCACAAATCAGTTATTCCTTGTTGAGCAATGGCAGAAGGTTGCACACCAGATAAAGCAGCAAGAAAACCATAACTAGTTGTTCTCTCAGCAATCACCATGTCCGGTTGATAAGTTTGAATTAGTTTTTTTATATTAAAAACGGCACCGCAATATTCTATCAAACGAGCAATGCGATTGAACGGGCCTGAACTAGAAGATTTCAATTCCCAGGTTTCAATTTCAAAATCACCAAATTCCCGAAGCCCATTAATCCAAGTGATGGCATCGGCTCTATAGGTTTCTCCTAGGAAAAGTATTTTTCTTTTTTTATTTTCCACTAATCTTCGGATGTTAAAGCACGATTTATAAAATCATTTAAAGGTTTTAAAGCGATTAATTTTTGGCTAATTTGTGTTACAAAATCGTTTTTAGACAATGCTCTAGTGTCAATTTTTTGAGTAGCCGTATAACTTTTAAGTTTGAGATATTCAATAGCAGGATTTTCTTTATCGTAACCTTTTGGAGGATTTTTTAGAGTTGAGGTTTCAGTTCTATTCAATTCACCATAGACAGATTGAAATGATTTATCCTTTAGAATTGCTTCTAAATCTTCATAAAAAAAATTGATTTCTTTTCTTATTTTTTGAATTTGATCTGGCATTGGGCAATACAATCCACCACCAACAAAAGAAGCATCTTTTTCTATATGTACATAATAGCCAGGAGCTTCCGAATTTAAGGAACCGGAGCGCAACCAAATACCCATGTGCGTTTTATAGGGAGATTTGTCTTTAGAAAAACGAATGTCTCTATTGATTCTGAACGTACAATTTTTTATTTCAAGCATTTCTAAAGAAGCGTCTTGAGGTTTCATTACTTCTAATAGATCCGCAATGAGTTGATGATACTCTTTTTTATAAGATTCGTATCTTTTTTTATTCGCTAAAAACCAATCTCGGTTGTTATTCGCTTTTAAATCTTCAAGGAAAAACAGG
>JAYVZG010000052.1:0-71154 GCA_043783565.1 Flavobacterium sp. | reverse complement strand
TTGTTCTTTTTGTTTTTTCATTGATATTCCAGCCTTGGGCAGTTATTTTAATGGCATTTTTGGTTACATGTTTTATTTATTTCAGAAGTAGATTAATCGATCGGAATATTATAGCAAGTGCAATAATTATGGTGATGATTTCAGGCTTTGTTTTCTCGGTTGATTATGTTTTTGAATCCGTTTTTAAACAACATCATCGGGATCGTTTTAATATTCTACTCGGTAAAGAAGTAGACATGAAAGGTATCGGATACAACACCAATCAATCCGAAATTGCGATTGGTTCTGGTGGTTGGTTTGGAAAAGGTTTTCTAGAAGGAACTCAAACTAAAGGTGGTTTTGTACCTGAACAACATACTGATTATATTTTTACTACCGTTGGCGAAGAATGGGGGTTTTTAGGTTCTTTAATTGTGATTGCTTTATTTGTAGGGTTAATTTTTAGAACAATCTATTTAGCAGAAAGACAAAAGACAAAATTCAGCAGGGTTTATGGCTATTGTGTCGCTTGTATTTTATTTATACACTTTTTTGTGAATATTGCGATGGTAGCGGGAGTATTCCCTACTATTGGGGTGCCGCTACCCTTCTTTTCTTATGGAGGTTCTGGACTTTGGGGATTCACCATTTTGCTCTTTATCTTCTTAAAAATGGATGCCAATAAGGTGAATGAGTGGTAAATGATATTTATTCCTTAAGATTGCAATTATAAAAGTATTTGGAATAAAAAAACACCTCAAAAACCAAATGATTCTTGAGGTGATTTTTTATACTTTATGACTTAACCACTTTGTCCTTTTTCAATTTATTTTCGACTGCTTTCTTTACGATATCCTTAGTCTGCAAATCATCTAAAACATTAATCGCTTCTTCTACATAGATGTCTTTAGAGAGGCTTTCGTGCCATCTTTCTCTTTTTTCTTTTAAGGAAACATCCGTTTTCATAGCTTCTACTTCATTTGGTAATGATGAAAATTGTAATGAATTTTTATAATCAGCTAGTGATTTGTATTTTTTAGCTTTTTCTTCAATAGCTTTTTGCTCTGCTTTAAATTGATCAATGTTTAAACTGTATACGTTTTCTTTATTGCGTTGATCAATCCATTTGGCATTTTCATCAATCAATTTGAATTTATCATTACTTGCAATTCTCTTTTTACTATTGTCGATAGCTACATCAAAATTATCTTGCTTATCCCAAAATTTAAATTGAGCTGGTTCAATTTTATCCCAAGGCATAGCGTTGTCTATGTCTCTTTCTCCCATTTTTAAATAAGCATAACGATCCGGAATGGCAACATCACTACTTACACCTTCTAATTGCGTGGAACCACCCGTTATTCTATAGAATTTTTGAGTAGTAGTTTTTAAGGCTCCTAAATCTCCAACGCTACTTCCTCTAACGAATTGGTTTAAATCAATTACATTCTGAACAGTTCCTTTACCATAGGATTGTTTGCTTCCTATGATAATTCCTCTTCGGTAATCTTGTATGGCAGCCGCTAAGATTTCTGATGCAGAAGCTGAAAAACTATTTTGCATGATTACCAACGGACCGTCCCATTGAATTTTCTTGTCTTTATCATATAATACTTCTTGCTTTTTACCTGCAGATTTTATTTGAACAACAGGACCGTCTTCGATGAATAAGCCTGCGATATCAACCACAGTTTTCAAAGATCCACCGCCATTATCCCGCAAATCCATGATAATTCCTTGAACACCAGCACTTTTTAAACGATCTACTTCTATAGCAATATCTTTTCCTGCATCACGACTATCATTGTTTTCAAAATCAATATAGAATTTAGGCAAATTAATGATCCCATATTTTAATCCGTTTTTCTCAACAATACTCGATTTAGCATACGTTTCTTCAATTTCTACGATATCACGGATGATAGAAATAATCTTAATCGTTCCATCCACTTTTTTCACTGTCAATCGAACTTCGGTTCCTTTCGGCCCTTTTATTTTTTTAACAACATCGTCTAAATGCATTCCAACCACCTCAACAGGTTCGGAGTTTCCTTGAGCCACTTTGATAATAATATCTCCTGATTCTAATTCTTTTCCTCGCCACGCGGGCCCACCTGAAATTAATTCTGAGATTTCGGTATAATCATTTTTCTTTTGCAAACGAGCGCCAATTCCTTCTAATTTTCCACTCATACTCACATCGAAACGTTCTTTTTCATCTGGCGGAAAATAATTCGTGTGAGGGTCAAAACGAGTAGCAATGGCATTTACAAATACAGAAAACCAATCATTTTGATCTAAATCACCAATAAAATCGAAATACTCATTCAACGATTTTAAAGAACTTTCACGAGTTTCTTTTTCTAATTGCTCGAAGGATTTTGGAGGTGAATTATCTACAGCTTCGTCTTTTTTGAAAGCCTCGCTTTCTTTCTTTTCTTTTTTCTCTGGAATAACTCCATTTTTTTTGTCTTCTTGCATCTTAATCTTGTCCGTCAAAGAAGAAAGTGTAGATAATTTAATTTGTTTACGCCATTTTTCCTTTAGTTCCGTGGCATTTTTAGCGTAAGGCAATTTATCATAATCGGTGTTGAAATCTTCTTTGATAGAATAATCAAATGGTTTTGCTAAAATATCCTTATAAAACTCTTTGCTTTCGTTTAATCGCTTTACCAATCTGTCGTAAGTCAAGTTGAAAAAAGATAAATCTTTATTTTTTATTTGATCGTCAATTTGCGTTTCAAAAACAACAAATTCATCGATGTCTGATTGAATAAAAAATCGTTTGGATGGGTCTAAAGCTTCGATATAGTCTTTGTAAATCCCTTTAGAGAAATTATCATCTATAACGGCAGGATCGTAATGTCCTCTTTCGATAACAAATGTTAATAATTCTAATAACATTTTGTCTTTTTCTGGATCTGTTTTAGGTTTTAAGATACTTGTAAAAGCAAATAAACCCAAAGAAACAGCAATAACTACTAGTACTAATTTGTAATTCCTTTTCATATATTGAATTAAGATATTCATTAATTTTTTGAAGTCTAAATTACATAAAAACATGAGCGAGCCCTGTTTTTGATGGCTAATTTTTTGTTAAAGATGCTAAAATAAGAACTTCCTACTAAAAATGCTTATTTTTGCGGGGATTTATTTAAATTACAATATACCTTATTGAATTGAAAAATTGGAATTGAAAATAATATCCTAGCCCTGATGGGAATGGCATCCTTTTGTGACGTCGTTCGGAACAAAAGATAGAATGAACAGCAGGATTATGCTCCTAAAAAAGAATATAAAAGAATGAACAAACCCCTGATTTTAGTAACCAATGACGATGGTATTTCTGCTCCTGGAATTCGAGCTTTGATAGCGGTAATGGCTGAAATTGGTGATGTTGTGGTTGTCGCTCCGGACAAACCTCAAAGTGCCATGGGGCATGCGATTACGATTAATAGCACATTGTATTTGAATAAAGTTTCTTTAGAAAATGCGGTTGTAACAGAATACAATTGTTCTGGCACACCTGTAGATTGTGTAAAATTGGCGGTAAATGAAATCCTGAAACGGAAACCTGATTTGTGTGTTTCTGGAATCAATCATGGGTCGAATTCTTCGATCAATGTGATTTATTCTGGAACAATGAGTGCGGCAGTGGAAGCGGGAATAGAGGGAATACCAGCCATTGGTTTTTCGCTATTGGATTACGATTGGAATGCTGATTTTGAACCTGCCAAATCTTTTATCAAAAAAATTGCTCTTCAAACCCTTGAAAAAGGGTTGCCAGAAGGAATTGTTTTGAATGTGAATATTCCAAAATTATCCCAAAAGGACATTTTAGGCGTTAAAATATGCAGACAAGCCAAAGCAATTTGGATGGAGAAATTCGACAAAAGAAAAACGCCTCAAGGAAAAGATTATTATTGGTTGACAGGTGAATTTGTCAATGAAGACAAAGGCGAAGACACAGACGAATGGGCTTTAGAAAAAGGCTATATTTCGATTGTTCCGGTACAATTTGATATGACAGCACATCATACAATTCAACAATTAAATTCATGGAATTTGAATGAGAAATAATTGATAATTAAAAAATTAGCATGAAAAATTTAGATTTGTTTTGGGGTGTTTTAATGGCGATAATTACCACAGCAATAGGAAGTTTTATTTTTATTGAACTTTTTGCTGGAATGGATTTCGTTCGAGGGTTATTGTTTTATAAATCTCATGGTTTGTTGGGGAAGATTATCACTTTGGGTGCAATTTTAAACTTAATTTTGTTTTTTGTTTTATTAAAAAGAAACAAAGATTTGATGGCTCGTGGTGGTGTTTTCGGGATGATTTTTTTGACGGTGATTACGTTGCTTATTTGAAATTCGTATTTATATCTAAAACAAAAAAAATATTTTGCCACAGATTTAAAGGATTAAAGGGATTTTTTAAAAGGTACTAACAAAAGAATCTGTGAGAATCTGTATAATCCGTTTAATCAGTGGCAAAAAAATAAAACTTAGTCACTTAAAAGGCAAGCACTTTAAATAAATCGCAAATGAAATATTATATTATTGCTGGAGAAGCGTCGGGTGATTTACACGGTTCGAATTTGATGAAAGCCCTTTTGGAAGAAGATCCTAAAGCGGATATTCGATTTTGGGGTGGTGATTTAATGGAAAGCGTTGGTGGAAAACTAGTAAAACATTACCGAGAGTTGGCTTTTATGGGTTTTATTGAAGTGATTTTTAATTTGAAGACCATTTTTAATAACATACTATTTTGCAAGAAAGACATTGCAGCATTCCTGCCAGATGCGATTATATTTATAGATTACCCAGGTTTTAATATGCGAATTTCGAAATGGGCAAAAGAAAATAGAATCCCAACTCATTATTATATTTCACCACAAATTTGGGCATGGAAAGAAAGTAGAATTACTGCTGTGAAAAGAGATTTTGACCATTTGTATGTCATTCTTCCGTTTGAAAAAGATTTTTATGAGGAGAAGCATCAATTTCCCGTAACTTTTGTTGGACATCCACTCATTGATGCAATTCATAATCGTATCCCTATTTCAAAATCACAATTTATTCAAGAAAACAATCTAGAGGACAAACCAATCATTGCAATTTTACCTGGAAGTAGAAAACAAGAAATTACTAAAATGCTTTCTGTGATGTTGAGTGTTGTTGGTGATTTTGAAGACTATCAATTTGTAATTGCCGGCGCTCCAAGTCAAGAGCATTCTCTTTATTTGCCTTTTTTGAAGTCAAAAAACGTACATTTTATCTCCAATAAAACCTATGAATTATTGAGTCATGCCACTGCAGCTTTGGTTACTTCAGGCACAGCAACTTTGGAAACCGCTTTGTTTAAAGTTCCTGAAGTGGTTTGTTATAAAGGCAGTTGGGCATCGTATCAAATTGCTAAGCGCATCATTACTTTAAAATACATTTCTTTGGTCAATTTAATTATGGATAAAGAAGTGGTAAAGGAGTTAATTCAAGAGCAATGTACTTCAAAAAATATCCAAATCGAATTGCAAAAGTTACTTGACCCTAAATACAGAGAAGTATTAATCGCAAATTATACTCTTTTAGAACAAAAACTTGGAGGCCTTGGAGCAAGCAAAAAAACAGCGCAACTCATTGTTCGAAGTCTAATTAAATAACATTATTTCATTTAAAAAAAATCATTTGAAACCAATACTATCTATACTATTATTTTGTGTTTTTTTAGTGAGTTGTAAACCAACTTCAAGTATTATTACTTCAAAATCTGAAGCACAGAAAAGAGGCATTTATAAAACTCCTGAAAACAAAAAAATTGCAGACAAACCAACTAAGTCGGCTAAAAAAGAAGAGCCTAAAAAAGCAACAATTGGCAGTCGAATAAACGATAAAAACGATGACGATTATGTAATAAGTGTTGATGATTCGAGTTATTTGGTGAAGCAACTTATCAATGCGGCTTCTGAATACCTAGGGACAAAATACAAAAGTGGTGGCACGACTCCGGAAGGTTTTGATTGTTCGGGTTTGATGTTTAGTACTTTTAAAAAATTCGACATTACCTTACCGCGTTCTTCGGTTGATATGGCAAAAATTGGCAGAAAATTGAATGAAGACGACATCCAAAAAGGCGACTTAATTTTCTTTAGAACCAATGGTAAAAGTGTTATCAATCATGTGGGTATGGTTACTGAAATTAGTGATGATGAAATCAAATTTATACATTCTTCTACTCAAAAAGGAGTTATTATTTCATCCACGAAAGAACCCTATTACGGTAGAAATTTTGCGCAAGCCAATCGAATTTTAGAATAATTTATTTGGGTTATTCATTCAAATTGAATACTTTAGAGGCGTGAACGCCATTCAATTTCCTTTAAGCCGAGTTACTATTGCCTTTATTTTTGGAATTCTATTTGCAAATTTTGTCAAAATAGATTCTATTTGGGCTACTCTTGGTATTGTCATTTCCTTCATTCTTTTTAGTAGTACCTGTTTTTGGACTCAAAAACAGTTCCTTCAAAATAATTTATTTGGTTTCTCAACCTATCTTTTATCCATTAGTATTGGTGTTTTTTCTTTAATCATTCACTCGGGTTGGAATCAAAAAGGCAACTATATCCATCACATTAAATCCTTTGAACAACCTCATAAAATAGAAGTTGTTGTAAGAGAAAAATTAAAAACAACTTCCTTTTCTCAGCGGTATATAGCTATTGTAAAAAGAATAGATTCGAAGGATTGTTCTGGTAAAATTCTTCTCAATTTCAATAGGAAATCCTTTCCAAATGATATTAGAATTGGAACACAATTCAAGGTATTGACTACACTAATTCCACACAAACCACCATTAAACCCGAATCAATTTGATTATGGAAAATATTTAACAACGAAGTCTATTTTAGCTCAATGTTATCTTGAAGTAGCAACAATTCAGATTCATAAAGATTTAGTGAAAGATGTTTATTATTATTCGGATGTGTTGCGATCAAAATTGCTAACTAACTTGCAAAAAGCACATTTTAGATCGACTGAATTAAACGTTCTGGCAGCACTGATATTAGGACAACAACAAGATATTTCTCAAGATATCGTTCACGATTATCAAATGGCTGGAGCGATTCATATTTTATCCGTCTCTGGGCTACACGTAGGTTTTATTGTGCTTTTTATTGGGTTTCTATTGAAATTCTTACCTAAAACAAAATGGAGTAATTATTTCAAATTAGTAATTATTCTAATTTCCCTATGGGGCTTTGCCTTTATTGCTGGGCTTTCTCCATCGGTAATTCGTTCGGTAACTATGTTTTCTTTTATTGCAATTGGAATGCATTTGAAAAGAAAAACGAACGCTTTTCACACATTATTAGTTTCGCTTTTGTTGATTTTGCTTTTTGAACCTTCCTTCCTTTTTGATGTTGGATTTCAGCTAAGTTATCTCGCTTTGTTTTTTATTCTTTGGGTACAACCTTTATTTGATTCTGTTTGGCAACCTGAAAATAAAATCACGAGTTACTTTTGGAATATTTTGGCGGTTTCGTTTGCGGCTCAATTAGGAACTTTGCCTTTAAGTATTTATTATTTCCATCAATTTCCTGGTTTGTTTTTCGTTACCAACTTACTTGTAATTCCATTTTTAAGTGGTATTATGGCATTAGGATTAGTATTAATGACTTTTTCATTATTTGACATAACACCTTTATTTCTAGTAAATATTGTCGAAAAATTAATTGCTGTTTTAAATTTAATTATCAATAAAGTGGCATCATTCGATCAATTTGTATTTACGGGAATCCCTTTAAATGGATGGATGGTTTTTACTTTGTATTTGGTTTTAATTGCATTAGTAGTATGCTTTTCGAAGCCTATTTTCAAGAGAATTATTTATGTTTTTATTACATTAATACTATTACAATCCTGTTATTTTTACTCATGTTGGGAGATACAATCTCAAAAAGAATGGATTGTTTTTAATGTAAAGAAAACCACATTAATTGCAGAAAGAAATGGAAATAAAGTAAGCATATTTAAAGTTAATAATTCAATTAAAAACAATCCTATTGAACCCTATTTAGTCGCTAACTTTTCAAAAGTTACAAACGAGAAAACAATTCCAAAGTTGATGTATGTTTTAAATAAAAAAATAGTAATCATCGATAGTTTAGGAATGTATCCTAGAAATGTACGGCCAGACATCATGTTATTGAGACAATCGCCACGAATGAATTTAGATCGAGTCTTTAAAACCTGTAAACCCAAACTTGTAATTGCAGATGCTAGTAATTACAAATCCTATTCGGCTTTATGGAAATCAACCTGTATAAAAGAAAAAATCCCTTTTCATAATACGTATGAAAAGGGATTCTATAAATTGGAAAAATAATTTACTTTTTCTTTAAAATTTGATTAGCAGTTTCTAACCACTTTTCTGGCCCACCGGCTACATATCCTGTACTTCCAAGTTTTTCTAAATTGGTTTTACCGTCTTTTTTTGTTGGATTAGCCAACCAAATTGTAGGATAACCTCTTACTTCAAAGATTTGTTGTAATTCCATGTTTTGCTTTTGAATTTCTGGCAATTGTGGTGTTCTTCTAGGATAATCTAACTCCACTAATACTACATTTTCTTTTGCCCAAGCCGCAAATTCTGGCTTTTTTAAAACTTCATTTTGCAAACGAATACACCATCCACACCAGTCACTTCCTGTGAAAAACATCAATATAGGTTTCTTGGTTTTCATCGCTATTTGCGAAGCTACTTCTATGTTAGTTTCCCATTTTAATTCTTGAGCTCCAACTGTTATTGATCCTAGAATCAGTAAAGCTAAAATTGCTATTTTTTTCATATTATTATTTTTTAAAGATTTTCGTTTTTGACAAAAACAATGCCGAAGTTACTAAAATTATTTTACTTCTTGCATTAGTTTTTTAATTAAGGGCGTAAATACGATTAAGACTACACCTGAAATTAAAGCATAAATAGCCAACTGATAATACCCATCTGTATAGCTTTGGAGTTTTGTAAGTAAAGACGCATTTTCATCTGGTGAAGACATTCCGGCACCTAATAAACCTGCAGCATATTGTCCGTAAGCACTCGCTAGGAACCACATTCCCATCATCATTCCCGAAAGACGTTTTGGGGATAATTTGGTCATGATTGACAATCCAATTGGAGAAAGACAAAGTTCACCAAAAGTGATAACTAAGTAGGCCAATGTGAATATATTTAGCGAGGTTAATCCTTCTGAATCTGCAAAGAATTTAGTGTAATAGAAGACATAAAATGCAGCCGCTAAAAACAAAAATCCTAACCCAAATTTGACAACCGTATTGGGTTCAATTTTTCTTTTTGCCATAGCCAACCATAGTAATCCAAGAATTGGACTAAAAACAATTACAAACAACGAATTGGCGGTGTTGTTTACGATATTCGGATTGATTTCAAAAAACAACAGTTTTGGGTGCAAATTGTCTTGAGCAAACAGCGCTAATGAACCGCCACTTTGTTCAAAAAATGCCCAAAAAATAATCGAGAAAATAATAAAAACAAACGCTGCGAGTAATTTTTTCTGAGCCTTAATTTCTTTTTCCTTATAGGTTTCGAATAAGAAATAGAAAATGGCTAATGGTCCGATTGTATACATGAAATAATCGGTATAATCCGTATTTTTAATCATCATAAAAATCAATGGAATACTTATTAGAGAACCAATATAAACCGCAATTTCCTTTGTGTTTCTTTTTGATTTTGGTAATTCCAATAAAGGAGAATCTCCAATTGGCCCTAATGATTTCTTAGTAATCATGAATGTTATTAAACCAATAAGCATTACAATAGCTGCCGATAAAAAGGAATAACTCCATCCGTAATCTTTACTGGTTCCGAAATAAACACAGATTGCACCACCTAATAATGCTCCAATATTAATCCCAGAATAGAATAACCCAAAACCTGCATCTCTTCTACTATCTCCTTCTCTATATAATTCTCCAACCATGGATGAAATATTTGGCTTAAAGAAACCAGTACCAATAATCGATAAAGTAATTCCTAAATAAAACATTTCTTGAGGAGAAAAAGCGATTAATAAATTCCCAAGTATCATTACTATACCGCCAAAGACAAGTGACTTCTTAAAACCTAAAATTTTGTCAGCGAAAATTCCACCTATGAATGTGAAAGCATAAACAAAGGCTTGAATGGCTCCATATTTTAGATTGGCTTCTTTATCCGACAAGGACAACCCTAAAACTTGATCCGCCATGAAAATAGTTAAAACACCTCGCATTCCATAGAAACAAAAACGTTCCCACATTTCTACTAAGAATAAATACCAAAGTTGTTTTGGATATTTTCCTTCAAAATTCTGTATTTGTTCTAAAGTAATATTTTGTTCCATAATCTATTTTATTTGATTCCTTTTTCTTGCATGACTTTATTGAGTTGTTTGAGTAATATAAACATCAATGTCGTTGCAAATAATAATAGTGAAAAGTTAATCCAAAAGAAATCGGTTTTATCTTCATAGGTGTCCCAAAGACTTGCAAGCACTCCACTTAATTTATTTCCGATTGAAGTGGATAAAAACCACCCACCCATCATCAAGGAAGTAATATTCGTTGGACTTAATTTCGAAACTACTGACAATCCCATTGGACTGAGAAATAGTTCTCCAATTGTAATGATTCCGTAATTGGCAACGAGCCACCAAACACTCACTTTTTCTGAACCATTTCCCCCCATTTTTACTGCAGCAACCATCACCAATACAGATAAAGCCGAGATTAATAAACCAAAAGCAATTTTTGTTGGTGTGGAAGATTCTTTTTTTCTACTTCTTAAAAAAGTAAAAAATGCAACTACTAATGGTGTGAGAATAATTACCCAACCTGGATTGATCGACTGACTTAAGTTAGTCGCCCACAAACTCACTTTTGAATTTTCTTCAGGCAATTTTTCTTTGGCAACATTTCTGAAATAAACGGGATAATCAACCACTTTTTTGACTACTCCATTTTCTTTTTGAAGTCTAAAACTAGCGTCATACAATTCGACAGAGTCTTTTTTATATTCTATCTCCTTAGATAATTTTAATCCGTTGAAAACAGCTTTGGTAGTTCCTGTTATTTCTCTATCGGTGTAACGATCCGCCCATGTATTCAGAGCCGATCCATTCAATTTAAATACCGCCCAAAACAAAATAACCACAGCAAAAATCGACAATAAAGCACCGATAGGTCTTTTTTCATCGGGTTTGGCTTTAAAATACAAGCTAGCATAAAAGAAAATAACTGGTATGCAAGCAAAAATAAAGGCATCTGTACTATCCGATCCGAAGATATAACTATCTGGATTTGCTTCTGAAGTAACGCCTTTAAGCATCCAACCAATAATTCCAAAAACGACTGATGGCAGCAATATAAAAAGTACAATTTTATAAAAAGGCATATCTCCTTCCTGCGTTCCTTTTTTCTGATCGTAGCCAGCGTAATGTTTGGTCCCTAAAATAAAAACCAAAACACCGACAAACATTCCTACACCTGCAGCCATAAAAGCATATTGCCACCCTAAGAGAATCTGCAATGCAGCACCGAAGAAATTACAAATAAAAGCGCCAATATTAATTCCCATATAGAAAATATTGTAGCCTTCATCCTTTTTGTCTTTGTATTCTTCTTTGGAGTAGAAATTTCCCAGTAAAGTAGAAATATTCGGTTTAAAAAAACCATTCCCAACAATCACAAAGGTCATAGCAATATAAAGTATCGTGATGTTGTGAATACCCATCATGAAGTATCCAATACCCATCAATAGTCCACCAATAATAATGGATGTTCGATAACCTAAATACCGATCAGCGACCAAACCTCCGATAAAAGGAGTTAAGAAAACCAATGCAATAAAAGTACCGTACAAGTCGGAAGCTTCTTTTTCTGTCATTGCAAAACCTGCTTCTACATCTTTAAGATAAAGTGTAAAAATCCCGATCATTAGATAATATCCGAAACGCTCCCACATTTCGGATAAAAATAAGTACGGTAATGCTTTAGGGTGTTTATTCCACATAGATTAGGAGTTTAATTATCTATTACAGACAAATCAATTCCTTCTACATGATCGTTGTGCATCATTTTTTGCAACCATGAACTCAATACAAAAAGTATTGCAGCAGCAGCCCCTGTCATGATGATAAACAACATAAAGAATTCGTATAAATTTGTGATTTCAAATCCTAAAAAGGAAGGATTAACGATGGGTCCTGTTGTTACTTCTGCACCAGCAGTTGGTGGAATTAAAGCACTTAAGGTTCCAGCAAATTTATTCGCTGCAGCATTTCCTAAAAACCATGTTCCCATCATTAGCGAAGACAAACGTAATGGTGCTAACTTAGAAACCATCGACAATCCGATTGGAGACAAACATAATTCTCCCATCGTATGGATAATATACAATCCGATCAACCACCACATAGATACTTTATCTTCAACACCAAGTCCTTTTACAGCAATCGCAATAACAACGTAGCCTAAAGCAACTAAAGCCAAACCAATCGCCATTTTCTTTGGAGAAGATGGTTCCAATTTTCTAATGTATAAGAATCCCCAGATTATCGTAAATATTGGTGCTAACGCAATAACCGCTAAAGGATTTACCGATTGAAAATAAGATGCTGGCATTTCCCATCCAAACAAAGTTCTTTCCGTTTGTCTATCCGCGAATAAAGTTAAGGATGCACCAGCTTGTTCAAAAGCTCCCCAAAAGAAAATCACAAAAAACACCAAAATAAAAATGACTAGAATTCGTTGCGTTTCAATTTTGGTTAAACTTTTATCACTAAAAATTAAGATTGGCATTAATACCATCGCACCATAGATAAAGTAGCTGATGATATCGATATCACTTTTAAACATCTGTTTGAAATTCAACATAAAGAAAATAATTGCTATGGAACCAACAATGGTTACTATGCTTTTTGGGTCTAACTTTTTTACTACCAACCCAATTTCTTTTCCTTCTTCAGATATCAAGTATTTCTTTTGATATAAAACAAACGTTAATAACCCGATAAGCATTCCTACGCAAGCTGCTAAGAATCCCCATTTGAAATCCATAGACCCGCAAACCAAAGGAGAAAAGAAAGCTCCTAAATTAATTCCCATGTAAAATATCGTAAAAGCACTATCAATTCTTCGGTCATTAGCAGGGTACAATTGTCCTACCATGGTAGAAATATTTGGTTTAAAAAACCCATTCCCTATAATAATAGCAGTAAGTCCAGCCCACATGATCGAAACTCCACCATCTGCCCCAGCTGAAGCACTTAAGAACATACAAAACTGACCAATCGCCATGAGCAAACCACCAATAATAATACTTCGTCTATTTCCTAAATATTTATCACACAAATACCCTCCTAAAAGTGGAGTTAGATAAACCAATCCTGTATAACTACCATAAATTTGAGACGCATCAGCATCTTTCATTAATAGTATTTTAGTCATAAATAAGATAAAGATGGCTCTCATTCCATAATAACTAAATCGTTCCCACATTTCGGTGAAGAATAAGAAATAAAGTCCTTTTGGATGTCCTGTTTTTACTTGAGTTTCTGTCATTGTTTTTGGTTTTAGTTATGATAAGGTTAATTATTTTTTGTATCCGATTTTTACTCGTTCTGTTTTACTTTCCGCTTTTTCATGATCTGTAATTAAAAACTGAATGGCTTCAAAAATGTCTTCAAATTGCTTGTCGTATTTGGTTTCTAATTCTTGTATATGACTTTGAATAGTGTCAATATTTAATAGTGTTTTTCTTAAAGCTACAAAGGCACGTACAATTGCAATATTCATTTTCTAGCTTTTGGGCTTCTCAAAACACTCGCTAACATGGCCACTCCGTGTTCTGTGAATGCATATGGCAAAGCACTTTTAGGTCTTTTCGATGTCATCACAATTTGTGATGACATCATCATCTCAGTTTGTGATGAGGAAATATTCTCCCATTCTTCTTTTGTCAATCTGAACATAAAGTCTTCAGGAAAACTTTCAATATTTCTTTTAATAGCTTGATTTAGAGCCCGTGTTTCAACTTCATACAGTTCTGCTAAATCAAAATCTAGCATTACCTTAATGCCGTTAACTTCATAAATTTTATTTTGTATAACAACCAAATTCATTTCAAACTATAAATTTTCTTTGATGAAATTTGTGATTTTAGTAAACAATTGAATGCGCGTTTTACCTCCATAAATCCCATGGTTGTTATCGGGATAAATTTGAGAATCAAATTGTTTATTGGCTTGAATCAAGGCTTCCATCATTTGCATTGAATTCTGAACATGCACATTGTCGTCTCCTGATCCGTGAATTAAAAGAAACTTACCTTTCAATTTATCTACATGATTTATAGGTGAATTTTCATCATAACCACTGGCATTTTCTTGAGGCGTTTGCATGTAGCGTTCGGTGTAAATACTGTCGTAAAAACGCCAATTCGTTACCGGAGCAACTGCAACAGCCGTTTTAAAAACATCTGCTCCTTTCATAATACAATTCGAAGCCATAAAACCTCCATAACTCCAACCCCAAATCCCAATTCGAGTAGCATCAACATAAGAATAACTTCCCAATACTTTTGCGGCGTCTATTTGATCTTCCACTTCCAATTTACCCAATTCTTTTTGAGTGCATTTTTTGAAAGCCGCGCCTTTAAAACCTGTTCCTCTTCCATCAACACAAGCTACGATATAGCCTTGTTGGGTAAGCATCGAAAACCAATAGTCATCGGCACTATTCCAATCGTTATTGACTTGTTGTGAACCAGGTCCAGAATATTGATACATTAAAACAGGGTATTTTTTAGAAGCATCAAAATTACTTGGCTTCAAAATCCATGCGTTTAATTCGTTGCCTTTACTCGTTTTTAAAACGAAGAATTCTTTGGCTGGCAAACTATAGGCTTTCAATTTTGTCACTAAAGTAGCATTATCCTCAATAGTTTTTATAGTCTTTCCAGATTTTGAATCATTCAAAGAATAAATAGTTGGATGAGTTGCACTTGAATAGGTATTAATAAAAAACTGGAAATTAGGGCTAAAAGTTGCCGTATTAGTCCCAGTTTGTGAGGTCAATCTTGTTTTGGTTTTTCCATCGATACTAATTCGATACACATCTCTATTGATGGAACCATTTTCAACAGATTGATAGAAAACAGTTTTGTTTTTTTCGTCGTAACCATAATAATTCGTCACTTCCCAATTGCCTTTAGTCACTTGATTTTTCAATTTACCAGTGTTGTCATAAAGATAAATATGATTAAATCCATCTTTCTCACTTGTCCAAATAAAACTATTGTCTTTTAAAAAGGTTAAATTGTCCGTGACATCAATATATGCTTTGTCTTTTTCATTCAAAACTACTTTTGAAACTCCCGTATTTCCATCAATAAACAAAAGATCTAAATTGTCTTGGTGACGATTCAATACTTGTGCACATAAAACATTGGTATCATTGGTCCATTTCATTCGAGCGATATAAAAATCAGAATAATTACTGAGATTTATGTCTTTCTTCGTAGCAGCAGCTACATCATAAAGATGTAAAGAAACAACAGAGTTCCTTTCTCCTGCTTTCGGATATTTGAAAGTCTCAACTTTTGGATACAAATCTTTATGAAAAACTGACATCGAAAACTCAGGAACTTGGCTTTCATCAAAACGAATAAACGCTATTTTTTTACTATCCGAACTCCAATCAAAAGCTCTTACAAAGGCGAATTCTTCTTCGTAAACCCAATCCGTAATTCCGTTGATTATGGCATTTTTCTTCCCATCTGTTGTGATTTGAACTGACTTTTTAGTTGCAATATCGAAGACAAACAAGTTATTTTCTTTGGCATAGGCAATCTTTTTCCCATCAGGAGACAAAGTCGGTTCTTGCACTTGTCCATCAAACAACTTTGTCAATTCTTTAGTAACTGTATTGTATAAAAAATAATCCGCAGTAAACGAATGACGGAAGATTTGATTGGAATTTGAAGCGATTAAAATCATTTTTTCGTCCGAACTAAAACTATAACTATCCATTCCTTCAGCCAATTCTTTATGATTCTTTGTATCTAGTAGAGTTGCTACTTTATTTAAAGTGGCAAAATCATACAAATCAATTTGCATCGAACGTGTCGCTCGGTCAAAATTGAGAACTGTATATTGATTGGTGTTTTTAAGCGATTGTAATTCATCCATTCCTTTGGCTCGAAAAGCACCAGAATAAATATCTTCAACTGTAATTTTTTGTTGAGCAACTGCTGATAAGCAGATAAATAAGAAAATTGTAAGAAGTCGATTCGATTTCATAAAGATAAAAAAAATTAGAACTGTCAATTTTAGTGAAAAAAATACAATTAACGGCATATTTTTGTGTTAAATGCAAATTAGTAGTAACATTTTTAGAATTCAATTACTAAAACTTTATAGTAAATATTTTATCTAAACTGTATCTTTACAACCAATATGAATAAATATACCGCGCATGAATAACGCCATCACAGGATTTTCAAAATTATCAAAAGAAGATAAAATCAATTGGATTGCGAACGAGTACTTTTCCTCTCCTTCGGAAGCTATTGCACTTCTCAAAAACTATTGGAACACCGACGAGTCTATTCAAAAATTGCACGATGATTTTATTGAAAATACTATTACCAATTTTTACTTGCCTTTAGGTGTTGCCCCTAATTTTATTGTCAATGGAAAAAACTATACGATTCCGATGGCAATCGAAGAAAGTTCTGTGGTGGCAGCAGCAGCAAAATCCGCAAAATATTGGTCAACTCGAGGCGGATTTAAAGCCACTGTTCTCGATACTGAAAAGATTGGTCAAGTGCATTTTATGTATTTTGGAGAGGTCAAAAAATTAGAAAGTTTCTTCCAACAAATCAAACCAAAATTATATTCTGAGACAGAAAGCATCACCAAAAACATGCAGAAACGCGGTGGTGGTATTTTAAATATTGAGCTACGGAATCAAACTCAAAAACTTTCCGGTTATTTTCAATTGCACGCTACTTTTGATACGAAAGATTCGATGGGAGCCAATTTTATCAATTCCTGTTTAGAACAATTTGCAAAAACATTAAAAGAAGAAGCACTTTCCTTTGAGGCATTTTCTGAATCGGAAAAAAACATTGAAGTCGTCATGAGTATCTTGTCGAATTACGTTCCTAATTGTATCGTTCGTGCTGAAGTTTCGTGTCCGATCGAAGACTTGGCTGACAAAAAAATAGAAAATCCACATGAATTTGCAGAGAAAATTCTTCGGGCCATTCAAATTGCAGAAGTAGAGCCTTTTCGTGCAGTAACCCATAACAAAGGCATCATGAACGGAATTGACGCAGTTGTATTAGCTACCGGAAATGATTTTCGGGCCGTTGAAGCTGGAATTCATGCCTTTGCTTCCAAAGACGGGCAATACCAAAGTTTATCGCATGCTAAAATAGAAAACGGAATTTTTACTTTTTGGTTAGAAGTTCCTTTGGCTTTAGGAACTGTTGGAGGCTTAACGTCTTTGCATCCCTTGGTAAAGTTTTCTTTAGAAATGTTAGGTAAACCCAGTGCGAAAGAATTAATGCAGTTAGTTGCTGTGGCGGGATTAGCGCAAAATTTTGCCGCTTTACGATCATTAACCACCACTGGAATTCAAGATGGACATATGAAAATGCATTTGAACAACATATTAAATCAATTTGATGCTACATCGAATGAACGTATTTTGATTAAAAATCATTTCAAAGAAAACGTTGTTTCTCATGCTGCAGTGGTTACATTTATAGAGAATTTACGGACGAATCTTTAGAAGCTATTCCTGCTGTTCGCTAAATCTTTCGTTCTGAACAACAGAACAAAAGGATATCGCTGCCATCAGGGCTAAAACACTATCAATTCTAGAATAACACCCATCTAAACTTTGCTTTTTAGCGTCTTTATAGCCAAAATGAAAAAAACATACTACAGCAACGGAAAATTACTAATTACTAGCGAATATGTCGTTTTAGATGGCGCTAAAGCATTGGCTCTACCTACTAAATTTGGTCAAAATCTAATTGTTGAAGAAGGAAAAAATCAAGAAATACAATGGACAAGTTATGATTATGATAATAGTTTTTGGTTTGAAGATACCTTTTCATTCTCAGAAATAAAGAGTAAAACAATTTTTGAAAATCAACCGATAAAAAACACCTTAATTACCATACTTCACGAAGCTTTTCTTTTGAATCCGATTTTTTTAGAGAATTCCACAGGCTATACAATTACGACCCAACTTACTTTTCCAAAATTTTGGGGATTAGGCACTTCTTCTACGCTCATCAACAATATTGCCCAATGGTTGCAAATAGATGCTTTTACATTGCTTAAAAACAGTTTTGGCGGTAGTGGTTATGATATTGCTTGCGCTCAGAATAATTCACCAATATTGTATCAATTAAAAAACGGAAAACCGCAGATAGAAAAGATATCCTTCGAACCAATATGTATAGCAAATTTGTATTTTGTATATCTCAATCAAAAACAAAATAGTAAAGCTGCCATTGCTTCGTATTATTCTAAAGCTAACACCATAGAAAACAGCATTCCTTTATTTGATGACATTACAACTGCGATTTTACGTACTAACGATTTTGAAAATTTTAGTTCATTACTCCTGAAACATGAAGCTGAAATGAGTACAATTTTAGAATTGACGACCATTCAAAACTCCTTATTCTCAGATTTTAAAGGAACTATTAAAAGTCTTGGAGCATGGGGAGGAGATTTTGTTTTGGTTGTATCTCGAGAAAACCCAACGGAGTATTTTAGAGAAAAAGGATTTGAAACCATTCTGCCCTACTCAGAAATGATTTTATAAAAAAACCCGATTTTTTCAAATCGGGTTTTTTTTATTTTTTGATTCAATTTTAGTAATTGAATTTCGCTCTATTGTCTTCAATGTCTGCTTCTTCTTTTAATGCTGGTATTACTCTTCCTGTATATCCTGCAACTTGTGCTTTTACTTTAGCAACATATTCTTTATGATCTTTCAAAACAGGTGCTTTTGTAATTAAAGTTGGTTTTACAACATAAACTCCAACAGTACCTTCAATTGGAGCAGATGTTTTATTCAATCCCATTGCGAAAGTGGTACCAACAACTTTTCTTTCAAAACCAGCATTTGGAATATTTGCATTTTCAACTGTAAGATCTACAGCTTGTTGAACCGATACTCCAGAAGCAGTAGCTATTGCTTGCAATGAAGAACCTTTCATTTTAGCCGTGATTTTTTCCGCTTTTTTCTTGTTTTTTAATATGGGTTCCACCATTGGTTTTGCCTCTTCAATTGTCATCAAGCCTTTTTCATTTACTTTCTTCAATTTTGCGATTACATTTCCAACATTTACCACTTCAAAACGTTTTACATCTCCTGTATTCGTTTTAGAATCAAATGCCCAACGAATAATTTGTCTTTGATTTCCAGCAGCACCAAATTGTTCCTCCATTATTTTTACTTTAACCGATGGATTCACAGTTAGTTTAGCTTCTTTGGCTACTTTTTCAAAATCTTTTTCATTAGCATCCATTTCGAATTTTACAGCTTTGGTATACAATTTATCTGTTGTAGCTTCTGATGGTTCGATTTTTTGACCGATAGTCGCCAAACGAATTGCATCTTGTTTTTCTGTAACGTTAATGATATGGTATCCGAAATCTGTTTCAACCAATCCAATTTTTCCAACTGGGTTGTTAAAAACAAAATCATTAAAAGGTTTTACCATTTGGTTCGGTCCAAAATAGCCTAAATCACCACCTTGTTGCGCAGAAGAATCATCCGAATTAGTCATTGCCAAAATAAAGAAAGAAGATGGATTGGCTAATGCTTGTGCTAACAATAGTTCCGCTTTAGCTTTAGCTTGTTCTTTGGTTCTTTTTTCTTTTTTGTTGGGTACTTGTGTTCCTTCATAACTAATCAAAATGTGACTCGCTTTAGCATTGGCACCCGCTTTTCTTCCGATTAATTTAGAGATGCAATAAAGATTCCCTTTCATATAAGGTCCGAAAACTTCTCCTTGTGGCAAGTTGAATAATTGTTCTGCAAATTCAGCAGGCAAATCTTTCTTAGCTACATAAGTTGAATCGTATGGGACATCTGAGTTTTCGTTTACAAACTCGATAGTATTAGCAGCTCCTTTAAAACCAGGTAAAGTATCGTTTACACTAGTAGTTTGGTTGTATACTACTCTTTGATCCAACAAACCGTTGATGGTCATTTTAACTTCATTCTCATCTTCAGGTGATGCTTTATCTTCAATCATCACATATTCTACTTCACGAGTTTCTTCGGCTTTGTATTTTTTCTCGTTTTTCTTCATATACTCTGTTATCTCAGCATCTGAAATTTTTATATCCGTATCTTTTATAGAAGAAAATAAAACCGCAACATAATCAAAATTGACTTTGTTAGCTTCCATTTCGTATTTCAATTTTCCTTCGCTTTCTGTAGTATACATTCCCGCTTTTACCAAAGAATTATAGATTTGATATTTTGCATTCAAATCAGCATCTTTCTCTTTGTCTTTTAAAAACTGAGCTTGTTCAGGATTCGATTTAAAATACTCTTTAAATTTAGCCAAGTCAAAAACTCCATTGGTTTGGAACATTTGATTTTGACCAATGTTTTGATCGTTTTTGAATATTTCTAAAATATGTTTTTCACTAGTGTGAATTCCTAATTTGTCAAATTCAGCAGTTAATAGTGCGATTGAGACTTCTTGATCCCATACACGATTTACTGCTTGTGTCGAGGTCATTCCTTGTTGCCCACTTTTTTCAAGGTTACTTACTTTAAGTCGGAAATCTTCAAATGAGATGTCTTTGTCGTTTACGGTTCCAACGTACTTTGAAGTTTCATTAAAACCGCCTTTTCTATATAAATCTTGAACGATAAATGCTAGTAAGGAAAAGCCAATAACGAGTATTAAAAGTAATGAACGTTGTCTAATTTTTTGTAAAACTGCCATTTTGTATAGTGTTAATTTTTAATTCAGTTTGCGAAAATACAATTATCTATTTAATAACCATAGTTGTAAAGTTATATTTTGAAAGATTTTTTGTTTTTTTTTAATTTTTTTATTCTTGTAAATTCATTTTTACCAATTCTATTTTCTTATTTGTAGCTTCTTCAATAGTAAATCTAATTTTATCGATGGTGATTTGATCTCCTTTTAATGGGATTTCTTTCGTATAATTGACAATATATCCACCTAAAGTTCCATAAGAATCGCTTTCTGGAATTTGAAGTTTATAGGTTTGGTTTAAATATTCAACATCCAATCTAGCAGAAAACAAATAGACCTCTTCTTCCAATCTTTTTTCAATTAATTCTTCTATAGAATCATGTTCGTCTTCAATTTCGCCAAAAAGTTCTTCTACGATATCTTCCATGGTAATCATTCCTGAAGTTCCTCCATATTCATCCAAAACAATGGCGATGCTTTTTCTTTTCTTTGTTAAAAGTTCCAAAACATCTTTTATATAGATTGTTTCAGGTACAAATTCGATTGAAATAAGTACCGATTTGATGCTTTTAGGTTTTTTAAAAAGTTCAAACGAGTGTACATAACCTAATATGTCATCTAACGAATTTTGATAAACTAATATCTTCGAATAGCCAGTTTCTATAAATCTATTTTTTAAATCCGTCACTGAATCATGAATTTCGACTGCAGATATTTCTGTTCTTGGAGTCATAATGTCACGTGCTTTCACTCCAGAGAACTCTAATGCATTTTGAAAGATTTGTATTTCAGAATCCATATTTTCATGGTCTTCCACACTACTCATTTGTTCGGTAATATAATTTCCGAGTTCAATTTTGCTAAAAAACAATGGAATTTGATCTCCTTCCGTTTTAAAAAATCGTCTCAATATAAAATCCGATATCCAAAGAATAAAGGTTGAAATAAAATAAAAGAGTAGATAAAAAAAATACGCTGGAAGGGCAAAAAACTTAATAAAAGTATTGGCATAAATTTGAAAAAATACCTTTGGAATAAATTCACTTGTAATTAAGACAACAAAAGTAGAAAGCGTAGTTTGAATAAGTACATTGGAAAGATTCGTGAAATTAAATCCCATTTTGCTTATCCAATTCATCAACAATTCACCCATAAAAAAACCATAGACTACCAATACAATGGTATTCCCAATAAGCATCGAGGCTATAAACTTGGAAGGTTTTTCGGTAAGTTTGGTGAGAATTTTTGAAAGGAAATTCTGTTGTTTCTTTTCAATTTCAAGATAAATCTTATTGGAAGAAACAAATGCGATTTCCATTCCTGAAAAAAGAGCCGCTAGTATTAGGCATAAAATGATAATACTAATTTCCATGATCTAGGAGTTCTTATCTCTGTTTTCGAATTTTTTGGCAAAACTTCTTCTAAAAAAGAACATGAAGATAGCTACCGCTGCAATAATAAATGACAACCACGGAGATTGATCTGAATTGACTTTTGTGAATCCATCATAAATGAAAAAACCACTAAAAACTAAGTAAACGTATTGGGTGTATTTTAAATAATTCATATCATAATTTATTCGGCTTCATCGATAGCACCATTAATACGTTGCGAGTTTACAATTTTAAAATCTTTGCTAAAATCTATGCCTTCTCCAAAAGAAATTCCTTTAGGGTCTGTAAATTTAAACTTTTTCTCTGTAAAAAACCATTCGTTTTTTTGATCAAAATAGAGCTGTTCTGTTTCTAGTAGTTGACCCGCTTCGTTTGAAATTTTGACGTTTTTTTGAAGATCAATTAAGTCAGTGCCTTTGAAAGTAACTGCGTAATCGGATTTGATGAAAGTTCGTTTCCCATTTGCATCATACATCGTTACAAATATTCCTTTTGGGAATTCAGTAAATGGAAATTCAACAGAAGAATAATCCAACATTTTTGGACTCACCAAAATAGACTTAATTCTTCCTGAATCGGTATATTTTAAATTGAAATTTTCAGCTTCACCATTCGGAACAAACTCATAGTAATTAATTTTTTGAACTTCTTTAAAATTACTTTCACAACCAATTGATAGGAATAAAGCAATTCCAAAAATCAAAATAAGAGAACAAAAATGTTTGCAACTTTTCAAATTGAAATGGCATTACGAATTAGATATTCTATTTTGTTGACAGTAATTAGTCGTATTTTCTTTTAATAAACCAACGGTCATTTAAAGACAAACTTAGGATAACATTTGTGTAATTTTCTTCAATCAACAAGGCTTTTGCTGTACCTCTTCTTCCGTACTCAACTCCTAGATTTAAATTAGAAAAAACACCTCCTAAAGGCAACCCAAGACCTGCTGAAAAAGCATAATCTCTAAGTTTTTGGTTATTAATCACCATTCCTGTATTCTCATATCTAAAACCTCCACGATAGGTAATTTTTTTAAAATAATTAGAGTAAGCGGAATAATTTGGGATAAAATACCCTCCTAAACTGTACTTGATCACATCTTTATAGACTACATTCGAGATATCTTCTGTTCGATTTCCAAATTTACTATTTTGTTGAAATGTAAGTTCGGTACCTACCATCCATTTTTTACTTTGACCTATTCCTAAACCAAATGTTATTTTAGAAGGTAATTTAATAGTATAAGTAGTATTAATTTCATCGAACTGATCTACATCTAGAGGGTCGAAAAAATCAGAGTATAAAACCGTCGAAGTTATTCTTTTATTTTTAGATGTTAGGCTGCTTTCAGGGGTATATATAAGGCTCCCATAAACATCTAATTTATTATTAAGTTTTCTCTGATACATAGCGCTCAGATTAAAATTTACCCCAGATAATTCTGAAGAATTATATTCTTGAGTTCCAAATTCTACATCTGATATTTTTTCAATGTTTTTGGTTTCTATCTTTCCAAAATTATAATGAATGTCAGCTCCAATACTTAAATTGGGGTTGACTTTATATCCAAATCCTAAAAATATTTTATTTAAACCACCTGTTCCTTCATTTCTTTTAATGATTGTAGTAGATGTTCCATCATTGATTGAGATTGACGTTTTTTCATTCCTAATTCTATAACCTACTGATGAATATGGAATTAATCCAAATCCAAAACCCATTTTTTTAAGTGGAATCCCAACAGCCATATAATCTAGAGTGGATCTTTGTGCTTTCTCATTATTTTTAAATGAATTCAGTCTAGTGGAATTAAAACTTGCTCCAACAGTATAGGAAGTTAATTTCAAACTAGAATATGAAGCTGGATTTTGAATATTGATATGAATACTATCTGGAAAAACTGAAATGCCTCCCATTAATCTATTTTCAGCTGTACCTCTGAAACGAATATCTCCAATTCCATAAAAAGAATATGGGGATGAAGTACCTTGTTGCGCTAGTGAAACAATAGAAAAAAGTAAGAAAAGAGCAACACTAATTTTTTTAATCATTTTTGATTTTATATTGAAAAGTTTGGTTCAGACTTTCAAGAAGAAAATTTGAATTGGCAAATATGGTATTTTTTAATCGTTTAGCCAAAAAATCTGTGTCGCCACCCGTTAAAATTATGATAATGTTTGAATAGCACTCTTGATATTGAGCTATAAAACCGTTTATTTCATGAATCACTCCATGTATCACTCCTACATGAATTGCTCCATTTGTAGTATTTCCACAAAAATGATCTGGATATTTTGTATTCAACAAAGGTAGCTTTGCCGTTTGCTGGTGTAAGGATTCATATCGCAATCGAATTCCTGGAGAAATTGCACCTCCTAAATAATTATCATCTGAATCAATAAAGTCATAGGTTATACATGTTCCAGCATCGATTACCAATCTATTTTGTTTTGGATATTCCAATACTGCACCTGATGCTAATACCATTCTGTCTATTCCTAAAGTATGAGGTGTTTCATACAAATTGTGGAATGGGAAAGAAGATTCGTGGGTAATAAAGTGAATATTGAGTTGATTTTGGAAAGTTAAGAAGATCTCCTTTGGCGTGTTTCCAACCGAAGCAACCACCAAATCAGAACATTTTGGATAATTTTTTAAAATTGAGTTTATATTGATTTCTAATTCTTCCTGTAAAAAATTAAATCCATAAAGTAAGGTATCGTGTTCAAAGACAGCGCCTTTAATTCGGGTATTTCCAATATCAATTGCAAGTAGCATAAGCTTAATTTGATGCGGCGAAGTTACGAATAGATTTTTTTTAATAATTGTTTTGTATAAATTAAAAATCATTCTATATTTGCAACCGCTTTAAGCGAGAGGTACCTTAGCTCAGATGGTAGAGCAATGGACTGAAAATCCATGTGTCCCTGGTTCGATCCCTGGAGGTACCACAGAAAAACCCGATTAGAAATAGTCGGGTTTTTTGTTTTGTGCTTTATAATATTTAATCTTGAGAAATACGATACGTTAAACCTACAGAAATCAAAGTATAGTTATTAGTTGGTTGGTAAATAAAATTTTGGTTGGACAATTCATTAGAATTGGATCTATATTGCAAAGGTTTTTTACCCAATGACCTTCCAGTTTCTGCATAGAATACTATGTTTTGATAAAAATAATACTCTACAAAACCTTTCAAAACTACTTCGTCAAAACGAATATAATCATTGTTTTGTTCGTCGGAAAGTTGGAAAGATCTTGTAAATGCTTTAAAATTAAGACCTACATTCACCTTCTTTTTTACAATTGCATATTCTATTTTGTAGTTGGTAGGTAAAATTCCATAACAGTATAGTTTATCCGAAGCTTTCCAATCTATACCTATAAGTGGAACAAAAAAATTACCGAAAGCTTCTTTATTACTATAGAATCCAGCTTTGAGTTGTATTTTAGAGTTAAGCTTATAATTTTCAATAAAAAGTGCCCCGTATTGCCAATCATTTCCATCAATAGATTCTTTAAAATCACTGGCAAGTTTTGGAATTCCTATAATTATTGATTTCCATTTTTTATTTTCTGAATACCATTGATATCCAATAACCATAGACAAACTTGATACTTTTGAAGATACATTCAATGAATTTATAGAGGATTGTATAGATTCACCATTTATGCGAAATAAGAATGCGTTTCCGTTTTTAAATTCTTTGGGTAAAAAAAGATTGAATGAGTATATTTCAGTAGTGCTTCTTAACGAAGTATCGTTTTTTTGATAAGCAGAAAAAGTTTGATAATTGAAATTGGCGATGTCAATAAAAGGTTGCGAGTTTCCTTTAAAACAACTGAGAATTATGATTATTAGAAAACATTTGTTTATTGGATTCATCGAATTCAAATGTATGAAATTACTGTTTTATAAAATCGATATTCCTTTTCAAACCATTCCACTTCGTTCTCTTCAATGCTGAGTTTTTAAAAACTATATTGAATGTTTCCTCCGTGATTTCCTCCCAATCTTTTTTGGTCATTGAAAGTAATTCTGGGCTTGAATTGAAAAGTGGTTCGTTGTGAGGTTTTGAAAATTTATTCCAGGGACAAACATCTTGACAAATGTCACATCCAAAAGCCCAATCTTCGAATTTTCCTTTCATTTCTGAGGGAATATTTTCTTTGAGTTCTATTGTAAAATAGGAAATACATTTACTCCCATCAACCACATACGGAGCAACAATCGCTTCAGTTGGGCACGCATCGAGGCATGCAGTGCAAGAACCACAATGGTCTGTAGTTGGATTGTCGTAATCTAACTCTAAATCGATGATGAGTTCTGCAATGAAATAAAATGAGCCGATAGTCTTGGTAATCAAATTGGTGTTTTTGCCCATCCAACCCAAACCGCTTTTTGCAGCCCACGCTTTGTCGAGTACTGGTGCCGAATCAACGAATGCTCGCCCGGAAACTTCACCGATGTTTTCCTGAATAGCGTGTAACAGTTCTTTTAATTTCTCTTTAATGACAAAATGATAATCTTGCCCATAAGCATATTTTGAAATCTTATATGTATCTTCATTTTGAGTTTCGGAAGGATAATAATTGAGCAATAATGACACAACGCTTTTGGCATCTTCAACAAGTAGATTCGGATTGAGTCGCTTGTCGAAATGATTCTCCATATAGGTCATTTGACCGTGTTGGTTTTGATTGAGCCATTTCTCTAATCGTGGCGCTTCTTCATCGAGAAAACCCGATTTAGAAATACCACACGACAGGAATCCGAGACGTTTTGCTTCGGATTTGATAAAGGCAGTGTATTTGGATTTGTTATCAATCACGTCAATGAATGGAGGTTTGCATTAGGGATTGGAGCGGCATCCTTTTTTGAGGCACGAAAAAAAGATAGAGCGGAAAGCCCGACCGCACCTTTTTTGGTGGGGAAATGCTCTAAAATAATCCGCCTTGAATATTAGTTTTAATCTTTCCTAAATGCTTGTACGCTTTCTCTGTCACTTCTCGTCCACGAGGGGTTCGCATAATGAATCCTTCTTGTATTAAAAACGGCTCGTAGACTTCTTCTATGGTTTCGCTGCTTTCGGAAACGGCAGTGGCCAAAGTGGACAAACCAACTGGTCCGCCTTTGAATTTGTCGATGATGGTTGTGAGTATTTTGTTATCCATTTCGTCGAGACCGTGAGCGTCAACATGCAGTGCTTTTAAAGCATAGCGAGCGATTTCGATATCGATCTTTCCGTTGCCTTTGATTTGTGCAAAGTCACGAACGCGACGCAAAAGTGCATTGGCAATTCTCGGCGTTCCTCTGCTTCTACCTGCAATTTCGATGGCGGCTTCCATAGTGATTGGCATTTTTAGAATAGACGAACTTCGTTGTACAATTGTGGTTAGGAGTTCGGTGCTATAATATTGCAATCGGCTTTGAATACCGAATCGTGCACGCATAGGAGCTGTTAGTAAACCAGATCTTGTAGTTGCACCGACAAGCGTAAACGGATTGAGATTTAATTGGACAGTTCTAGCATTAGGACCTGACTCTATCATAATATCAATTTTGAAATCCTCCATGGCCGAATAGAGATATTCTTCTACAATTGGGCTTAGTCGATGGATTTCGTCAATAAAAAGTACGTCTCTGTCTTCGAGGTTGGTGAGTAGTCCTGCTAAGTCACCTGGTTTGTCTAGAACCGGTCCAGAGGTGATTTTTATCCCTACCCCTAATTCGTTAGCTAGAATGTTGGCTAAGGTTGTTTTCCCTAAACCTGGTGGACCGTGAAACAAGGTATGGTCTAAGGCTTCGTTTCTTTGATTGGCGGCTTCAACAAATACTTTGAGATTATCAAGTACTTGATCTTGTCCTGCGAAATCTTCAAAGGACAAAGGCCTTAGCTTTTTTTCGAGATCTAGCTCTTCTGAATTATAGTTGAAATTGGTTGGGTCTAAATTCTCATTCATGTTACAAATATAGCGAAATTGTTTGCCTAAACTAAAAATGCCTTTCGATTAGGAAAGGCATTTTTAATGTGTTTTATTTTTAGTGATGAAGTTGTTCTTCTCCTTCTTTCATTGGGACATTTTGTGGTACAAAATCATCATCATGTCCTGGTTTGCTATAATCATAGGGCCATCTATATACGTGAGGAATTTCGCCATGCCAGTTACCATGAATGTGCTCAATTGGCGCAGTCCATTCTAATGTATTGGATTTCCATGGATTTTGAATCGTTCTTTTACCGTAGAAAATACTATAAAAGAAGTTCCATAAAAATACCAATTGGAAAGCTCCTCCAATAATTGCGAACATGGTGATGATTACATTTACATTTTGCAAGTCATCAAAAAGCGGAAAGTTAGTGTTTGTATAATAACGTCTTGGAAGACCCGCTAGGCCAATAAAGTGCATTGGGAAGAAAACTCCATAAGCACATACAGCAGTAACCCAAAAGTGAATGTACCCAAGATTCTTGTTCATCATTCTTTTCCACATTTTTGGATACCAGTGGTAGATTCCTGCGAACATCCCGTAAAGTGCAGAGATTCCCATAACTAAGTGGAAATGCGCAACAACGAAATACGTATCATGCACATTGATGTCTAGTGTACTATCTCCAAGAATAATTCCTGTTAAACCTCCTGTAATAAAGGTAGAAACCAATCCGATTGAAAACAACATTGCTGGATTTAACTGTAGATTACCTTTCCAAAGCGTTGTGATATAATTAAAAGCTTTAACGGCGGATGGAATTGCAATCAAAAGCGTTGTAAATGTAAATACTGAACCTAAGAACGGATTCATTCCCGACATAAACATGTGGTGACCCCAAACAATAGTTGATAAGAACGCAATTGCTATAATTGACATAATCATGGCTCTGTAACCAAAGATTGGTTTACGAGAATTGGTCGCAATTACTTCAGATGTAATTCCTAAAGCAGGCAATAAGATGATATACACTTCTGGATGTCCAAGGAACCAGAATAAGTGTTCAAATAATACTGGTGATCCACCTTGGTAATGCAATACTTCACCAGCGATGTAAATATCTGAAAGGAAGAAAGACGTTCCAAAACTTCTATCCATAATTAGCAACAAAGCAGCAGATAAAAGTACTGGAAAAGAAATAACTCCAATTACAGCAGTAATAAAGAATGCCCAAATTGTAAGAGGCAATCTAGTAAATGACATTCCTTTAGTTCTTAAATTTATAACAGTAACTATATAATTTAAAGAACCCATTAATGAAGAGGCGATAAAGACAGCCATAGACACTAACCACAAAGTCATACCTGCACCTGATCCTGCAATAGCTTGTGGCAGAGCACTTAATGGAGGATAAATTGTCCATCCTGCAGAAGCAGGGCCTGATTCAACAAATAATGAAGAAACCATTAAAATACTTGATAGGAAAAACAGCCAATACGAGACCATGTTTAGAAATCCAGAGGCCATATCTCGTGCTCCAATTTGGAGTGGGATTAACAAGTTACTAAAGGTTCCGCTTAACGCAGCAGTTAATACAAAGAAAACCATGATTGTACCGTGAATGGTAACCAACGCTAAGTATCGATCATTTAATAAAACCCCGTTTGGTGCGTAGGAATCTCCAAGGACAAAATTTAGAATCTTGAATGACTCTTCTGGCCACGCCAATTGTAATCTAAATAAAATAGAAATTGCAACGCCGATAACCCCCATGATAATACCTGTAATCAAGTATTGCCTTGCAATCATTTTATGATCAATACTAAATATGTATTTAGTTATAAAGGTGTCTTTATGGTGATGTTCATGTTCATGATCGTGTCCGTGATCTAGAGCTTCTGCTGACATAATATATGTACTTTATTAATTTTTATTTATTTATTTTCTACTTGAGCCATCATTTTATTTGAAGCAACACTAGCCGTAGTATCTTTACCTTTCGCATTTGCATCAGTAGCTGGAGCTGCTGCAGCTGTTTTAAGTTCTTCTGAGAAAGATGGCTTTTCGTTTAACCACTTTTTATAATCTTCTGGAGTATCCACTACAATCTTCATTTGCATGTTGTAATGGGAAGCACCACAAATTTTATTGCACAAAAGCAAGAACTCAAAAGTGTAAGGATCAAGCGCAGGTTGGCCCATTGCAACTAATTCAGCACTTTTCTTTGTTCTGATACTGTTAATGTTATTTACCTTCTCAATCATATAAGGCAAGTTGCGATATTCGTCTGAAGTGTAAATTGGTGTATAAGCAAACTCTGTAACCATTCCTGGAACGACATTCATCTGAGCTCTAAAGTAGGGCATATAAGCGGAATGCAATACATCTTGTGAACGCATTTTAAAATGTATTTTTTTTCCTTTCGGTATATGCAATTCAGTAACTACTTTATCGTCTTGCGAATTTGGATCAGCAGGATCGACTCCAACGCTATTTACCCCTTCTATGTAACGAACATTTGCCTTTCCTAAAACATTGTCCTCCCCAGAATACCTTGCCTTCCAATTAAATTGCTGTGCATACAACTCAATTTCTATTACTTCTTCATCTTTATCGATAAACATAATATCTGACCAAGCATACAAACCATAAAGAATTAATCCTGCTAAGACAATTGCTGGAATTACACTCCAAATTACTTCAAGTTTATTATTATCTGAAAAATAAAGTGCTGTTTGATCTTTTCTACCTCTGTACTTAAATCCAAAGTAGTATAATAGTGCTTGAGTTATGGCTTGCACGAAGAAAATTACAACCCAAGTAATATTCATCAAATTATCTATCTCACCACCATGGGCAGAAGCTGGTGTATGCAAGACAAACCCACCCCATTTAATCAGACCATAAATCGTAAAAATGTACATGAAAGCAAGAAATCCAAACATCAAATATCCTTGGATATTATTGTCATTATCATCTGCAACACCTGAACTATTTTTTGAAGAGCCGACCTGAGATAAATCGAATATCTTTGTCAATTGCCAAAGTGCAACTGATAATAACAATAAAACTATAATTACCAACAAACTTGTCATCTGTTTTTTACTTTAAATATTAATAATGAAAATGTTTACTTTCTTCAATGTAAGGATTTCTTTTCGCAAGTAGCGGAGCTTTGGTTAAAGCTGTAAATACAACGAAAATAAACAAACCAAGGAAGAAAGAGATTGATCCTAATTCGGATGCGCCAATAAACCACTGATCTCCGACAGTTGCTGGCATAATCATATTGAAGAAATCAATATAATGTCCTAATAAAATTACTGTTCCTGCCATAACCAACACCCAAGTAATTCTTTTAAAATCCGTATTGATAAGAATCAAAATTGGGAATACGAAGTTCATAACTACTGCTCCAAAAAACGGAAGATTATATAGTTCAATTCTTGTAACAAAATAGGTGACTTCTTCAGGAATATTTGCATACCAAATCAACATAAATTGTGAGAACCATAAGTATGTCCAAAATACGCTAATACCAAACATGAATTTCGCTAAATCATGAATATGACTTGTGTTAACATGCTCTAAATATCCAACAGATTTCAGATATAAAGTAACCATACAAATTGTTGTAATTCCGCTTACAAAGAAACTTGCGAAAACATACCATCCAAATAAAGTACTAAACCAATGCGGGTCTAATGACATTATCCAATCCCAAGACATTATAGATTCCGTAACAATAAAGAATACTAAGAACATCGCTGAAATATTGAAATTCTTTTTGTAGTTACTATTGTCGTTAGATTCATCTTGAGCCAAACAATTTTTTCTTGAGAAGTATCGGTATAAATTCCACCCTGTTAAGAAAACAAGTGCTCTAACAATCCAAAATGGGAAGTTCAAATAACCAGCCTTGTTTTGTATCAATTTGTCATGAGCCACAACTTCTGGATCTAACCAAGGGAATAAATGATTGAAATGGAAACCCGATAACAATAAAAATAGTAAAAATAAGACTGATCCAACAGGTAAATAGGCTGTTATTCCTTGCATTACTCTAAACAGTACTGGAGACCAACCTGCTTGTGCTACTTGTTGTATTGCGTAAAATGCTAGTACACCCATTGAAATAAGCATAAAGAATATACAAGCCACATACAAAGCAGACCATGGTTTGTTTTGCAATTGGTGCAATACGTGTTCTAAATGTGCTTGATGTTCTTTGTGGGCGTCTTCTTCACTAACTTCTTTTTTAGGTTGCTCCTCATTGTGACTTTCAGCTGACGCAGCAACTGTTTCAGCTATTTTTGTAGTGTCTGTTGCGGTAGTATCTTTCGCTACTTCAGCTACAGCTGGTTTTTCTGTTACAACTTCAGACGTATTATGGGCTTCAGCTTTCTCATGAGAAGGAGCCTCTGCAGAAGCATGAGCTGCTTCCGCATGATGTCCACCATGCTCATTGGCAGCAAGAATTTTTTCAACTTCTTCTATATTTTTAGGTGCAGTTAAAAAACCATATCCAATTCCGAGAACTCCTAATATAATTAGGATGAAAGAGAACGTTTTTAATTTACTTGAAAATGTATACATATCTATTACGATCAGTTTATTTTACAATTATAATTCACTCTTAAGTTTCATGACATAAGCTGAAACCATCCAACGCTCTTTCTTGCTCATTTGATTAGCATAAGAACCCATAGAATTGATACCAAATTGCTGTACGTGAAAAACACTTCCTTCAGTAATCAAACGGTCTTTGTAACTTGGTACTCCTAAATATTTTCCTTGTGTCACCAATTTACCTTTTCCATCACCAGCATTACCATGACAAATCGCACAATATATTTCAAAAAGCTCTTTTGCCTTATCCATCTCTACTGCCGTCGAATCGAGTGGCGATCTTGCAGACGCTTTTGCAGCTTCATAACCCGCCGTTGTATTTGGATAGTCATAAACATCGAAACCTCTATTAATGGTACCTTCCGCAGGAAGTTGTCCTTCTTTACCGTTCTTGAAAGCATTTGATTCAGAGTAAGTTTCATAACCTACCGATTCATACATGTTTGGCATGTACTGGTAATTTGGACTCAAATTGTCTTTACAAGATGTAACCAAAACCGACACACAAACTAAAAATGCTATTTTATATAGACTTTTCATAGTGATATATTAATGCTTATCTATTACTTTAACTTCTACTGCTCCAGTACTTTCAAAAAAGGATACTAATTCTTTCTCGTTATTGTTGACTGATACTTCCATTAAGAAATGATCATCAGTAGTTCTAACATCTGGATTTTCAGCTTGTTTGAATGGCCATAATCTACTTCTCATATAGAAAGTGATTACCATTAAATGCGCTGCAAAAAATACCGTTTCTTCAAACATAATTGGCACGAAAGCAGGCATGTTTTGAATATAACTAAAACTTGGTTTACCTCCAATATCTTGAGGCCAATCTTGAATCATTACAAAATTCATCATCCAAGTTCCAAAAGACAATCCACATAAACCATAGATAAAAGCACAAATTGCAATTCTTGTAGGAGCAATTCCCATAGCTTTATCTAAACCGTGAACCGGAAAAGGAGTAAAAACTTCTTCAATATGGTGATGTGCTGCACGTGTCTTTTTTACGGCATCCATCAAAGTGTCATCGTCATTATAAATGGCGTAAATAACTTTATTACTACTCATGATGTGAATGTTTATTTGCTTCTCTTTCTCTAATGTATTTTTCTCCTGTTGCTTTCAAAATTGTTTTTACTTCAGCTTGAGCAATTACTGGGAATGTTCTAGCATATAATAAGAATAAAACGAAGAAGAAACCAATTGTTCCGATGAATATTCCAATATCGACAAATGTTGGTGAAAACATCGTCCATGAAGATGGAAGATAATCTCTGTGTAATGAAGTTACGATAATTACAAATCGCTCGAACCACATTCCAATATTTACTACAATCGAAATAATAAAAGAGAACATAATACTTGTTCTTAATTTTTTAAACCACATAAATTGTGGAGAAAATACATTACAAGTCATCATCGACCAATAAGCCCACCAGTAAGGACCAGTTGCTCTGTTTAAGAAGGCATATTGTTCGTATTCTACACCAGAATACCAAGCAATAAACAACTCTGTAATATAAGCTACTCCAACAATAGATCCTGTGATCATGATGATAATATTCATCAATTCGATATGTTGAATTGTAATATAAGCTTCTAAGTTAGATACTTTTCTCATGATGATCAACAATGTATTTACCATTGCAAATCCAGAGAATACCGCACCAGCCACAAAGTATGGAGGGAAAATCGTTGTATGCCATCCTGGGATAACTGAAGTAGCAAAATCCATCGATACAATCGTGTGTACAGAAAGTACAAGTGGCGTAGCTAATCCAGCTAATACTAAAGATACTTCTTCAAAACGTTGCCAATCTTTTGCTCTTCCACTCCAACCAAAACTTAAAATAGTATAGATTCTTTTTTGGAAAGGATTAACAGCTCTATCTCTAATCATCGCAAAATCAGGCAAAAGTCCTGTCCACCAGAAAACTAAAGACACCGAAAGATAGGTAGAAATTGCAAACACGTCCCAAAGTAAAGGTGAGTTAAAATTTACCCATAAGGAACCGAATTGATTTGGTATCGGTAAAACCCAGTACGCTAACCATGGACGACCCATGTGTATAATTGGAAATAAACCTGCTTGAATTACTGAGAAAATAGTCATTGCTTCAGCAGAACGGTTAATCGCCATTCTCCAGCGTTGACGGAATAATAAAAGTACAGCAGAAATTAAGGTTCCAGCGTGACCGATACCTACCCACCAAACGAAGTTAGTAATATCCCAAGCCCAACCCACAGTTTTATTTAATCCCCATGTGCCAATACCAGTTGATACTGTGTAAATAATGCAACTCACTCCCCAAAGGAAAGCAGCTAATGCAATTGAAAATACAATCCACCAATGTTTGTTAGCTTTCCCTTCTACAGGTGCAGCAACATCAACAGTTACATCGTGATAAGATTTATCACCTATAACTAAAGGTTTTCTAATGTTTGCGTCGTATATATGAGACATAATCCTTTAAATTGTTTTTTAATTTTTCTTAAGTATTTCTAACTTTCACGTGGTAAAACACATTTGGTTTTGTACCAACATGCTCTAATAAATGATACATTCTGTCTTCTTCCGCTAGTGCCTTAACTTTACTTGCTTCATCATTCACATCTCCAAAAATCATTGCTCCAGAAGAACAAGCATTAGAACAAGCAGTTTGAAATTCACCATCAACAATAGCTCTTCCATCACGTTTAGCGCTCAATATAGTTGCTTGTGTCATTTGAATACACATAGAACATTTTTCCATAACTCCACGTGAACGAGCATTCACATCTGGATTCAAGACCATACGACCCAAATCATCATTCATATGATAATCAAATTCGTTGTTTTTGTTGTATAAGAACCAGTTGAAACGACGTACTTTATACGGACAGTTGTTTGCACAATAACGAGTACCCACACATCTGTTATATGCCATATGGTTTTGTCCTTGTCGGCTATGTGAAGTTGCAGCAACTGGACATACCGTTTCGCAAGGAGCGTGATTACAATGTTGACACATTACAGGTTGAAAAGCTACTTGTGGGTTATCCGCTGCTTGTTCCATTTCACCAAAACCACCTAAAGAACCTTTATCACCAAACAATCCTTTAAAGTTTTCTTTCTTCTCATTGTCATGAGCGAACGTATCCTCAGAAGAATAATATCTATCAATACGCAACCAGTGCATATCGCGGCTTCTTCTGACTTCTACTTTTCCTACAACAGGAACATTATTTTCAGCATGACAAGCAATGACACAAGCGCCACAACCAGTACAAGCATTTAAATCAATTGATAAATTAAAATGATGCCCAACAGAACGATCAAAAGGCGTCCATAAATCTACCGAAGTAGCATCAACTTCTTTATGATCTAAAGACACTTTTGGAACTTCATTCCACTCAGCCGCATCTTTTGTATTAAATATCTCTAAGGTCGTTTCCTTAATAATATCGCCACGACCCATTAAGGTTTTTTGTGATTGAACACAAGCAAATTCGTGTTCTCCAGCTGCTTTTTTAATTGTTGCGGATTGAACATTATTAAAATTATTATATAAAGTATAAGCATTAACTCCTACTTGCATTGCTTCTTTCAGAGCTGCTTTTTTACCATATCCGAAAGCCAATCCTAGTGTTCCTAATGCTTGACCAGGTTGAATAATAACAGGAACGTTTTCAAGCGTTGCTCCGTTTACAGTTAATGTAGCATAACTTCCATTCAATCCACCATCAGCAACATTGTGATTTTCTAAACCTAATTTTTCAGCATCTTTTCTAGAAACAGTTACATAGTTGTCCCAAGATACTCTAGAGATAGGATCTGGGAATTCTTGCAACCATGGATTGTTTGCTTGTTGTCCGTCCCCTAAACCAGTTTTTGTATACATTACAAGTTCAAATCCAGCAGCGCTTTTAGACGCAGCTAAAGTATTCGCTGCAGTTGTATAATCAGCAGGACTTGCTGAAGCTGGAGATGAAACTCCAACATAAATACCATCGTGCAATACTTTATTCCAAGTGGAACCTGAAACTATTGAGGAAGCATTTGCTTTCAAATAATCATAATATGAACCTGAATTTCCATTCAATGACATTAAAACTTCTTGAAATTGTTTGGTGTCAAATAAAGGACGAATTGTTGGTTGTGTAATTCCATAAGAACCTTTCACAATAGCAACATCATTCCATGATTCTAAATAATGTGGAGCCGCAGCAGCAATTGTAGTAAGAGATGCCGTTTCGTCTTCTTTTAAAGAAAAAGATATTGAAAGCGCAACTTTTTTAAGTGCACTCACAAAATCACCACTATTAGGTAAAGTATAAACAGGATTAACACCACTCATGACTAAGGTACCTACTGTACCCGCTTTCATATCAGCAAGTAACTGAGTTACTTTTGCGTTAGATCCTTTTCTAATTTGTCTTGTTCCAGCAGTTGTAAACGCTTCACTTGATAAAGCTTGATTGATTGCTAAAACTAAAAGTTGTGCGTTTTTATCTTCGATACCTGATACTAAAACACCTTTACTTCCAGCAGCTTTCAATTGTTGAGCTGCTTTTATTACAGCATCTTCGTTATCAAATTTGCTAGTTGCTACAGAAGAATTTGTAACAATATTATAAATTTTTACTAAAGCTTGTTTTTGATTGGCAACAGTCATTGGGAAACGTTTGTCAGCAGATGCACCAGATAAAGTCATATTTGCTTCTAACTGAAAATGGCGTGACATTTTACCATTGTTTGGTATTCTTCCTTTAGAATAACTTGAATCGTAACTTCCACCTTGCCAATCTCCTAAGAAATCTGCATCAACTGAAACGATTAAAGAAGCTTTAGAAAAATCGTAATCGACTAAGGCTCTTTCACCATATACCATTTCAAAAGCATCAAGAGTTTCTGATGAAGAAACTGCATCGTATATAACGTGTTTTGCATTTGGATTCTTAGCAAGAAATTCGCCAATCAATTTTTCAGTTGATGGACTAGCCAATGTATTAGTCAACAAGACAACTTGTTTCCCATTTGATTTAGCCATTGTTATTCCTGACTTAATGTTTGAATCAACATCAGCCCATGTTGCGGTTTTGCCAGCAATTTTTGGTTGCTTCAAACGCATACTATCATACATCGATAAAACAGACGCATGAATCCTTGCATTGGCAGCAAACTTAGCGCCTGGCATAGTATTATTGTCTATTTTAATTGGACGACCTTCACGTGTTTTTACTAGTAAATTAGCAAAATCAAAACCATCAAAAACAGAAGTAGCATAATAATCTGCTACACCAGGGATGATTTGTTCTGGTTGAAGTACATAAGGAATCGATTTGTGAACAGGACCTTCGCATGCTACTAAAGTTGCAGCAGCAGTACTAAATCCTACGTACTTTAGGAAATCACGTCTTGAAGTAGAAGAATTTGAAAGCGATTCAGCATCACTCAAAAACTCATTCGTTGGAATTTCTTCAACAAATTCGTTATTTCTAAGTGCCTCAACAATAGAACTATTTTCGTTTAGTTCTTCAACACTTTTCCAGTATTTTTTGTTTGATGACATATTATATATAAATAGTTAGCTTCTTAATAAAATAAATTAGTAGTGGCATTTACCGCATTCTAAACCTCCCATTTGAGCAGCAGTTAGTTTATCGACACCGTATTTTTTAGAAAGTTCTTCATGAATTTTAGTGTAGTATTCATTTCCTTCCATTTTCACATCCGTTTTTCTATGACAGTTGATACACCAACCCATAGTAAGTGGAGCGAATTGCTTTTGAATCTCGTAGGTTTGAACTGGACCGTGACAAGTTTGGCATTCAATTCCTGCGACTGCTACGTGTTGAGAGTGGTTGAAGTATACAAAATCAGGTAAATTATGTATACGCACCCATTTCACCGGTTGTGTCTTTCCTGTATATTTTTGATTAGATTGATCCCAGCCTACCGCTTTGTATAGTTTTTGTATTTCACCATCATAGAAAGCTTTAGAATATTCCGCAGTAGCCGTAGTATCTGAAACTTCAGCTATATTTTTGTGACAATTCATACAAACGTTCAAAGAAGGAATACCAGCATGTTTACTGACGCGGGCTGATGAGTGACAATACTTACAATTGATTCCGTTGCTACCAGCATGTATTCTGTGTGAATAATGTATTGGTTGAATTGGTGCATAATCCTGATCAATTCCTATTTGCATCAAGAATCCGTATACAAAATAAGCACTTGCTAAAATCAAGAAAATAGAAGTAACCAATATTAAGAATTGATTTCTTGCAAAAGCTTTCCAAATCGGAAGAGTTGGTTCCTTTTTTTCTATTTCAATACCATTAGATTTTGCTACTTTCGTAAGTACATTGTTTACTAAAAACAACATTACTACTAGCATCAACATTACCAATGCTAATGCCCCTAAGATAACTTCATTAGATATGCCTTCTGTACTTGCTTGCGTTCCTGGAGGTCCAGCAGTAGCAGTTGCGGCAACAGGTTCAGCTTTAGGCTCTGAAGTGTAGGCTATAATATTATCAATATCTGCTTCTGAAAGCTGAGGAAAAGCAGTCATCACAGAACCATTGTACTCTGTACTAATTTTTACAGCAGCAGGATCACCTGCTTTGATCATCGCAGTACTATTGTGAATCCATTTGTACAACCATGCCATATCGTGCTTTTGCGCCACGCCTCTTAAAGCTGGGCCAGTCATTTTTGCATCCAATTTGTGACAGGCTGCACAATTTGAATTAAACAACTCTTTTCCTTTAACAGGATCAGCAGTACTAGCAGCCGCAGCTGGAGCAGCAGCAACATCAGTAGCAGCGGGAATAACAGCTGGAGCTGGATTTTGAGCAATAGAACTTAAGGAAAATGTTAGCAAGAATGCTGCGCTGAAAATAAAAATTCTTGAAATCGAATTATGGTTACCCACTTTTTTCATATTTTGTAATGATTATCGACTAAAAATGGCGTCAAAATTTACTGAAAAACCAGTATTTACGGACACCTTATTTGAAAACTTGGACAAAAATACGATTTATGAACTATTCTCAAAACCTTAAAATACTCTTAAATATCAATTTATATTAATTCTAAATAATGTTTCTTGTTTTGTATAATTTAAGAAATAGTACATTTGTATAAAAATCACTACTTTATGAGAATTTTAACATTAAAAAATCGAATTTTAACTGCTTCATTAATAGGGTTTAGTTGTGGGAATTTATATGCGCAAGCGAATAATTTAACAATTAATCAAGATTCTAAATTTGAACAACTTTTAAATGAAAAAAGAAAAATTAATTCCTCGATTACTATAAATGATCGTTATAAAATTCAAATTTATAATGGCGATAGTGAAAGTTCCAAAAAAGTATTAAATGAATTTAGGAAAGAATATAAAAATTACGATGGTACAATTGTCTTTAGCACACCAACTTACAAAGTTTGGGTTGGAAACTTCAAATCAAGAATTGAATCTGAGCGTAATTTAGTTGAAATCAAAAAGAAATATCCTAATGCATTTTTGATTAAGCCGAACAAATAGTAGCTAAGAAACTGATTTTCTGAGTTTTTAAAATATTTTACATAAAAAAAAGCGCCCAAAAATGGACGCTTTTTTTATCTCAGACTCATAGCAACTCAGTCGCTGAGTATCTATTTCAGTTTCTTTTTGACAGCAACTTCTTGGAAAGCTTCTATGATATCTCTTTCTTCGATGTCGTTGTAATTTTTGATTTGAATTCCACAATCATATCCTTTTGATACTTCTTTAACATCGTCTTTAAATCGTTTCAAAGCGATAAGTTCTCCTGTGAAAACAACAACTCCTTCGCGGATAATTCGTATTCTAGAATTTCTATTAATTTTTCCATCCATCACCATACAACCCGCAATTGAGCCTACTTTAGATATTTTAAAGATTTCTCTAATCTCCGCTGTACCTGTAATTTCTTCTTTCATTTCTGGAGATAACATTCCTTCCATGGCATCTTTTAAATCATCAATTGCATCGTAAATAATTGAATAATTTCTGATATCGATTTCTTCTTTATCTGCCAATTGTCTAGCATTTCCTGCTGGACGAACATTAAATCCTATAATAATTGCGTCGGAAGCAGAAGCCAACATTACGTCAGTTTCTGTAATTGCACCAACTCCTTTATGAATAATATTGATTTGAATTTCTTCGGTTGATAATTTAGAGAATGAGTCTGACAAAGCTTCTACAGATCCATCAACGTCCCCTTTAAGGATGATATTCAATTCTTTAAATTGACCTAAAGCTATACGTCTTCCGATTTCAGCTAAAGTAATATGTCGTTGTGTACGAACGGATTGTTCGCGCATTAATTGAGTTCGTTTCGCTGCAATAGCTTTTGCTTCTCTTTCGTCTTCAAAAACATTAAACTTATCCCCTGCAGTTGCTGCTCCATCTAAGCCTAAAACTGAAACTGGTGTTGAGGGACCTGCTTCTTTAACAACATGTCCACGCTCATCATGCATGGCTTTAATTTTTCCATGATGTTTTCCTGCTAACATATAATCTCCCACTTTTAAAGTTCCATTTTGAACTAAAATAGTTGAAACATAACCTTTCCCTTTATCTAAAAAGGCTTCTACAACAGTGCCTGAAGCAAATTTATTAGGATTCGATTTTAAATCTAAAATTTCCGCTTCTAATAATACTTTTTCTAATAATTCTTTAACACCAGTTCCTGATTTTGCAGAAATATCATGAGATTGTATTTTACCACCCCAATCTTCTACTAACAAATTCATTCCAGCTAATCTTTCTTTAATTTTTTCTGGATTCGCATTCGGTTTATCAATCTTATTGATTGCAAAAATAATGGGAACGTTAGCTGCTTGAGCATGACTTATTGCTTCTTTAGTTTGAGGCATAATATCATCATCCGCTGCAATTACAATAATAGCAATATCGGTAACTTGAGCACCACGCGCACGCATCGCTGTAAAGGCTTCGTGTCCTGGTGTATCTAAAAACGCTATTTTTTGTCCATTATCTAACGTAACTCCATAGGCCCCAATATGTTGGGTTATTCCTCCAGATTCCCCTGCAATAACATTTTCTTTACGAATATAATCTAACAAAGAGGTTTTACCGTGATCTACGTGACCCATTACGGTTACTATTGGTGCTCTTGTCAATAAGTCTTCTTCAGCGTCTTCAACCGTTTGAATAGCATCTTCTAATTCGGTAGTAATAAATTCAACTTCATAACCAAATTCATCCGCAACAATAGTCAATGTTTCAGCATCCAATCGTTGATTCATGGTTACCATTATTCCTAATGACATACAAGTTCCGATTACCTTAGTAATAGGAACATCCATCATGATAGCGATTTCTCCCACAGTAACAAATTCGGTCACTTTGATAGTCTTACTACCTTCTTCAATCGATCTTTGTTCATCATCCGATTTCTGACGATGTGTTTCTCGTTTGTCACGTCTATATTTTGCAGCTTTAGATTTCCCTCCTTTACCTTGAAGTTTTTCTAAAGTTTCTCTAATTTGATTTTTAACTTCTTCTTCCGTAGGTTCGACTTTTGCAATAATTGCTGGTCTATTCCCTTTAACAAACCCTGGTTTTGTGCTTCTATTAGCCGCATTCCCAGCTGTATTTGGTGAAATTCTATTCGGGTTTGAACCCGGCGCACCTGGAGTAGCGGGTCTAACTTCTCCTGGTTTGGTTGGAATTCGTTTTCTTTTATTTTTATTATTGTTTGAATTCGGATTAGGAGTTGTTCCAGGCTTGTTTGGAGTTATTTTCGGTTCTTCCTTTTTCTTCTTTGGCTTATTGAATTGAGATAAGTCAATTGTTTGACCCGTTAAAGTTGCACCTGATAATTTTTGATATTGTGTTGTAATAGATTCATCTTCGGGAGTTTCATTGGTTGTCACATTAGAAGAATCTTTTGGGGTTTTAGTAGGGATGTCTATAGCTTTTTTCTCTACTTCAACCGTTTCATTCATAATAGGCTTTTCAATTTCTGAAGTAGGAACTTCTTTTTCAATTTTTTTAGGTGCCGGTTTGGAAACATTTAAATCGATGGTGCCTACTTGTTTTGGTCCGGAAACGACCGCTTTTGCTTTGATAACTTCTTGACGTTGACGCTCTTCATCTAATTTACGTTTGTCTTCAATTTCTTTTTCTCTTTCTAAACGTAATGCTTCCTTTTCTTTTCTTTTTTCTTCGCCAACTTCTTTCGAAGCTTCTTTATTCCCTTTATCGCCTGCAAATTGATTTTGAAGGATACCATATTCCTGATCAGAAATTTTAGCATTTGGATTTGCATCAATTACAATTCCCTTATCTTTTAGATAATCTACAGCTCTTTCTAATGAAATATTAAATTCCCTTAAAACCTTATTAATTCTTATAACTCTTTCTTCAGACATAAAACCTTTTTATTTGTACCTTTTTGTTGTATTATCTTTGCAATTTAGGCGTTGAACTCCTCTTTCAAAATGCGCATTACATCTAGAATTGTTTCTTCTTCTAAGTCAGTTCTTCTAACTAAATCTTCTACTTCTTGTTTTAAGATACTTCTAGCTGTATCCAATCCAATTTTTGCAAATTCTTCAATAACCCATGCTTCAATTTCATCTGAAAACTCAGTTAATTCAACATCATCTTCTTCTTCAGCAACATTTCCTTCTCGAATTACATCCAATTCATAACCAGTTAATAAGCCAGCCAATTTAATATTATGACCTCCACGTCCAATAGCTTTAGAAACTTCTTCTAATTTCAAGAAAACTTCGGCTCTTTTTGTTTCTTCATTAATTTTAATAGAAGATACTTTTGCAGGGCTAAGCGCTCTAGTGATAAACAATTGAATGTTGCTTGTGTAATTAATAACATCTATATTTTCATTTCCTAATTCTCTAACAATTCCATGAATTCGAGACCCTTTCATTCCTACACATGCTCCTACAGGATCTATTCTATCATCGTACGAATCTACAGCAACTTTTGCTTTTTCGCCAGGAATACGAACCACTTTTTTCACCATAATTAATCCGTCGAAAACTTCTGGAATTTCTTGTTCAAATAATTTTTCTAAAAACTTCTCTGAAGTTCTAGACATAATAATTTGAGGTTTGTTTCCTTTTAATTCGACATTTTCAATAATCCCACGAACATTATCTCCTTTACGGAAAAAATCAGATGGGATTTGTTTTTCTTTAGGCAATACTATTTCATTTCCTTCATCATCAATAAGAATAACTACTCTTGGCCTAACATGATGTACTTCCGCAGTATAAATTTCCCCTATTAAATCTTTAAATTGTTTGTAAAGATTGGTGTTGTCGTGTTCGTGTATTTTAGAAATTAAGTTTTGACGCAATGCCAAAATAGCTCTTCTACCTAAGTCAATTAATTTCACTTCTTCTGAAACTTCTTCGCCAATTTCGAAATCGGGTTCGATTTTTCTTGCTTCAGTTAAGGTAATTTCTTCATTTTCTAGATCCAAATCATCGTCTGCCACGATAACTCTTCTTCTCCAAATTTCCATATCGCCTTTATCAGGATTGATAATTATATCGAAATTATCATCTGAACCGAATTTTTTCTTCAATGCATTTCTAAACACATCTTCTAAAATCGCCATAAGCGTTACACGATCAATAAGTTTATCGTCTTTAAACTCTGAAAATGAATCGATTAATGCTAAATTTTCCATGCCAACTTTTTAATTAAAATGTTACTGTAACAATTGCTTCTTTTATATCAGAATAAGGTATTTCTAGACTTTTTTGAATTGTTTCTTTACCTTTTCCTATTTTTTTTGGTTCTCTAGCTTCCCATGCTAAAGTTATAAAATTCTCATTTGCGTTTGCCAATTTGGCTTCGATTGTTTCATTAGCTAATTTTACTATTAACAATCTTCCAATATTTTTAATGTACTGTCTCACTAATTTAAGTGGAGAACCAACACCAACAGAGGCAACTTCCAAAGAGAAATCTTGTTCTTCTCTATCTAAATTATTTTCAATTAAACGACTTACATCTATACAATCTTGTAATTGAACTCCTGAGTCTCCATCTAAAGTAACTATTACCTTGAAAGCATCTGTAATAGTTAAATCAATTAAAAAAATTGAAGGCTTTTCATTTAACCCTTCTGTCAATAATTGAATAATTTTTTCTTTAAATGTCATATTTTTTATAAAAAGAGGGAAGCATTGCTTCCCTCATTATTTAGTTTTTAATAAATAACCGTGCAAATATAGTGTTTTTTTATAATTCAAAAATCATTGTTAGTTGTAAAAAAAAATATTACTTTTATTGCATCAATATATAAATCCATTTTAAAAATTTCTTACCTCCTAAATTATGAAAAGAATCTTAGTCCCAACCGACTTTTCCGAACATGCAGAGTATGCTTTAAGAGTGGCTGCCCAAATAGCAAGACAAAACAATAGTGAAATTATATTATTACACATGTTAGAACTACCTCATCAAGCAGGTGATGCTATAGGAAGCGGTCATAATATTCCAGAGATTATGCTTTATAAAAACAAAGCGATAAGCAATCTTGAGGATCTTATGGAAGTAGATTATTTAGAAGGAATAAATGTGTCAGAAATTATACAATTCGAAAAAGCTTTTGACGGGATATTAGCAGTAAGCAAAAAAAACAATGTTGATTTAGTGGTTATGGGGTCTCACGGATCGAGTGGTTTTCAAGAAATGTTTATTGGTTCAAATACTGAGAAAGTGGTTCGTTTTTCTGAAGCACCCGTTTTAGTTATCAAAAACAAAAATGACGATTTTAAAGCCGGAACTTTTGTTTTCGCTTCTGATTTTTCAAATGAAATCAAAAAACCATTTGCTCAACTAGTAGATTTTGCAAAATCATTTAACTCTAACTTAAGTTTAGTTATGATTAACACTCCTAATAGTTTCAAGCCTACTCACGTTTCTGAAAAAATTATGAATGATTTTATGAAAGAATTTAACTATCCTAATTATTCTTTATATATATATAATGATGTAAATGTCGAAAAAGGGATCTTGAATTTCTCTAATAGTGTTAATGCCGATTTAATTGGAATGTGTACTCATGGAAGAACTGGATTTGCACACTTTTTCAACGGAAGCATAAGCGAAGATTTAGTGAACCATGCAGTTAGACCAGTGATTACATTTAAAATTTAAAAAATTTACACAGTTTAAAATAAAAAAACTCCTCAATCACTTGAGGAGTTTTTTGTTGGTCTACAAGGACTCGAACCTTGAAAGACTGCACCAAAAACAGTTGTGTTACCATTACACCATAGACCAATTCCATTGCTGTAAAGCGAGTGCAAATTTAATATAAATTTTATTTTTAGCAACTATTTATCGATTTTTTATTAAAAAAAATATCCTGTTTGTAGTATTCTAAATTTAAGACATAATTAATTGATTGTTTTTTAGTTTACTATACAAATATATACCCTTAGATTTTTTTATTAATACCACTTTCTTTATTCAAAAAAATAGTTTCTTTGTACCACTTAAAAATTATCCAAATACATATGACAGCTTTTAATTACAATAAATGGAACACTATCACTGGTTGGTTTGCTTTTGCTATTGCACTAGTAACGTATACGCTAACTGTAGAGCCAACGATGAGTTTCTGGGATTGCGGTGAATATATTGCTACCGCAGCAAAATTAGAAGTAGGTCATCCTCCTGGAGCTCCATTGTTTCAAATGATTGGTGCTTTTTTCGCGATGTTTGCTACACAAGCAAAATATGTGGCATTAATGGTAAATATGATGTCCGTTTTTTCTAGTGCTTTTACAATATTATTCTTGTATTGGTCCTCCACTATCATACTTAAAAAATTAATTTCTCAATTTTCAGAAATAAACACTTCTAATTCAATAGTGATATTGGGAAGTTCTTTTGTGGGTGCCTTAGCTTTCACTTATTCAGACAGCTTTTGGTATAATGCTGTAGAAGCTGAAGTATATGCGATGGCAACGCTGCTTATTTCATTGTTATTTTGGTTAGGGTTACGTTGGGAGCAGGACATGAACACTTCTAGAGGAAATAAATGGTTATTAATCATTAGTCTTGTGACTGGTCTTTCTTTTGGTGTCCATTTTATGGCGCTATTAACTATTCCATCTATTGGATTGTTATATTACTTCAAACATTACAAAACCATTACTATCAAGAATTTTATTGTTGCAAATGTCATTGTAGTTGCGATTTTTCTTTTTATATATAAATCATTATTGCCATGGACTATGGCCTTCTTTGGAAAGTCTGAAATATTTATGGTGAACAGTTTCGGCTTACCATTTAACTCCGGAACAGTATTCGTTGCTTTGTTATTTGTTGCGTTCTTTTACTTTGGATTACGTTACACCAAACATAAAGGTCTGATTTTTTACAATACAATCATACTTTGTATTTTGTTCATTTTAATCGGTTTTTCAACTTGGATGATGTTGCCAATTCGTGCTAATGCCAATACGGTTATTAATGAAAATAAACCCTCCGATGCTGCTGAAGTTTTAGCTTATTACAATAGAGAACAATATGGAATTAATCCCTTATTTTATGGCCCACAGTATACGGATAGTTTTGTTGGGTTAGATGAAAATAATCCCTATTTGGATAAAGCTCCAAATTACGAAAGAGATTATAAAAGCGGGAAATACATAATCACTAATAATTTTAAAAATGCCGAACAGAATAGTGATGACAATCAAAAAGCTATTCTTCCAAGGATGTGGAGCACAGAACATATTGAAAATTATATCAACTTTAGCCATGTTCCTGAATTTAAAATAAACCCAGATTACTCTGAAGAAAAGGAATTGGTAGAAGTAATTGCTGAATTCCGGAAAGCTTTTGCAGAAAATCAAATAGACACCGAAGGTTATATTTCATTCTTGAAAAGTTATGGTGATTATTTAATAATTGAAAAACCTTCAACCATTGATAACCTAAGTTTTATGTTCGAATACCAATTCGGATATATGTATTGGCGCTACTTGATGTGGAATTTTACTGGTCGTCAAAACGACATTCAAGGAAAATACGACAATATCGATGGTAATTGGCTTAGCGGAATTTCATTTATTGATGAAATGCATCTAGGATCTCAAGAAAATTTACCTTCAGATGTATTGAACAATAAAGGAAGAAATATTTATTATTTTATTCCATTTATACTTGGTTTATTAGGATTACTATTTCATGCCAACAAAGATTTAAAAAGCTTTTATGTCTTACTTGCTCTTTTCCTTTTTACTGGTATTGCACTAAAAATTTATCTAAACGAAAGACCATTCGAACCTCGTGAAAGAGATTATGCTTTAGTAGGATCCTTTTATGTTTTTGCTATTTGGATTGGGTTTGGAGTTTATGCCATATATGATACCTGCAAAAATTATTTAAAACCTAAATTAGCCGGACCAATTGTAATTGCTTTAAGTCTCATAGTTGCACCTGTTTTGATGGCTTCTCAAAATTGGGACGATCACGACCGTTCTGACAAATTTACCGCTATCGCAATGGCTAAAGCTTATTTAAATTCATGCGAACCCAATGCTATCTTGTTTACTATTGGTGATAATGATACTTTCCCTTTATGGTATGCACAAGAAATCGAAAATATACGAACCGATATTAAAATTGTAAATACAAGTCTTTTTATGACGGATTGGTATATTGACCAAATGAAAATGAAGACGAACAAATCAGACGGCTTACCTATTTCTTTTACACATGATCAATATGTAGGAGATAAATTAGATTATGCTGTTCACAATGCAAAAACTGAAAATCGGTGGGACATTAAAGACTTAATACATTTCATAGCGAGCGATGATCCAAGAACAGTAATAGAAAGTGATAATGGTCAAAAAATTCACTTTTATCCTACCAATAAAGTTCGAATTCCAATCGATAAAAATGTAATTATTCAAAATAAAGTAGTGAACCCTGCTCAAAACGATTCTATAGTTCCTTATATAGATATCGAAATTAAAGGCCAAGCGTTATATAAAAACCGATTAATGATGTTGGATGTTTTAGCCAACAACAACTGGAAACGTCCAATTTATTTTACCGGTGGAAGTTTTGGAGATGATGATTATTTATGGATGAAAGATTATCTTCAACTTGATGGAATGGTTTATAAATTAGTCCCTATTCGGACTGCAATTCCTAAAGACGGTAGTCCATTAGATATGGGGCAAATCGATAGCGATAAGATGTATGACATTGTCATGAAATGGGATTGGGGCAATGGGGAATTAAGTTCCATTTATCATGACCCAGAAACAAGAAAGAACAGTATTTCTTATCGAACCAATTTGGCTCGTTTGATGGAACAATTAATCAATGAAGGTAAAATAGAAAAAGCGAAAACTATCATTAATTTGGCCATGACAAAATTGCCTGTAGCATATTATGGTTATTATTCTCTTATTGATCCTTTTGCTGGCGGTTATTATGAAGTGGGTGAAAAAACAAAAGCACGTCAATTATTAGAGCAATTAATGTCAAAATACAAAGAAAATCTAACTTTTTATCATGGTTTAAAACATTCTGAACAAAGTGATTTAGCAATAGATATTATTACTGACATTGAACGCTATAGAGGTCTACTTGAAGTAATGAAAGACCGTGGAGATATTGAGTTTTATACTAAAAACAAACCTGTTTTCAATTCTTATAATAAAATGTTTGAACGTTTTGGCAGAGATAATGAATAATGGATAATAGTTAATTGATATTTAAAAAGTAGTGCTGTGAATGTGCTACTTTTTTGTTTTACGTGTAATTATGAATTGGTATTGGATTAAAACAAATAGTATAATTAAACGGGTTTTCTCAAATTATGTTTGGGATATTCCGACTATGGATAAAAAAGTATACTTAACTTTTGATGATGGCCCAACACCAGAAATAACATCTTGGATTTTAGATCAATTGAAACAATATGAAGCTCAAGCAACTTTCTTTTGTATTGGAAATAACATTCAAAAACATCCTGAAATCTTTGATTCCATAATTCAAAACGGACATGCAATTGGCAATCATACTTTCAATCATTACAACGGCTGGAAAACAAAAACAGTTGATTATATTGAAAATGTGTTTTTATGTGAAGAGTTAATAAACCAAAACACTAAACTCTTCCGCCCACCGTATGGAAAAATCAAGAAATCACAAGCTAAAATTCTTATAGAATTAGGATTCAAAATTATCATGTGGGATGTGTTAAGTGCTGATTTTGACACAACAATTTCTCCTGAAAAATGTTTGAATAATGTTTTGAAAAACATAAGCCCCGGAAGTATTATTGTTTTTCATGATAGTGTCAAAGCTTTCAAAAATCTAGAATACGCTTTGCCAAGAACCCTGCAGTTCCTAAAAGACAATGATTATAAGTGTGAGGGTATTGTTTAGATTTGTTCTTGAACCAAACCTATAATTGTATTAGCGTCTAATTCTCCGGATTGTCTCCAAATCATTTGACCTTCTTTATAAATCATCAAAGTTGGCAAACCTTTTATACGTAAAGCATCGGCCAATTCTTGATTTTTATCCACATCTATTTTAATAACTTTTGCTTTATCGCCTAGTGCAGCCGCAACATCTCGAATTACAGGATGCATCGAAACAGACGATTCGTTCCACTCTGTGTAAAAATCAATTAACACAGGAACTTGAGCATTAATAAGTTCTCCAAATTTTGACATAAAACCAAAAAATTTAATTTCTAATCACTTGTAACTAAGATATTACATTACAAAAGTAGCGTTTTAAACGAATTATGCTAATTTTTCCCCTTTTTTTAGTTGAATAACCGTTATTTCGGGCATAATACCAACTCTGCCTGGATATGCATGAAATCCGAAGCCTCTATTTACATAGATATATCTTCCAAATTCTTCATACAAACCAGCCCATTGCTTATAAACATATTGCGCTAAACTCCATTTAAAATGTCCCGGAATTTCTATTCCGAACTGCATCCCGTGAGTATGCCCAGACAACGTTAAATGAAAATGCTTTTCATGCATTTTGACAACATTTTCCCAATGACTAGGGTCATGACTCATTAAAATTTTAAAGTCTTCCTTTTTTAAATCTGCTGAGGCTAAATTGACATCTCCCTTTTCTCCAAAATGCAAACCCCAATTTTCCACTCCAATTAAGGCTATTCTATCGTTTCCTTTCTCAATAAAGGTATGTTCGTTTAAAAGCAATTTAAAATCAATATCACCATATAAATTTTTAATGTCTTGGAAATTTTGCTCTTTGTCTTTTTCAGAAGGCCAAGTCACATATTCTCCATAATCATGATTGCCTAAAACAGAATATTTTCCGTATTCGTAGTGCTTGATTCTATTAAAAACATCTATCCACGGATGCATTTCTTTAGCATGAGTGTTTACAATATCTCCTGTAAAAAGAATCAAATCGGCTTCTTGTTCGTTAATTAAATCAATAGCATAATTAATTTTCTCTGGATTATCAAAACTTCCACTGTGAACATCCGAAATATGAGTAATAGTGAATCCATCAAATGCATCTGGAAGATCGGGAAAGAAAATACGCTGTTTAATTACTTTATAATTGTATTTCCCAAACGTCATTCCATAAATTAAGGATAAAAAAGGGATTGCTGCCAATCCAAGTCCTATTTGACTGACGAATTTTCTTCGCGATTTTAAAAAATCTCCATTGTCATTTTCAACAAAGTAATTTACGGAACCAACAATAACTCTATAAATATCTTCTCCAAACAAGACTAAAGTAACAACCATTTTAGGGATATAAACCAGAAGCATCAAACCCATCGTGATCATGGTCTGTTTTGTTTGTCCGACAGACCGATCAAATTGTGTAAATGAATAGATAATAAACAGGAAAAGAATAAGACTAACAATCAAATAGCCATTTAACATCCATTTGGTCTTTACTAATGTTTTGACTGCTTGGAAAGAATAAATTTCAATAAGAAGAAACAGAAAGGCAATGAATAAAAATCGAAATAGCATGAAGAATTTTTTGACAAAATAACAAATTAAACAAATGCTAGAAATTTTATTAGTTTAAATTTAACGCAATGGACTCACATTATGATTGGAATACTTATTTTTACCATTCAATGATTTTAAAATAAATTCTTCATGTCTGCTCAAAAACGTCTTTACCTTCTCGATGCTTATGCTCTAATTTTCCGTGGCTATTTTGCCTTCATAAAAAATCCGCGTATCAACTCTAAAGGAATGGATACCTCAGCGATTATGGGATTTATGAATGCTTTGATGGATGTCATCAAACGCGAAAAACCAGATCATTTAGCGGTTGCTTTTGACAAAGGCGGTAGTGTTTATAGGTATGAAATGTATCAAGAATACAAGGCACATCGTGACGAAACTCCAGAAGCTATAAAGATTGCGGTTCCCTATATTCAAGAATTACTAAAAGCGATGCACATTCCTATCATTGAAGTGGCAGGATTTGAAGCCGATGATTTGATAGGTACAATTGCCAAACAAGCTGAAAAAGAAAATTATCAAGTTTTTATGGTAACTCCTGATAAAGATTTTGCCCAACTGGTTTCTGAAAATATTTTCATGTACAAACCTGCTCGAATGGGCAATGATATCGAAATCTGGGGTATTCCAGAAGTATTGGCCAAATTTGAAATCGAAAATCCTTTACAAGTTATCGACTTTCTTGGAATGATGGGTGATGCCGCCGATAATATTCCAGGTTTACCGGGTGTTGGTGAGGTTACCGCAAAAAAATTATTAAAAGAATTTGGGTCAATGGAAAATCTTTTAGCCAACACTGATAAGCTAAAAGGCGCTTTAAAAGAAAAAATAGAAGCCAATAAAGACAAAGGAATTCTTTCTAAAAAATTAGCAACGATATTGCTTGATTGTCCTGTCGTTTTTAATGAATCTGATTATGAGTTAACCAAACCAGATGTAGAAAAAACAGATGTATTATTTCAGGAATTGGAGTTCCGTCAAATGAAAGCGCAGTTCGATAAATATTTTGGTACTGGAAAAGAATACGATGAAATTGAAACCAACGGAAATGGGAATGAAGTACAACCAATCAAAAAAGCACCAATAAAGAAAACCAATGAAGATCAATTTGACTTATTTGGTTTTTCAAATGAAACAGATACTGAAGCAATGCCGAATTCATTTTATGCCAATTTAGAAACTACGGAGCATTTTTATCAAATCGTTAATGGAGATTTGTCTTTAAAGTTACTTTTACAAAATTTGACGCATCAAACATCTGTTTGTTTTGATACGGAAACTACAGGTATAGATACACTTCACGCGGAATTAGTCGGAATGTCATTCTCTTATGAAAAAGGAAAAGCTTTTTATGTTCCTTTTCCTGAAAATCAAGAAGAAGCTCAAATTTTAGTAGATAAATTCAAACCTTTTTTTGAAAATGAATCCATTGAAAAAATTGGACAAAACATCAAATATGATTTGAAAATCCTAGCAAATTATGGAATTCAAATCAAAGGAAAATTGTTCGATACCATGATTGCCCATTATCTTATCAATCCAGATATGCGTCATAATATGGATGTACTGTCTGAAACATATTTGAAATACTCCCCGAAATCAATTGAAGATTTAATTGGTAAGAAAGGTAAAAACCAACAATCAATGCGTGATGTTGCTTTAGAAGAAATAAAAGAATATGCAGCTGAAGATGCGGATATCACTTTACAATTGAAAGAAATATTCAGCCCGATTTTAGACAAAGCAGAAACCAAAAAGTTGTTTAATGACATTGAAATTCCATTGATTCCTGTTTTAGCAGCCATGGAAATGGAAGGCATAAACTTAGACGCTAACTTCCTAAAATCGATGTCGGTAGAAATGCAAAAAGAAATTGACTCTTTTGAACTAAAAATATACGAAACAGCTGGAGAAAAATTCAATCTAGCATCACCAAAACAACTTGGGGATATTCTATTTGACAAACTCAAAATTGGTGGTGCCAAACAAAAGAAAACTAAAACAGGACAATATGCGACTGGTGAAGAAGTATTAAGTTATTTAGCCAATGAACATCAAATTGTAAAAGACATTTTAGAGTGGCGTCAGATGGTGAAGTTGCAAAGCACCTATATTGATGCTTTACCCAATCAAGTTGATATAAAGACTGGCAGGGTTCACACCGATTATATGCAAACAGTGGCGGCGACTGGGCGATTGAGCTCGAATAATCCGAATTTACAAAACATTCCAATTCGAACTGAAAGAGGAAGATTGATACGAAAAGCATTTATTGCACGTGATGAAAATTATACATTGCTTTCTGCCGATTATTCTCAAATTGAATTGCGAATAATTGCGGCACTATCGGGAGAAGAAAATATGATTAAGGCATTTCAAAATAATGAAGACATTCACAAAAGTACGGCTGCTAAAGTATTTAATGTGCCCTTAGAAGAAGTAACCAAAGAACAACGAAGCAATGCCAAAACTGTAAATTTCGGAATCATTTATGGTGTTTCTGCTTTTGGACTAAGCAATCAAACATCCTTAACTCGAAAAGAAAGTGCCGAGTTGATTGATGCCTATTATGCATCCTATCCAAAGTTAAAATCATATATGAGTCATCAAGTTGATTTTGCTCGAGAAAACGGCTATGTTCAAACGGTTTTAGGACGTAGACGTTACCTCAAAGACATTAACTCCGCCAACATGATGGTTAAAAGTGGTGCCGAGCGAAATGCCGTGAATGCACCTATTCAAGGAAGCGCCGCTGATATTATCAAAATTGCTATGATCAACATTCATAAGAAACTAACTTCAGAAAACTGGAAATCTAAAATGTTGTTGCAAGTGCATGATGAATTGGTTTTTGATGTTCATAATTCTGAATTAGAAAAAATAAAACCAATGATAAAACACGAAATGGAAAATGCATTTATCCTTGACGTGCCATTAGATGTTGAAATGGGTGTTGGGAAAAATTGGTTAGATGCACATTAATCTTCTTTAAAGAATAAATCGATAGGTTGCTTTAATTAAAAAAATATTTTCCGGTTTTCTATTGAATATTTGATTGTTTATCCCTGTAAACAAATCATCTCTCATATTAGCATTCCCATAAATGCCTTGCGACCACACTAAAAATATTTCAGAACCTGGTATATATTCCCAACGAACAACTAAATTAGAATTGAATGAAACTTGAGAGAAATCTGGGTTTTCAAAACTATAATCAATTGCACCGTCTTTGTCCTCATCTACATCATACCCATTTTCACCCTCATTAAAAGCAATTTGATTGGGTTGAAATATTTCGATTCTATCTCCATAATAGTTTGCTATGGGGTTTGTAACTTTATTGAACGATTTATATTTGCCTTTTGAAATAAAAGGCTGACCGTAATATTGAATGGTTAAATTAGGATTGATATTATAGTCCAAACGCAACGTAGCATTTAAAGTGTCTTGTGATAATTCAGCTGTAATGTATCTCGAATCTCCATTAAAAGCAGTTTCGGTAACGAATTGTGTTTTACTTTTATTAATAACAAAGTTGGGGCTCAAAGAAACTGTAAATGCATTGATAGGCTGATAGGTAATTCCTCCGTCATATTCCAAATAAGAAAAAGAATCGTTTTTCCCTTGAGAATAGTATATTCCTCCATAAAAACTTACCTTTTTTCGAGAATCTGAATTAAAATTAAGGTACTGAAAAACTTCTTCAGAATATCTAAAACGAGGTCCTCCTTGTAAAATAGTATTGGAATAAATTCTAGATTTGTACACCACTTGCGTATTCAAATTCCAATTGCTTTTCAAATTTGCATTGGAATTTATGGAATACTGCATTCGGTTGTAATTCCCTTCAAAATCAAAACTTGAAAACTGTTCGAATCGTGTATTGATTCTTCTAAATTGACCGAAAGGTTTTAACGTTTGATGCGATATAGAAGCATATTGTCGGACTTCATCTGCTTGTCGTAAAAACCCAACATCATTGAGTTCTAATTCTGGCGATCGCCAAATAACAGTACCATTATAACGCCAATGGCCAACACTTGATTTACCAATTTCAAATCGCCCTCCAGTTCCCGTTAATGAAGTACGCATGGTGTCTACGGCTACATGACTTGCATCTGTTCGCTGAAATAAATGAGTCAAACTATTTTGTGTTCTTGTTATAGCTTCTCTACTACCAATGACATGGCTGGTTACAATATTTCCAACAAAATAATATTTTCTGTTTTTCCAATTGTGTTGAAAATCAATTCCAGCAGTATAGGCAGATTTTCTTAAAAAACTTAAATCTTCTCCTCGCAAGTTTCTGTTGGTTGCCGTAAAAATTCCTCCTATAAAACTATTTCGATTGTTGAAATCCTTCTGAGCACGACCTACAAAATAATTTGTCAAAGGTTCTACAATTTCATTTCTTCTTGAACCATTATTGTCTATTTCTGCATATTCATTATCGGTTACACTTTCTAAAACCCCAAGAGACCATCCTGTTTTTGTTTTCCCGCTGAATTTTGCGGCTCCTAAAATTGTAGAATATTTGGGTTGATCAACAAATTCATTTTCAGAAAGTGAAGCTCTACCTTGAGGGCTTCGACCAATTCTTCTAGAATAGAATAAATTATCTTGATTATCTGCAAAACGAAAATTAAAAATATTCTTGTTTTCAACAAAAAATGGACGTCTTTCTTCGAAAAAAATTTGAAATCCATCCAAAGCTATTGCTGCTGGATCTGCATCTACTTGTCCGAAATCAGGATTGACGGTTAAATTTAGAGTCAAATCATTGGTGATTCCAATTTTAGCATCCAAGCCTGCACTTAATTTATCGTCCTGACCATCACGAAAAGGGTTTCCTTTTTCTTCAGGATACGTATTGAGTTGAGTTGCTGTATACGGTTGGATTTCAATTTGTTTTTGTGGCTCTATATCTTTTAATCCGTGTAACTCTCCAAATTCACTCACCCATCCTGGCGCATCTAGGGGAATTCTTTGCCAAGTAGATCGCTCTTCTGCTCTAAAAAAACGACGTTGTACTTGTAATCCCCATATTTGCTCTTTGTCATTACTAAATTTAAGTTGACTAAATGGTATTTTTAGTTCCGCTGTCCATCCTTCTTCATCTATATTGGTCTTGAGATACCAAATGGGATTCCAACTTCCGTCCCAATTATTTCCATTATTCGAAATAAATTCATCTCCTTTTACACCCGAAACAGAAGAGGTAAATGAAAATCCCGAACGTTTATCATGATAACTATCAATATTAACTTCAATCCAATCGCCTTCAAACCCATCTCTTCTCGACATTCTTTTTACAATCTTACTAGGGTCTTTGTCATAGCATCTAAAAGCAATGTATAAAAACTTCTTATCATAGATAATTTTAAATTTACTTTGCTCAGATGGTGCAGTATTTTCGTCCGGTTCACGCTCAATGAAATCAGTAGACCATTCAACAACATCCCAACTTTTTTCATCAATTAGACCATCTATTGTAGGAGCTTCTGCAGTATTAATAGATTTAGTAGTATAGATCTTTTTAGCAATAATTTCCTTTTCTTGGGAGATGCTAAATTGATTTACAAAAATGAAAAGCAATAAAATACTATTTTTAAATAATCTCATAGCATTGTTTTTTAAAGCTTAATAGACAACTATTATTTATAAGTGTTACAGTTTTTTATTTTTTTAACAACATACACGTCTAGATTTTTAAATAATAAAGTGGTTTAGAATTAAATCAAATACTATATAACTTATATTTTTAAGTAGACAAATAGTAAACATTACACTAGTAACTGTTTTTGATTCAATAACAATCACTAATTTTAGCTTTTTAAAAATCAAAATTTGGAATCACTAAAAACCATATTGTACTTTTCTATATTTAGATATCCTTTAAAATTAGAGGAGATTCACAGCTATACGAATCATCCTAATTTGTCGGATACTTTAAATGAATTAAACTATTTGATTGGTGAAAAAATTCTAATCAAAATAGATGATTATTATGTTTATGGCGGTGATTTAGATAGTGTGCCAAAAAGATTAAAAGGAAATGTATTGGCAAAAAAAATACTTGTAAAAGCTAAAGCAAAAGCTCGTTTTATTTCTAAATTCCCTTTTGTTGCTGCAGTTGGTGTTTCTGGCTCTTTATCTAAAGGATATTATGATTCCGATAGTGATATCGACTTTTTTATTATCACGCAGCACAATCGATTGTGGATATGTAGAACTTTATTAATGGTCTATAAAAAAATATTTCTGTTCAATTCCCGGAAATACTTTTGTCCAAATTATTTTATTTCAACAGAACAATTAGAAATAATAGAACAAAATCGTTTTACTGCAACTGAGTTAAAAACCTTAATTCCAATGGAAGGCAAGGAGTATTTTGATAGTTTTTACGAAAACAACTCATGGGTGAAATCCTATTTTAATAAATTTAATACAAATCTAGATAGTATTCCTAATATAGAAAAAAGCTACCTAACACTAGTCTTTGAAGAATTACTTTATAATAAGTTAGGAGACGCTATTGATTATTTTTTTAGAAGTATTACTCTTAGAAAATGGAAAGCAAAGTTTGATTATTTGTCACAGGAAGATTTTGAAATTGCATTAAAATCAACCAAAAACATTTCAAAACATCATCCTTCTAATTTTCAAAAAAAAGTTATCTTATCTTTGAATGCAAAACTTGAAGAAGTGCAGCACAGATTTAACATAGCGATACAAAAAGAGCATGTCTAATATTCTTTTTTCACATTCTTATTACTATCAACTCGACCCAAAACAATGGAAAAATAAAATGCCTTTTCCTCCATTGGGAACATTATATGCTGCGTCATTATTGAGAAATAATGGTTATGCTGTGAATTTATTTGACACCAATTTAATAAAATCTCCTGTCACTATTCTTCCAATTATTAAAAAAACATCTCCGAAGTATTTAGTTATTTACGATGATGGTTTTAATTATTTAACAAAGATGTGTTTGACCAATATGCGTAAAGCCTGTTTTGAAATGATACAAATCGGAAAAAATAATAATTGTATTGTCATTGTCTCAAGTTCAGATTCTACAGATCATTATAAAGAATATATCGAAAATGGAGCTGATTTTATTATTCAAGGAGAAGGCGAAATAACGTTATTAGAACTCATTAACGCATTAGAAAACAATCAATCGCTAGAGCAACTTTCAGGAATCGTTTATCAAAACAATACGAAAATTCAAGTTAACTCCAAACGAACTGTTCTAGTAAATTTAGATGAGTTACCACTTCCCGCTTGGGATTTGGTTAATATGGAAAGTTATCAAACCATTTGGAAACAAAGCAACCATGAATTTACGCTTAATATTGCTACTACACGTGGTTGTCCTTATAAATGTAATTGGTGTGCCAAACCCATCTATGGCAACCGTTACAATGCGCATTCTCCTGCATACATTGTCAATGAAATTGCCTTTTTAAAAGAAAATTTTGGTGTTTCTCGTTTTTGGATGTGTGATGATATTTTTGGATTAAAACCAAATTGGGTTCATGAATTCAGACGTGAATTAGACAAAAAACAACTCAAAATTAGCTATTTTATTCAAAGTCGTGTTGACTTACTTTTGAAAGACGACACCATTGATGCACTAGCAAAGTCAGGGTTAGAAGAAGTTTGGGTTGGCGCCGAAAGTGCTTCTCAAAAAATTCTAGATGCTATGGATAAAGGAACCAAAGTAGAAGAAATATATGAAGCTACTCGTCTTTTGAAACATAAAAAAATCAAAGTTGCTTTCTTTTTACAGTTTGGTTATCTAACTGAAAATAAAGAAGACATCCGAAAAACCATTGCCATGGTTAACGAATTGCAACCCGACAATATAGGCATTTCGGTATCGTATCCTTTACCTGGAACTACATTTTATGAAAAAGTAAAAGACGATTTAAAGCTAAAAGCCAATTGGACGGATTCCGACGATTTTGAAATGATGTTTCAAGGCTCTTATTCTACTGCTTTTTATAGAAAACTTCAACGATTTGTTCATAAAGAATTTCGAAAAAGTCAAGGTTTTAGAAATTTAAAATCAATAGTCCACAAACCCTCCAATTTTACTTTTGAAAAATTAAAATCGATAATAAAATTGGGGTATTATGTGCCAAGTGCTTTAGTAGACCGTTTGAGTTTAAAACTATCCGTAAATGAAAGCTGATTTCGACAAAGCTGCTTCTAACTACGATGCAACATTTACCTATTCGGTAATTGGAAATTTACAACGCAATTTAGTTTACAATCAGCTTTCAATAATTTTAAATAAATACCATCCGAAAACCCTACTCGAAATTAATTGTGGCACTGGAGAAGATGCTGTTTGGCTGGCAAAACAAAATATTGAAGTAACTGCTACGGATATTTCTAAAAAAATGATTGCTCTAGCAAAAAGCAAATCCAATTTAGAAAATTTAGTCTTTATTCAGGCTGATATTAATACAATTGATATTCCTTTTACAGACAAGACATTTGATATAATTTTCTCCAATTTTGGAGGATTGAATTGCTTGACACCAATAGAATTAGACTCTTTTATAAAAAAATCAATATCCCTTTTAACTTCTAAAGGGCAATTGGTTTTGGTTTTTATGCCTAAAAACACTTTGTTAGAACAATTGTATTTCTCTCTAAAATTAGATTTCACCAACGCTTTCCGAAGGAAAAAAGCATTTGCAATTGCCAATGTGGATGGTGAAAAAGTAAAGACCTATTACTACAATCCAAAAGATATTGTAAATTTAGCCAAAGAAAATTTCGAATTCAAGCAATTGAATCCAATTGGATTTTTTGTTCCTCCATCCTATTTAGAATCATTTATTAGCAAAAAACCCAAACTGATTGCACTTTTAAATTCATTAGAACAAAAAATCAAAAATCAATCTTGGCTCTCTAAATACGCCGATCATTATTTAATCGTATTGCAAAAAAAATGAGTATACTTTTTACACATGCCTACTATTTATCGGACGATCCAAAAGAACAGAAGATAATGAAACCCTATCCTCCGTTGGGATTGCTGTATGTGTCTGCTTATTTATTAAGTAAAAATATACCCAATGAAGTTTATGACAGTACTTTTTATTCGAAAGCTGATCAACTCAGTTTTATAGAAAAAATGAACCCTAAAGTCGTTTGCATATACACGAATTTAATGACCAAAATTGAAGTTATAAAGCTGATTAAAACATTAAAAACACCAACCTATAATTTTCCTAAAATAATTCTTGGCGGCCCCGATATTACCTACAATATTGACAATTATCTCAACTCTGGCGCTGATTTTTTAGTCGTTGGAGAAGGTGAAGAAACTACTTTTGAATTGTATACAGCGATAATGAATCAAGTTGATTTTCATGAAATCAATGGTATTGCTTTTAAAGAAAATAATACCATTGTTCAAACTCCAGCTCGAACTAAATTTAGAGAATTAGACGAATTACCTTTACCCAATCGTGATGCTATTCCAAATGAAAAATATTTGGAGACATGGAAAAAAAATCACGGTGAAAGCTCCATGACGATTTCAACTCAACGCGGTTGTCCTTACACATGCAAATGGTGTAGTACTGCGGTTTACGGTCAAAGTTATCGCCGTCGACCCGCGCATTTGGTAGCTCAAGAAATGAAAATGCTTAAAGACCAATACAATCCCGATGCGATTTGGTTTGTAGACGATGTGTTTACGATTAGTCACAAATGGCTCACCGCTTTTCATGAAGAAGTCGTCAAGCAAAATGCACAAATTCGGTTTGAATGCATCACTAGAGCCGAGCGGTTGAATGATGAAATATTGCGATTGCTCAAAGAAGCTGGTTGTTTCCGTATTTGGATTGGTGCCGAAAGTGGCTCTCAGAAAATCATCGATTTGATGGATCGCCGTGTAGATGTAGATCATGTCAAAAAAATGATTCAAGACACTAATGCTTTGGGAATCGAAACAGGAACTTTTATTATGGTAGGTTATCCAGGCGAAACTGAAGAAGATATCGATGAAACTATTCAATATTTAAAAGATGCGAATCCAACTGAATATACCATTACGATTGCCTATCCGATTAAAGGCACTTCACTGTATAACGAAATTGAAAATGACATAACTGTTCAACCAGATTGGGCAACATCTACCGATAGGCAAATAGAATTTAAAAGAACGTATTCTAGGAAATATTACGATTACGCGGTTAGAAAAGTGGTGAATGAAGTTGAATTTTCTCGTTTGAAAAACAAAAACAGTATGCAAGGATTGAAATTAAAAACCAAGTCTATTTTGGCAAGTGGTTTAATGAAAATTAGTAAATAGCAATTGAAAAACAACTCAAAATACATTTTCTACTTCTTACCAATATTGGTTTGGGCAATCGTTTATTTTGGTTTTTCATTTGATGGTTTGTATGGGCAAGATGCTTATGAATATTTACGTTATTCTGAATCGATAAAGATTTTTTTTACAACTGGTAAAAATCCTGGAGATTATTTTTGGGGTGTTTACTATCCTATTTTCGGAAGTGTTTTAAGTTTTATTATCCCAAATATTACTTTAGCCTTGCAACTGATTTCGGTTTTTTCTCTAGTAATAACATCCATTTATATAGACAAAATCATTAACTTAATTTATAAAGAAAACACACTCAGTCACATCTCTTTTTTAATTTTCACATTGTCTCCAATTGTGCTTATTCACAGTTTATTAGTCATGTCTGATTTACTCACAGGTTGTTTTGTTACTGTTTCGTTTTATACACTTTTAAAATTTTTAGAAACTTCAAAAACAAAACACTTTTTAATTGGAATTTCTTTTTGTTTCATTGCAATATTAACCAGATATGCAGCTGCATTGGTTTTACTACCTATTTGTATATTGGTTTTATTTCGAATATTGAAAATTAAAAACTTTAAATTAATACTGTTCCCGTTTCCAATTCTTGTATTAATTGCAATTCCACACCTATTGGTTCGATCACAAAACAGTTTGCAATTTCTGAACCATCAATGGTTGCAATCTTGGAACCTATTTTATTTATTTCAAAGTGATTTTCATGTTGCTGAAGATGAAACTCGCAATCATTTTATTAATTTAATTTATATTGGGTTTCAGGTTTTGCATCCAATTTTTTTGTTTTTTGGGGTAATTTTAATTGCTTTTGCATTGATAAAGAGAAAGTTTTATTTCAATAAAAATCAAAAACTTCTACTCCTCTCTATTGTACTCTATGCCTTATTTTTAGGCGGAATTCCTTTTCAAAACAAACGTTTTTTATTGTTATCATTCCCGATAGTAATTGTGTTTTTATATCCCTATCTAAAAAGTTTATTAAACATCTTTACGAATCCAAAACTTGTTTTTATTACTATTTTCATCATTCAAATTGCTTTGGGAGTTTGCTTTGGGAAAAAGTTTTACGATAGAAATTTATTAGAAAAAATTCTCTCTAACGAAATGAATCAATACAAAGGCAAAACGCTTTATGTTTTTGACATCGATATAGCTTTGCAAGGAAGAAAAGTAGCACTTAATTATAAAAGTTTGTATGTGAAAAAGTATTCTTTTTTTGAAAAAAACGCTTTGGTTTTAATTAATGAAAAAGAAATCTTAGACCATTGGAAAGGAGAAAATCCATCAATTAATTGGAATTCAATCCGAGACAAATGTGTTTTGCATAAATTGAAAACCTATAATGAAGATTGGAATTTATATCAAATTCAAAATATTAAATAATGATTTGGTTTACTAAAAAATATTCTGAAATACTAGCCATTATTCCACAAAAAAAACGCAAAAATTTGTTTGGGTTTTTAGTGAAAAACATTTTGTTTGGTATTTTAGATTTAGCTTCAATTGCCTATTTAATTCCTATAATTATTATTCTTTTTGATCAAGAAAAATTTGAATTAATTATGTCCAAACTTCCTTTTTTTGAAGCATTATTATCTGAAATAAGCATTCAAGTTTTCGCTGTTTTCTTTATTGTGTTTTATTTTATTAAAATTATAATTCAAACAAAGTTCAATACTGCTCTTTATGTTTTTTTATATGATTTATCGACTGATTTATCCATTGAAAACACAAATGATTTTATTAATAAGAGCTTTATACAGCATCAAAATATCAATAAAGGGGAAGTTTTACAGAATGTAACCAATGTTCCTGAAGATTTTTCAATTCGTTATCTGTTATCCATTATTAATTTAATAACCGAAGTACTCGTTTTGTCACTTTTAGTATCGGTATTGCTTTTCTTCTATTTTAAAATCACGATAATTTCTATGATAATTTTATCTGGTTTTGCATTGTTTATTTATTTTACCAAGCAAAAACAAATGATAATTATTAATTCTATTTATCAAAAAACACAAACAAAATCAAATGCCGCATTACTCAATTTAATAGATGGGTATCTAGAAATTAAAAATTCTGGCAACTACACATTCTTTCTTGAAAAGTTTAAAAAAGAAAAAAAAATATTAAATAATGTTACCGGAAAATTAGTATCCTATAATTCAAACTATGCAAAGTATCTTGAAATCGTTTTAATTGTAAGTGTCGTTGGATTTGCATTGTTTAATTTTGAAAAACAAAACACCATTGTTCTTGTTTCAATACTTGGTGCTTCTAGTTTACGATTGATTCCTTCTATTAGCAGAATTTTGAATGCATTGACTTTACTTAAATCGTATCGATATTCCGTTGATATTCTTTCCAAGAATAAAAATTTAAATTTTCAAGAAGTAAAAAATGACATTTTTGATTCTAGCATCAAACTAGAAAATATCTGTTTTAGTTATGATGAAAACACTATTTTGAATAGTGTGAATTTAACTATATCAAAAGGAACTTTCTTAGGAATAAAAGGCGATTCGGGTGTTGGAAAAACAACATTGCTTTACTTGATACTTGGAATATTAAAACCCAATAAAGGAGCTGTTTTTATTGATGATTTCAATATTGAAAACACCAATTTCCTTTCTTTTGCTAACTATGTGCCGCAACAACCTTTTCTGTTTAATGGAACCATTATAGACAATATTGTTATGGGACAACATCCAGCTGCAATAAATTACGATTATATTTATTATTTATGTGAAACGTTAGAGTTGGATGAGATTATAAAAAAGTTGCCCAATCAATACCAAACTGAAATCACACACGAAAGTTTACGCTTTTCTGGTGGACAAAAACAGCGATTAGCACTTGTTAGAGCTTTATACACCAAGCCTAGTTTATTGATTCTTGATGAAACAACGAATCAACAAGATAAAGAACTCGAAAACAAAATTTTTAAGTTTTTGAAAGAATTAATTGCTCTACAAAAGTTAACCATAATTTGTGTATCTCACAATCCTGATGTTGACATCTATTTTGATGCCGTATATAAAATCAAAAATTAAATGACAAAAAGACTACTCTTTATACCGCCAATGTTTCCTATTGACGAATCGGAAGATATAGTTGTGCCATTTATTACTCATTTCTCTCAAAAGTTTGCAGAAACAACAGATGTAAAAGTTGATGTCATGCCACTTATGTTTCCACAAAGTAAAAAATACAGTTTTGGTAAATTAACAATTCATCCTATTGGAAGTGGTTATAAAAAATCTTTTAGAATTGTACCCTATTTTATCATTGCTATCATTAAAGGAATACAACTCCATAAAAAAAATAAGTATGATGGAATACTTTGTTTTTGGTATCGTGAATGTGCTTTAATTGGAAAAGTATTGAGTAGATTATTCAAAATAAAACTCCAAGTTTGGATGTTGGGTCAAGATGTTAAAAAAGAGAATAAATACATTAAATTATTAAAATTGCCCGAAAATGAACTAATAATGTTGTCAGAACACCAGAAAATTAATTTTAAAGAAAATTTTAATCTCGATGTTAAAACCATCGCAAATGTATCGATTGACCGCAATAGATTTCCTAAACTTAATCAAAAGGAAAGACCAATTACTATTCTGGGAGTTGGAAATCTTAGTTTTTTGAAAAATTATTCTTTGTTTATTGACATTATTGATGATTTAAAAATAGATTTCGAAAAAATAAATGCAATAATTTGTGGTGATGATAGTGGTGAAATGATAAATTTAGAAAGTAAAATTGCAACCTTAAATTTATCAAAAAATATAAAATTGACTGGAAGTGTTTCGCACAAAGAAGCATTGGAATATATGAACAACAGCATTGTGTTTTTACACACTTCCGCTTTTGAAGGTGGTGGCGCCGTGTTACAAGAGGCTTTATATTCGGGATGTCATGTTGTGAGTACAATTCCAATGGAAGATACCGAAGAATTGGAAACTTTTTTTTATAGTGAAGAAAAGGCAATTTTGGTTGAAAAAATAAAATCCATTATTAATAAACCTAATTCTTTTGAAAGAATTGAAAAATTTAAAATGGAAGATACTATTACAGTTATTTATGATTCCTTCTATAAGTAGAATCTTTATTTAAGTTGTTGGATACCATGAATTCTCTTTTTCTTCATAATTCGAAAAAGCCAATTCGAAAAAGTCCATCCAAAAAAATCAGGAAAATGAAGTAGTTTTAAAATCAGAACCTCTTTATTCTTCAATGTTATTTTCTTAGATTTAATTATTTTGCTAAAATCTTTTAATTGATTTAAATACGTTTCTTGAACAAGTTTTAAATTAATAATTTGTTTTTTTTCTATAATTTGAATCAAATAATTATCCATTAAAACACTTAAATAATGTTTGGTGATTTTTTCTTTCAATACTTTATCCGAATTGTATTTTGTAGCAATTTCCAATTCTAATTCAAATACTCTATGCCAATCTTTAATTCTTTTGGGCTCAATGGTTCTTCTTGTTATTGATGTATTTCTTTTATGAATTTTTAAAAGTGATTTTTCTTCAAACGAAACCTTATTGGCAATAAATAAATATTCAAACAAAAAAGGTCTGTCGTCAAACCACAATCCTTTATCGAAAACAATTTGCTTGGCAAAACTTGCTTTAAAAAACTTTGCCCAAACCGTTTCTGAAATTCCGTAATTAAACATTTCTGTATATAAATCCTTGGTTTTGGTGATTTCTTGATTTCTGGATTTCCAACCTGAAATCATTTCAGAATTCCCATTTTCATTAAAAATAGTGAACTTACAAATCACTAAATCCGAATTGGTTTCGAGTATTTTTTTCAAACAAACGGCAATCATTTCAGCCTCCAACTCATCATCAGCATCTAAAAATGTAACAAAATCACCTGTGCAAACTTGCAACCCTCTATTTTTGGCTTCAGCTTGTCCTGAGTTTTCAATCGTAATGATTTTATATAAACCAAAATCATTTCTGAAATTCTCAGCAATTTCTAATGAATTATCGTTAGAACCATCATTAATTAAAACAACTTCAAGGTTTTTATACGTTTGATTTTTAACCGATTGTAAACATCTCGTTAATGATTTTCGTTCATTATAAAACGGAATTATTATAGAAACTAATGGTTGGTTACTTTCAAACATTTGTGGTTTTAATTAGCTTTTTTACTATTTGCTTTAGTTGAAAATTAATTGCCTTAATCTCTTTTGGTGGAATCCAATTATAACTTGACAAGTCATCTGCTGATATAATAATGCATAACGAATTTAAATTGTAAAATTCTGCAAAGGCATAAATTGCAGCACATTCCATATCGACATGAGTTGCCTTTTTTTCAATAAAATACTGCAATAAAGATTTAGTTTCTCTGAATGGCGCATCAGTACTCCAAGATATTGTTTCAGGTAAATTTAAATTTGATTTTATTATATTAAACCATAAATTATCTATGGGCTTAAAGCTATCTTTAAGTGAATAAAAACTAGTAGAACCGACTGTTGAGAAACTATTGTTTACCAAAAAAACCTCTTCTTTTTCTCTTAAATCAATCAAACCTGCCAATCCAACAAATATAAAATTTTCAACACCAAGTTCACGAAGTTCTTCCAAAAGCCCTACAATTGCTGGTGAACCGTTTCCAAATTCAGAACAAAAAACTGTATTTTTATTAAGTATGAAATTTTGTCCGATTAATCCTTTTGTTTTTTTTGATAACAGTCGGGTTTTTCTATCTAAAACATGTTTACTCAAAGTGAGAATAGCGGTTTTTGGTAAAGCATTAAAATTATACTTATGATTCCTTTTTTTCCATGATACAATTGAAGAAGTTTTTAAAACTGAAATCTCTTTCAAAAAATCTTCTGAATTTATAACGGCGTTTTCTTTCATGATTTACAATTTCCTCGTAGATTCTCTTTGTCTCAATTCCGTTTTAATTACTGTCGTTTGAAAATCAGGTTCTTCTTCTTCTTTATTTTCTAACCTTTTGATGAGTAAATTAGCGGCCGCTTCTCCGATTTCAGGGCCATGTTGGCTAATCGTAGACAAACTCGGCGTTAACCTTCTAGACCAAACTCCATCCGCAAAACCAATTATAGAAAGTTCCTCTGGGATTTTATATCCGCTTTTTAATCCCATTTTAATAGCCGCCACAGAAGCATGCTCATCTAAAGCAAAAACACCGTCTATTTTATGATCATCAAACAAAGCTCTAGCGCTAGTATCAAAATCTGTTTCAGAATCGGTAAGTACAATTAGATTTTGATTGATTTCAATTTTATTGTCTTGAATAGCTTTAAAAAAGCCCTGAGCTCTCAGTTTTCCTACACTTAAATTATCAATTGTAGAGAACAAGGCTATGTTTTTACATTTAGTATGAATTAAATGTTGCGTGGCATTATAGGCAGAATCGAAATCATCAACTATTACTTTATCGCAGGAAACTTCTTCTGAAATTCGATCAAACATAACAATCGGAGTTCCTTCGTTGATGATTTCTTTAAAATGATTGTATTCGTGGAGCTTTTGTGCTTCTTCAGAAACTGATAAAATAAAGCCATCTATTGTACCATTACTTAAAACCTCAAGCGTACTAATTTCTTTTTCTAAAGATTCATTCGAGATACACGTAATCACGTTATAGCCCTTTTCTTCTGCTATTTTTTCTATTCCAGTAAATACTTTGGCGAAAAATGGGTTGAGTATATTCGGTAGAATGACGCCAATCGTTTTTGTTTTTCTGTTTTTAAGATTCAATCCAATCACATTAGGTTTGTAGTTCTTCAATTTAGCGTATTCTTGAATTTTAGTTTTTGTCTGCTCGCTAATTTCTGGGCTATCATTTAATGCTTTAGAAACGGTAGAAACAGAAACTTGAAGTTCTTTTGCAATTTGTTTTAAGGTGGCTTTCGATTTCATACTAAGTATTTTGAAACGTAAAAATAGGAAAACAATTCAAACTATTTCATTTTATTAGGAGCTGTTTCCCGCTATTCGCCTTTATCTCTTCACTGCGTTGCGAGGATATCGGCTTCTATCGGGGCTAGTAAAGGCCATATATTAGGAACTATCTACTTCATTTTCAAAAAAATAAACCCTTGTGAAAAAACCTTAAAATAATGATTAAAAGGTATTTGTATTTAAAATAAAATAATGTACTTTTGCAACCCCTTTATTGGGGATGGAATGTTTAATTAAAAAAATATTATGGACGCATTAAGCTACAAGACAATGTCTGCAAGCAAAGCCACTGTTACCAAAGAGTGGATTGTTGTAGATGCTGATGGGCATAACTTAGGTCGTCTTGCTTCAAAAGTCGCAATGATTTTGAGAGGTAAGTACAAGCCAAGTTATACACCACACGTGGACTGTGGAGATAACGTAATTGTTATCAACTCAGAAAAAATTAACCTTACGGGTACTAAAATGGATGACAAAACTTACGTACGTCATACAGGATATCCAGGAGGACAAAGAACTTTAACTGCTAAAGTATTGCAATCAAAAAACCCTGCATTATTAGTAGAAAAAGCGGTAAAAGGAATGTTACCTAAAAATAAATTAGGAGCAGAACTTTTCAGAAATTTAAATGTTGTTGTTGGTTCAGAGCACAAACAAGGCGCTCAAAAACCAAAAACAGTTAACCTTAACGATCTTAAGTAATGGGAGTAATTCACAAAATCGGTAGAAGAAAATGTGCAGTGGCACGTGTGTATGTTTCTGAAGGAACAGGAGCAATTACTGTAAACAAAAAACCATTTGCAACGTATTTCCCAACAGCTACTTTACAGTACAAAGTGTTACAACCAATGTCTATGACAGAAAACGTAACTAACTATGACGTAAAAGTAAATGTATACGGAGGTGGTTCAACAGGTCAAGCAGAAGCCGTACGTATGGCTTTGGCAAGAGTAATGTGTGAAGTTGGCGAAGGAAACAGAGCTATCTTGAAACCAGAAGGTTTATTGACAAGAGACCCAAGAATGGTTGAACGTAAAAAATTCGGTCAGAAGAAAGCTCGTAAGAGATTCCAATTCTCTAAACGTTAATAGTACCTGTCTTGTTCGATATGGACAAGACATTAGATTAAAATTAAAATTAATAACAAAGTTGTTGTTGCTCGTCAAGACGAGAATTAGTTTAGCATCTAAATGGGTTTAAAAGTTTAGAAGTTTAGAAGTTGAAAAGTTTAGTAAACTAAACTCATAACCATTCTAAACTCAAAACCTTAAAAAAACACATTGCTAATCAACAGAACGTAAACTAAAAAAGAAAATGTCAAATAAAGTAGACGTAAAAGAATTACTAGAAGCAGGTGTTCACTTCGGACACATGACTAGAAAGTGGGATCCAAATATGGCTCCTTACATTTATATGGAACGTAATGGAATTCACATTATCAATCTATATAAAACCGCTGCAAAAATTGAAGAAGCGAATGAAGCTTTGAAAAAAATTGCTGCATCAGGTAGAAAAATATTATTCGTTGCTACCAAAAAACAAGCAAAAGATATCGTTGCTGAAAAAGCAAAAGCTGCCAACATGCCATACATTACTGAAAGATGGCCTGGTGGAATGTTGACTAACTTCGTTACAATTCGTAAAGCAGTTAAAAAAATGTCAACGATTGACAAAATGAAAAAAGACGGAACTTTTATGACTTTGTCAAAAAAAGAACGTCTTCAGGTAGATCGTCTTCGTGCAAAATTAGAAAAAAACTTAGGTTC
>JAYVZG010000051.1:0-10225 GCA_043783565.1 Flavobacterium sp. | reverse complement strand
TTCTGGAGTAAGGTAAGTTGTTGCGTTGTTTTCTTTGATTTTAGAATCTTTATAATAAATATATCCATCTGTGAGAACAATTAAGATGTTTCTATAATCACTATCAATGCAATAATCATTTACTTTATTTTGAAAAAACTTCCAGGTATCAGAACCAACATAATAATTGTCTTTAATTGCTAATTGGTATATTTTCAAAGGATCTGAAGTATAAGTTTCCTTAATGCCATTAATAAATTCTTTCGAAACATTATTTTTGTCAACAATAATTCTGAGTTCTTTTGACAGAGCATTAATTTCAGGATTAAAAGGCGCAGGATCAAAAAATAATTGCATTTTGTCATTTACTTTTCGAACTTTTTTAGTTCTCACGTGGTCGGTAAATGCATCAGAAACAGAATTAATATAGCCAACATCTCGAAGGTAAAACTCCATTGATTTGTTTGGATATTTCTCTGGGCTAATTCTATCGGAAAGATCCAAAAGGATACTAATGTTTAGATTTTCTGAAGTGTCTTTTATTGGTGAAATTGTTTTCTCAACTTCATCATTTTTACAAGAAAAAAGCAATAAAATAGCGATGCTTATCAGTATTGATTTAGTGATTTTTTTCATCGCTTTTAATTTTTAGAATACACCAAATGTTGGAAGTCAGGATCTACTAAATTCAATTCCTTTAAATGCTCAGTTGTATGAATTTCACAGCTTTCAAGAAGCTCCGTTTTCTCTTTGTGAGGTAAAGCAATTTCAGTATTAATAGCTTGATACCAACCTTCTTTATACTGATGATGGTAATGCAAATATTCTTTTACAGGAAATACAAAGCCATCAATTTTATTTTGCAACAACATAATTGTTCCGTTAATCGAAATACTCTGTTGCTTAAAGTCATTGATTTTATCATCATTTTCCTTTTTTTGTTTTTCAAGATTGATTAACTCTTCTTTTTTTGCACGAATGAACACTCTTATTTTATCTAAATTTTCGTATTCTTTCATGACAAAATCGAAAACCAGCCCCCAAATAATATATACTACAAAACCTGCAAAAATAATCATCCAGAATTCGGATTGTTCTAAAGCAATATTCAAATTATATGGCGATGAATCAGGTGTTTTATTAAATTCATAGATTTTCCTTTCAATTTGATAGGCTAGCAGTCCATCAAACAAAAAAGTGGTAATAAACAAAGAGATTATTCTAAGAATGTTCTTGATTCCTTTCCCTTTTTGCAACATGTGAATCACGTAGCCTAAGCCCATGAATACAAAAGGAATTGTGATTACCAAAACCCCTTCTAACCAACTTGCGTTGAAAGAATTTGTCAAGGCATTGGCATCAAAAATAGCGGCGGATAAACTATCATCGGAAAATTCTTTGAAGAATGCGGAATAAGAAGCTGAAACGTAAAAAACCAAAAGATAAAGAGTTATTGGCAACAAAACCATTAACCCAACATTGAATTGTGCTTTTAATCCTTTCCCGTGCTCAATAAATTTATCGGGATTGTGTTTGACTTCAACAATATCTCGTTTTGTTTGATCTATGTTTTCGGTTATTTCCTGCTCTTTCTTTTCGTAAATACCTATGGCAGTTTCAGATTTCCGAAGTTCTGTTCTACTTTTTTCTTGCTCCTCCTTATAAGGTTGTTTTAATCGTTCTTGTTCTAATTTTTGCTTACGACATTGGTCTTCAAAACTGTTGTATAGATTCTGCAAACAAGCTTTTAAAACGATTGGCTTTCCAGTCGCTTTTACGGAGGCCGCAAAGCCACTTTGATAATAGGTGATTCTTATCTGTTCTCTATCGTCTTCTATTTCTGGAGTTGTATTTTGTTCCGGTTCATCAACTTTTTTTAAGCTGAATAATTGTTGAAGTGATTTCATAGACTAAGCATTTAATAGATTAATAATCTCCTCTTTTTGGATTCCTTTTTGCACACAATCAATAAGGTAATGAGCTAAATCTTCTATGTTTTCATCTAGAAATCCAAACTTTTTGCAATACTTTCTTAGAGTAACCATTTCATCGTCTGTAATTTTTTGATCTGCCCAAATGATTCGGGTTAAATCATACAAATATTCAATTCTAATGTTTAAATCATCTGGAATTGTTGACTGATGATCAACAGGATTTAAAAATAACCGATCTAATTCTTCCTTTGGAATTCCTCTGTCATCGGCAAGATGATAAAGCATCTGAAGCTCTAAAACATTAAAAGTGTCATCCGTCAAAGCCATTTGATATAATCTAAGAAAATGACTTTTTAGTTGAATGGTCAAAGTGTTGTTTGTTTCCATATTCTGTATTGGTTTATTATATGATTTGATATAGGATTGCACTTAAACTGATGTATAGTAAGAATGTTAGTAAACAGCCGCTAGATTTATAAGATTTTCTATAAGAAACACCAGGAATTCCTGTTCTTACAGAAAACCCTTTACTGCTAATACTTCCTGACTTTGTCCTTAAGCTTGGAGAAATTCCCGACTTACTGATATTGAATCCGAAACCTTTACCGAGGTTGATTCTTTTTTGAAAACGGAAGCCCATAAAATTAGCTTTTATGACATTCGTTTGAACAATGATAACATCCGTCAGATTTAGAATAAGTCTTCTTAGCTTCAATTACGGCATCCTTACAATTCGAAAATTCACCCAAATATTTTTTGCTCACAATATTTGGTAAATATTTACAATCTTGATTATGCACTTCATGATCGCCATTTGGTTGTACGTGATTATTTACATAGTACTTTTTCATTTTTATAGTTTTAATTGGTTTAATAATAAAAAGTTTCCAATGCTACAGAGAACATTGGAAACTTAATTTGTTTTTAGGCATATGAGATTAATTCCCATGTAACGGCTTCCTTGTTATAAGGAGGAAATGTTTCTCCTTCAGACAAAGGGATTGTTGTAGATGGAGTACTTAATGCTTTCCATATTCCTGACTCTGGACATTTTTCTCCAGTTTTTCTTCTTGTACCAATAGGTTGTTTTGACATAATAAAGTGTTTAAAATTATCCCCAAACTTAAACCCAATAAAAACCCCATCCTTACGGAAAACCGTAAAGAGGAATTATTTTCAATAAAATTTTAGAATGGTTTAAGTAATGCCTAAGTCTTTGGCAATAGCAATAAGGTGTACATTATTATTTGCTTTGAAATAATCTTTGAGCTTACTAATTCTTTTTTCAATAGCACTTTTGCTATTAGGGGAAACACCTAATGCTTTAAATTCAATTTCAATTTCATCCTGTTGCATTCCTTTAGAAAGCAATTGAATGATTTTTACATCATATTTATCAATTTCATGAATTGTTTTATCCTGAAGAATGTATGATAATTCAGGCGATAGATATTCTTTATTTTCATTAGCAACAACATGCATTGCTGTTTTTAATTGTTCGATACTATTTCTGCCTTTGTTTACAAAACCATTAATTTTAAGATTTTCAAAAAGAGACTTGATGCGATATGATTTTTCTTCTACCGAGTATACAATAACATTTATATCTGGTTGCAATGCTCTGACATCAACAATTAATTCCTCACCTGAATTTACTTTTTCTATGCGATGATCTTTTTTAAACGATAAATCACTTATAAGTAAATCAAAAGGAGCACAATCTAAAATAGCTTTCTTGATTTTCAACAACGCTTCATCACAATACTTAGCATGATGAATCTCAACAATCTTAAGTTCTTCTAAAGCTTGAATAACAGCAATATTAATGCTGTCAAAATCTTCGGCAATGAGTACTTTTTTAAACATAGATTCTTTCAATTATTTTGGAAACGAAATTTTTACTTTAAAACCACTAGTGGTATTGGTCTCAAAATTAATTGTTCCATTGATTGCTTGAATACGGTTTTCCGCATTTTGAAGACCTTTAGTTAAAAATGATTGATTACTGTCACCAATTCCATTATCTGAATAAGTGATTTGAATGATATTGCCAATAGTTTCAAAACCAATCATAGCAAGGCTACATTGACTGTGTTTTTTCATATTAACCATCAATTCAAGCAGAATTCTATGAACCGCAATCTTTTTTTCTAGCTGAATGTTTTTCCAATCAATAAAATTGTTGTTGATAATTACCTTGACGCTATTACTATTAAAATCAGAAAGCATTTCAATTAAATTCTCGAAAAACTTTTCTCCAGTATCGATTGGGCTATTTTCTTTAGAAATATTTCTAACTTGATGGTAAATTTTATCCAATTCGTCTAAGAGCATTTCTCGTTTTTCTGGAATTTTCAAGTCTTGTGTTTCTGCAAAAGTCATCGAATGAAAAATAGTATTGGCTAATTCATCATGTAGTTTTTTGGCAATTTTAGTTTCAGCTTCATAAGCGGAAATCAGTTGTTGTCTTTTGTTTTTAGATCGAATCAATAAAAAAGTAAAAATGACAACAATTAAAAAAATCACTAAGGCGATTAGCAACTTTTCCTTTTGGGATTTCAATTTTAAGTTTTCCGTTCTATCTTTTTTTGAATCGTATTTAATTTTTGCAAATTGATTCTTTGCTGTTTGTTTTACGTTGTTGATACTATCATTAAGTTGAATATGGATTAATGAATATTTTTTTGATTCTTCGGGAGAGGTATTTTTAATCAACAAGCCTAATGATTTTAATCTGTCATCTGCACTGTTTATTTTTGTTGCAATCTGATAAGCCATCAATGCAAATTGTTTCGCCAAATTGGAATCTTTATATTGATAATAATCAGATAAATGATAATAACTAGCAATTACTCCGAAATTATCTTCTATTTTTTTTCGCAACAACATCGATTGTTGAAGAAGAATGATGCTCTTTGGATTTTCAAATTTAAAGTAGCAATAACCTAAATTATCCAATATTCTGGCTTGTGTTTCTGGATGTAGCAACACTTCGTTGATTTGTTGCAATGGACTGAGTATTTGTATTGCTTTGTTGTACTCTTTTTTATCGATATACACCACTGCTATATTGTTTTTTATAATAGCAAGTTGCAATCTATCTATAGTAAATTTTAATGTTTGTTTATAATAATAAATAGCTCTATCATAATCCAATTGTTCTTCAAAAGCAATTCCGAGGATGTTATAAATAGCAGTCCTGTAGTTTGGATCAACGGTTTCATCAAAATAATCTAAAGCTTCGGTAGCACTAGCTTCACTTCCTGAAAAATCACCATGAATTTGTTGAATGTTAGCCATTCGAATCAGAGAATAAATAATTTTTTCATTATCGTTATCTGAATCACAGCTAATTTTAGCTTTATTAAAATAATAAAAGGCACTATCTAAATTCTCTTTTTGATTAAATTTTTCAGTAGTTTTAATTATGTTGCTGTAATAATTTTCATCATTAATCTGATGCTCATTTTGTGAAAAATTATTACAAGATTGAACTGATAAAACAAATAAAATAAAAATCGGGAAATGTAACTTTTTAATTACCATTCCCCGAAATTAAAGAAATAAATTCGATTAGAGAATAATCTAATCATCTAGTTGAATTATGGCTTAGGTGGATTCACAGGAATCTGTCCATTTTGCCCTCCAATATCACCAGCTGTGGCATTATTGGTTGTTGAAACTTGTGGTAAACTATCGGCTGTACAAGAAAAAAATGTAAGCGCCAATACAAATAAGGATAAAAAGATTGATTTTTTCATGATTTTAAGTGTTAAAATTTGACATAGGTTCAGCTGTTCGATTGTTGACATCGAATTTTGTTGAAGGCCAAACCATTAATAAAAGCGAATACGATATCCGCGCTTTTGGGAAGTGAAGTGTGCTGAGACAGTAGCGTTTAATTATACTTCCCGAATAAAAATTCAGTACTGTTCAGCATCACTTTTTCAGAAGTAGTTTTGTACATTTGTTTTGGTTGCAAGTCAAAACGAGAACTATTTCTGAAGCAAAGAAATGGCAACGATTTACAGCTACACTATCGGAATTCCGTGGATTCCGATAATTCCGAAAGATTCCATTAAATGCTTAAAAATTCTGAAATGAAGGACACATTTTCTAGCTATAAAGAAGCCTTAAAAGCACAATATGCTACTCAGAAATTAGGTATCTATGCTAATTTTTTAGTGCAGCCGACACCGGCGCGGTTGAGAGATTTAGGGATTATTTTGTTTAAGGAAAATCAAAATGATAAACAGATTTTTCAAAGTTTCTTAGGATTTGAATTTGAAGCCAATAGTATTCAAAAAATAAAAAATGAAACTGATAAGTTAAAGCCATTAGCCACATTCCTTAAAAATGAAACTGAATTATCAGATTATAATGCGGCTGATTTCCTGGCAATTTTGGTTGGTTTTGAATTGCGTCCTTACAGTAAGTTTTTGCATCAAGGAAATGCTGAGATAAAAAGGTTCGGCAATGAACCAAAAGAAAAAGAAGAAAATTTAGTTAGAACTTCTAATCCGCAATACGATGTATTAACTAATAAGAAATCTAAAGGAAAATCAATAGCCATAGCAGCTGGGTTTGTGGGATTACTTTTGGGAAGTTATGTAGTAAAAAAAGAAATGTTCCCTGCAAAGGAATGCATGCAGTGGAATGATGATCATTATGAAGAAGTTGTTTGTGAGGGAAACAAAATCGGTTTTGCAGATGTTAATCCAATCTTTGATAAGAATGAAGATTTGTTGGATTTTAAAAAAATTGAGGTGTGTGATACAACGACTTTTTTTAAAAACGATCAACCAATTGTATGGTATATTAAACAAGATGGAAAGTGTCAATATTTTAATGGTCCAGGATTACATCCTATAAGTGGGAAACCCTTGCGACCGATTACGAAGCACATAATAGCAACTCACGTAATAAAACATTGAAAGGAAGTTTTAAAATCTATAATCCGTACAATTAATTATTACGGATTTACACCTAAGTTGTAAGCAATTTTCAAAAGAATACACAGAACTATAATCTTAATTGTTACGGAAAACCGTATTGATATAGAATTTTATCATTGTAAATTTCTAAAATTTAAAAAGTGAAATCATGAAAAATAAAATCTTATTTGTATCCATTTGTTTATTCTTAATGTTTGGATGTTCTCCTAGTAAAAGTGAACTATTTAAAGAGACTGATTCTTTTGTAGAATCATTGCAAACAACTTATGAAAGTTATGGAATGTTGGGAGGATCAGAACATACAAAGACAACAAGTGACGGATTGTATACTATCACTCCCATTGGAAGATTGATAAACGTTAAAATTCAAAAAGTCGCCGAAAATGGAGAATACGAAGATCTAAAACAGGATTTGAAAGACCATTATCAAGGTAATACAAAGGTTAACGATGTTTATATCTGTCAGGCTGGAACAATTATGATTGATTGTAGAAATTAATATGGATAGCACCGGAACGTTAACAGGATTTAGTAAGCAGACTCAAGAATCTAACGCAATTTTTAAGACAAAAAATGACTTAAAATTGTGTTATGAAAAAGCTTAGTGTGTATAACCATTCTCTCCATTTCTTTTCAATCTAATTTTATAATTATCACAGCGATTGCAAGTATGGTTCGATTGCCAAGTCAATGAAAGCTCATGCACACCTTGCGTATTCCCTATTTTTGAAATGTTAAGGTCATAGGAATAACCAAAAGTAAAAGCACCTAATTTCATTGAAATAATCGGGTTAACTGAAGTAATAAAATGGCTGTTGGTACTCTTACCCTCAGGATTTGTGACTGCCATTACTCCAAACGAAAACATCGGTAACTCCATAATCCCTCCAATATCCAATCTATTATATTGAGATTGTCTCATATAGTTAAAAGTAAACAAAACATCCGAATCATCAGGTAAGAAATGCAACGGTGATTTATCCAAGACTAGATAATAACCACCATGAACAGTCAAAAACATATCCAAAGGCACATTGCCATTTTCTGTAAAAGAGATGTCAGGACGATTAATGTGTTTCAAAGCGGCACCAAACCAAGCATTTTCTTTATCTACGACTACACCTACTGAAATATCCCAAAAATCAATTTTATTACCGCTATGCAAAATTCCTGGGTCTATACTCCCACTGCTTATAGAGCCATCATTGATGTCAATTTGATCCTCCAGTAACAAACCTCCAAAATTAAAATTCTTACGGCCATAGCCCCCTTCAACTCCCAAACGCAAGCGCCATTCTTCATCCAATTCTACCCGATACGAAACAGCTCCATTCAACTGATAGTAATTATAATCCGTAAACACTTCATGATGATTTAAAATTGTTCCTCCAATAGCGAGCTGATCCGTAACCATGTTGTTGACATAGCCAAAGCGAGTATCGATACGACGGTTGCCATCTGGCCATTGCCGTCGATTGATAATACCCGCGTTCCAAGCATTGGCAATACCAGTAAAAGCTGGATTAATCGTCTCCGGAACAAACATATATTGCGTAAAAATAGGGTCTTGTGCTTGCACCTCCGAAAAAGAAAGTAGCAAAAGAAAAAATATAAACTGTCGTAAATTCATTTCAAAAGGGGGCTTATTTAATTAATACGAAGGTTTGATTAGAATTAACGATGGTACCATAAAAGGTTTCTGCACTCACCTTAGAATAATAATTGCCGTTCTCTGCATTTCTTCCGCCTATTGTTGCATCCCATCCTGTCAAAACATCGCCTTTTTCAGAATAAATAAGCGAGCCCCAAGTGTCATAAATATCCAATTGTACATTTTTTAAGGCTTTGGTAACAGGTCTAAAAGTATCATTCAACCCATCACTATTTGGGGTAAACGCGGTTGGAACAACCAATACATACCCTTTCTCCACAATCAAGCTAATGGTCTGTACATAAATACATCCAAAAGGATAGGTAACGGTTTGTTTGATGATATAATCTTTAGCAATATTGTACGTATGTTCCGGATTCAGCTCGGTCGAAAAAGTGCCATCACCAAAATCCCACGAAATAGATACGTAATCGCCAGTAACATTACTTTGAAATTGAATTGGATCCCCAATAGAATAAATGCCATAAGTGGTATAACCAATAGAAGTGGTATCAAAAGAACTATAACCTAAAGCAGGAGTTGCTACTGTTACAACATTTGTCGCTACACAACCGTAGCTATCGGTAACCGTTAACAAAACAGCACCATTAACATCACTATGCATAATTTCATTATTCATGCCACTAATCGTACCGCTAGACCATTGCAATTGGTATGGTGGTATTCCTCCAGAGGCTTGCGCCGTAAAATCTTGATATACATAACGGGTATCACAATTAAAATTTGTATTAGTGGTAATAGCTATAACGATAGGTGCTGGGCGACTAATGACATATTGCCCTGTTTGAGTGCAACCGTTCGCATCCGTTACCGTAACAAAATAATTACCTCCCGTAATAGCACTCAAATCTTCGGTAGTAGCACCATTCGACCAAGTATAAGTAAAAGGTGGGGTTCCTCCGGAAACAAGAAGATTAATTCCACCACTATTAGCATCATTACAATCAAGGGCATCTGTCAAATTAGCTCCGACCACCATAGGCTGCGGCTCAACGATGGTAAATGTTCTGGCAATAGTACACGGCGTTCCATCAATAATGGTAACCGAATACGTTCCGGGTCCTAAATTATTTCTAGTGGTTCCAGACGTACTGCCATCACTCCATGCTAACGTTATTGCTGGAATTCCTCCAACAAAATTCAAATTAATACTTCCATCATTGGCACCAAAACATGATACATTCTTCACGATAGGATTTACAGTAAATAATAAAGCCTCAGGGATAACAACTGAAATTGATTTAGTACAATTATTACTGTCCGTAACCAAAATAGTATAAGTAGCTGCCGACAAATTATCTTGAAAAAATCCAGTTGCAAAATTATCCCACTGTGCGGTATAAGGCCCTGTACCACCACTAACCGTCAATGTTATTGAAGCGTTGTTAGCGCCATAACAAGTAATCGGCGTCGTTGCAGCCGTAATCACAATATCATTCGGTTGTGTAATGATAATTCCGTTTAATATTTTCACTCCTCCGTTAGCATCTATAATTTTTACACTATAGGTGTCCGCCACTAAACCTGTAAAAACTTGATTAAGACCAGTGTCATTTAATATCGTAATCACAACATTACCGCTAGAATTAATTAACTGAAAATCATAAGGCGGTACTGATTCCTGAGTAATGGTAATGCCAAGAACACCGTTGTTATCTCCAAAGCAAATCAAGTCGACATGTACA
>JAYVZG010000050.1:0-29580 GCA_043783565.1 Flavobacterium sp. | reverse complement strand
GTTGATGATACTCTTTTTTATAAGATTCGTATCTTTTTTTATTCGCTAAAAACCAATCTCGGTTGTTATTCGCTTTTAAATCTTCAAGGAAAAACAGGGTTTCTTTAGAAAGCATTTCGAATTATTGTAGTTGTTTTTTTAAATCTTCTTCGCTGATGAATCCGAGGTGTTTCCATTTTAATTCAGCATTTTCATACATTAAAATAGCAGGGAGTTCATCAATTTTTAAATCTGAAATAAGTGTTTTATTCTCATCCGCGTTCAATCGAATTAAGGTAATTTTATCTTTTAAATCAGTTTGCATTTGCAAAATATAGGGTTTCATTTTTTTGCATGGTTCACACCAATCAGCATAAAAATTAATCATGATTTTTGGTTTGGATTTTAATAAATCTCCATATTCTTGGGAACACATTCCGATGATTTTATCACTTGGTTTTGAAAGTCCTGCCGCATTCCATTTCATGATACCGCCCTGTAAATCATAGACTTTACTAAAACCCATTGCAACCAATTTGTCCGAAGCTTTTTTGCTTCTGCCACCCACCATACAATAGACAAAAATGGGTTGTTTTTTATCGAGTAATGCTACTTTTGTTTCAAAATCAGCTCCATTCCAATTGATGTTTTTTGCCTTATCAAGATGTTGACTTGCATATTCCTCAGGCGAACGAACATCGATAATTTGAGGGTTTGGAGTTGTTTTTATTTTTTCAGCAAAAACTTGCGCACTACTATTTTCATAGGCATCATTAATTTGTCCGTTGCAGGAAACTAGTATAAAACTGAGAAGTACGAGAAGGTGGTATTTTATTCTCATTATTTATTTTTAATATGGGCAAAATTAGTTAATTAATAGTTCCTAAAAAACAAATACGCTTTTAAATTAAAGGTGGAATATTTTATAGCTTTGATGTGTTGTTTTCAAAATTTTTTCTGTTCTATCCGGATGCGTGTCTGAGATAAAAAGCTGACCGAATTCATCATTATTTACCATCGCTACTATTTTGCTTACACGGAATTCATCCAGTTTGTCGAAGATATCATCAAACAAAAGAATCGGTTTTTCACCGCATTGTTTTTTGATAAATTCGAATTGTGCGAGTTTTAAAGCAATCAAAAACGTTTTTTGCTGCCCTTGTGAACCAAATTTTTTAATGGGATAATGATCTATTTCAAAAGACAAATCATCTTTATGAATTCCAACTGAAGTATAGTTTAACAGACGATCTTTAGAAATGTTTTCTTCTAATAATTGTTGAAGTTCTTTTTCATGCAATTGACTCTCATAAACCAATTGTACGGTTTCTTCAGCACCAGTAATCGCTTGATGGTGATGGTTGAATATAGGTATGAACTCAACTAAAAACTGAGTTCGTTTTTCGAAAATGGCATGCCCTAAACGATGCAGTTGTTCATTGTATATGGATAAGGTTTCGTTTTCGAACACATGGTTTAATGCAAAATATTTTAATAATGCATTACGTTGTTGAAGCGTTTTTTGATATTGAATTAAATGTTGCAAATAGGATGAGTCAGACTGTGAAATGACGGTGTCCATAAACTTACGGCGAGTTTCACTTCCTTCCACAATCAAATCACGATCGGCTGGAGAGATGATTACCAGTGGAATGAGTCCGATATGATCAGAAAATTTTTCGTACAATTTACCATTTCGTTTTAAAATTTTCTTTTGATTTCTTTTCAAACTACAAACGATTTGCTCTGTGCGTTCTTTGATTTCAAAGGCTCCATCTATGACAAAAAAATCTTCATCGTGTTTAATATTTTGAACGGCTAATGGATTGAAATAGCTTTTTCCATACGACAATTGATAGATGGCATCTAAAACATTTGTTTTTCCCACACCGTTTTTCCCTACAAAACAATTGATTTTGTGATCCATTTCGAAAGAAGCTTCCGAGAAATTTTTATAGTTAAATAGAGAAATAGATTTTAAATACATTGGGTCAACTTACTGAAAACAGGGCTATTTTTTCTGTTTTATTTTAATTTTAAAAGCGAGTGCAAAGTATTGAAAAAATACTTTTAATTGTTGCTATTATTCTAATTTTCATTCAATATCCTAGAAAGGATTGTTTAAATGCAACATAATAAGAAAAAATTCAATATTAAATCAATTTTTTTTGTGTGGGTTTGAATAAAAATTTTATTTTTGCGGCTCACTAATTTAAAATAAATGGCAACGTATAATAAAAGAGGTTACAAAACTCCGAAAGAAAAAGAAGAAAAAGATACTGCATTTTTAGAAGATGTAAAAGTAGATGAAAAAGACAGTACAACAGCAGGCGTTTTTAATTCTTTGGATCAAACCGCTTCCAAAACTGAAGAATGGGTTGCTAAAAATCAAAAATATATTTTTGGAATTGTAGCTGCGATTGCTTTAGTAACCGTTAGTTATTTATTGTATCAAAAATTCATCGTTGAGCCTAAAGAAGCTGAAGCTGCAACAGAAATGTTTGAAGCGCAACAAGACTTCCAAAAAGCAATAGATGCAACAACTAGCACCGATTCGTTGTTTAACTTAGCACTTAAAGGTTCTAAAGGTAAATTAGGTTTTATCGAAATAGCCGATAAATTCTCTGGAACCGCTGCGGGTAATTTAGCCAATTACTATGCTGGAATTGCTTATTTGAATTCAGGTAAAAATGCTGAAGCTATTGCCTCTCTTGAAAACTTTAAATCGAAAGATGTAATTTTAAGCGTATTAGCTGTTGGAGCCATTGGTGATGCTTATTCTCAGAAAAAACAACAAAACGAAGCTTTAGCTCAGTATGTAAAAGCTTCTGAAATGAATAAAAATGATTTAACAACCCCACGATTTTTACTAAAAGCAGGTCAAACTTCTATGGCTTTAGGTAAAAAAGCGGATGCCTTAAAATATTTTACAGAGATTAAAGAAAAATACGAAAGCTCACCAGAAGGTTCTTCTATTGATGCTATGATTGGTTTGGCTCAATAAATTTTGATTTAGGCAAAAGATTCGGTTTTAAATCATAATTCCTAAATCACAAATCCTAAATAAAAAATGGCAACAGCAAATAAAAACCTATCCGATTACGATAAAAACTCAATCCCAAACGCGAAAGATTTTCGGTTTGGGATTGTTGTTTCAGAATGGAACGATCACATCACAAATGGTTTGTATTCGGGAGCTGAAGCTGTTTTGATAGACTGCGGAGCGCTTCCTCAAAATATTATTCGTTGGAATGTTCCTGGGAGTTTTGAACTCGTTTATGGTTCAAAGAAAATGATAGAAACACAAAATGTAGATGTAGTTATTACCATTGGTTGTGTCATTAAAGGCGAAACTATGCATTTTGAATTTGTGTGTGAAGGCGTAACGCAAGGGATAAAAGATTTGAATGTACTTTCGGATGTGGCGGTTATCTTTTGCTTATTGACAGACAATACGGAGCAACAATCGATCGATCGTAGTGGTGGAATTCATGGAAATAAAGGGACAGAAGCGGCAATAGCTGCTATAAAAATGGCCTATTTACGTCAGCAAGCAAATTTGAAATACGACTATAAAAATCAACAAGAATTATCGAGTGGTCAACTTCAAATTGAAGAGCAACAACTCAAATTAAAAGAATAACTTCTTAATGTCAATTAATAATAAAACCTGCTTTACTCAAGTAGGTTTTTTGTTTTAAGATAATCTTAGCTATTAAAGCTAATAGAAATTAGTTAAATTTGTACGCTTTGATGTAAAAAGCAATCACTAAAAAACAGAAATGTCGAGTATTATTCAACTTCTTCCCGATCATGTTGCCAATCAAATTGCCGCTGGTGAAGTGGTGCAACGACCTGCATCGGTTGTCAAAGAATTACTTGAAAATGCTGTAGATGCTAAGGCAGCCGATATCAAATTGATCGTTAAAGATGCTGGAAAATCATTGGTTCAAGTCATCGATAATGGGAATGGAATGTCTGTTACCGATGCACGTTTATGTTTCGAACGTCATGCGACTTCAAAAATACGTAAAGCTGAAGATTTATTCGAACTGCATACCAAAGGTTTTCGTGGTGAAGCATTGGCTTCGATAGCCGCTATTGCACATGTGGAATTAAAAACAAAACAAGATCAGGAAGAATTAGGGACTCACATTATCATTGAGGGAAGTAAATTCGTTTCTCAAGAAGTTGCTGTCATTCCAAAAGGCACCTCCTTTTCAGTAAAGAATTTATTTTTTAATATTCCGGCTCGTCGTAATTTTCTCAAATCTGAAACCATTGAATTGCGTCATATAATCGATGAATTTCAACGAGTTGCTTTAGCCCATCCCAACATTCATTTTACATTTTACCACAATGGAAGTGAAGTATTTGTATTGCCGGCTTCCAATTTCAGACAGCGTATTGTTACCATTTTTTCAGGAAAAACCAATGAAAAATTAGTGCCTGTTCAAGAAGAAACAGATATTTTAACCATAGAAGGATTTGTTAGTAAACCCGAATTTGCAAAGAAGAATAGGGGAGAGCAATTTTTCTTTGTCAACGATCGATATATTAAAAGTGGCTATTTGCATCATGCAATTATGAATGCCTATGAAGGATTGTTGCGTGATGGGGCTCAACCGAGCTATTTTTTGAATTTAAAAGTGCCCACTAACTCCATTGATATCAATATTCATCCGACTAAAACGGAAATAAAATTTGATGATGAACAAGCACTTTATGCTATTTTAAGATCTTCTGTAAAACATAGCTTGGGACAATTTAATGTAGCTCCAATTTTAGATTTTGATCGTGATGCGAATTTAGACACACCTTATCATTATAAAAATACAACGGCGCCTTATCCTACGATTCAAGTGGATGGTAATTACAATCCTTTTTCAAGAGAAATGCCTTCTAAGAAAAATACACATTCTGAAAATAGTGCTCACAAAAAAAACGAATCGGCTTCATGGGATAGTTTGTATGTAGGATTGAAAGACGATACCGATAGTATTTTAGAAGGAGGAAGTATGCAGTTTGAAAGCGATAATGTTGTGTCTTCTTTATTTGATAATGATGATAATGAAAAAGACATCAAAAAAACGTATCAAATTCAGAAAAAGTACATCGTGAATCCCATCAAATCAGGAATGATAATCGTAGACCAACAACGTGCGCATCAACGTATTTTATACGAACAGTTTTTGACGAACATGACCGTAGAACATGCATCGAGTCAACAATTATTATTTCCGTTGCATTTGTATTTCTCTAAAAATGAAATTCAATTAATAACAGAATTACAGCTTTCATTAACCAATACAGGTTTTGTTTTTGAAGCCAATCAAGAAGATCATATTGTGATTATTGGGTTGCCTTCTAAGGTTACCGAATCTCAGGTAAATCTTATTTTTGAGCAATTGCTTGGGGATTTGCAAGACGGAATTCCAGCGAGTAGCTTTAGTCAAAACGATACGATTTCTAAATCGATGGCGAAAAGTTTGTCTGTAAAAAACGGGGCCTATTTAACCGAAAAAGAACAAGAAAATATTATCAACGGATTGTTTGCTTGTAAAGAGCCGAACGTTTCCCCTTTTCAAAAACCAACTTTCATCACCATGAGTGTGGAAGATTTAGATAAAAAATTCACGCTATGATGCAGATTACTCCAACTGTAAAACAGTTGTTAATTATTAATATTTTATTTTTTGCTGGGACAATGTTTGTTGGCGAACAAGCCTATTTTTATTTATCCTTGTTTTATTTTGAAAACTCTAAGTTTCAATATTGGCAAATTATAACACATATGTTCATGCATGGAGGATTTATGCATATTGCCTTTAATATGTTTGCACTTTATTCTTTTGGATCTGCTTTGGAGCATTTTTGGGGTGGGAAAAAGTTTCTGTTTTTCTACATTTCTTGTGGATTAGGAGCGGCTTTATTGCATTCTTTGGTGAATTATTTTCTTTTTCATCATGGATTAAATTCATTATTGGAAGCAGGATTTTCACAAACTGAGATTTATAAATTATTAAATGAAGGTCAATTAGATACTCGTTGGGTAGATACGCTAGGTAGTTCAGGATTGTCAAATTTCACAGGTTCTTTTGTTTCACCAGCAGTGGGTGCTTCTGGAGCTATTTACGGACTTTTAGTAGCTTTTGCGTTTATGATGCCCAATGCTGAATTGGCATTAATGTTTGTTCCGGTTCCCATTAAAGCGAAATACTTTGTGCCGGGATTATTAGTAGTCGATCTAGTATTAGGGGTCTCCGGACAATCTATTTTTGGTGGTGCCAGTGGAATTGCCCATTTTGCTCATATTGGCGGTGCACTCGTCGGTTTTCTGATGATGTGGTATTGGAAAAAGAATCAATTTGACAGTAATCGTTGGAATTAAATAAATTGAAAAGACACTAGAACCAAGAAGTTGAGCCATAAAATCTAACAATCGAATAATCTAAAATGAACATACTAGACGATTTAAAAATGCAATATAAAATGGGAGGCTTTGAGCAAAAAGTCATCTATTGGAATTGTGGTGTGTTTTTACTTTCTATTCTATTTTTCTACCGTTTCCGATTAGGTTTTTTTGAATTTCCAACTTGGATTGCTTTGTCGTCGAATGCTTCCGAAGTTGTTTATACTCCATGGACATTCTTGACGTATTTCTTTTTCCATGCAGGTTTTTTCCATCTTTTATTCAATATGATTGTTTTAAATTTTGCTGGTAGAATTTTCTTGACTTTTTTCAATCAAAAGCAATTTTTGGGATTGTATCTTTTGAGTGGTATTTTTTCAGGTTTGATTTTTATCCTTTTTTATTCTGTTTTAACTGTTGGAAAAAGTTCTTCCGTTGTCGGAGCTTCCGGAGCAATCATGGCGATATTAGTGGCAACAGCAACTTATTCTCCGTTCATGAATTTGAGATTGCTTTTGATAGGAAATGTCAAATTATGGCAATTTACCTTTGTGATTCTGCTGCTCGATTTGATTCAAATTTTTACAGAAAATACAGGGGGGCATATTGCGCATTTATCAGGAGCTTTATTTGGTTTTATCTATATTAAATTACTTGTCAATGGAATTGATTTAAGTAAAGGAATAACTTTTATTTTTGATAAATTAGCTACTTTATCACAACCTAAGAAAACAACTCCTTTCAAAAAAGTACATCGCAATTACAATACAAAACCAACGGAAAAAGTATCTAAAATCGTAACCAAAGATAAAACACAACAACAGATCGATGAAATTTTAGATAAAATCAGTAAGTCAGGGTACGATAGTTTGACCAAAGAAGAAAAAGAATTTTTATTTAAAGCTGGAAAATAAAAGAATGAATTACGAATGAAAAGACTTTCATGGTTCAATAAAGCAATGTTTTTCTTCAATATAGTGTTGACTATATTGACTTTTCTCGCGTATGTGTTACCTTTTTTAGCGCCAAAACTATTTCCTTTGTTGTCGGTTTTGACTTTAATATTGCCCCTCTTTTTAATTTTGAATGGCTTATTTTTCATGTATTGGTTAATTCAATTTAAGAAGCAAATCTTCTTATCAGGTTTGGTTTTACTTATGGGAATTACATTTATCAATAAATTCTATAAATTTTCAGCAATCAATTTGCCTTCAAGCGAAAAAGACTTTGTTGTAATGAGTTACAATGTAAGATTGTTCAATCTTTTTGACTGGCTGCCTAATACAGATGTTGCCACTTATATTAGAACATTTATCAATGATAAAAATCCTGATATTGTTTGTATTCAAGAATACTCTTCGGCAGCTCAAATCGATTTAAAAGTCTATCCACATCGTTATATATTTATGCAGGGAAATAAAATTAAAAGTGGACAAGCAATTTTTTCTAAATATCCTATTATTGATGAAGGGAATTTGAAATTTCCACACTCTAATAATTCCGTCATTTTTGCGGATATCAAAAAGGGAAAAGACATTATTCGTGTTTACAATATGCAGTTACAGTCCATCAAAATTTCACCCGATGTCAATGAAATTTCTGAAAATATCGATGAAATCAATCAGCAAAAATCAGAAATGGTTTTTATGCGGATTAGTAGTGCTTTTAAAAAGCAGCAACAGCAAGCGGAGATTATCATGAATCATAAGAAAGACTGTAAATATCCGATTATCATTTGTGGCGATATGAACAATAGCGCCTATTCTTTCGTGTATCGAAACATCAAAGGAGATTTAAATGATACCTTTGAAGAAGCGGGAAGTGGTTTTGGGAACACCTATCATTTTAGATATTATCCTGCTCGAATTGATTATATTTTTGCAGATTCTAAAATGCAAGTAAAGAGTTTTGAAAGCTATCCAGATTTTGTAAATTCGGATCATTACCCCATCATGACACGTTTAGCGTTTGAAGAATAATTTAAAGAGATTGTTTTTTTAAATACTCCAAAGCAAATCGACCCTCATTAAAAAGTAAATCTAAAACGCTTAGGTTGTTGATGAAACCATGTTTATCTCCAAAAACTTGTGTATAAGAATCAAACGAGGAAGTGTCTTTTTTTCCGTTAACAAGATTTCTAAAATCAGAATATTCCGTTACTTCATGAAAGAATTCCGTGGTTTCATCATATTCGAAAGGCATCCCTAAACATTTGGAAACGATGTTCATGGATTCTAGATTTAAATCAATCAAAAAACGGTATTTTTTGGTAAAAATAGGAGCCAAGCTATCTTCAAAATATTCGAAAAAAGGAGAAGTTCTATAGGCAGCTTCTAACGATTTGAAATGTTGTTTTTGCCAATCGAAAGCAGTTTCAAGTTGAACGTCTTTGATGTTTTGATGTCTTTCTATAGTATGTTTTATAGGAATATTAAGAAGTTGAATCCCATTTGGACTATAGATATACGTTCTGTTTCTATTGGTTTGTTTCTGAAAATTATCTCCCATTTCAAGAACAATTGTGTCTGCCTGAGCCATCGCAACAAAATGACTTATAGAAGGGAAATAGGTTGGGTGAAGTAGCGTTTTCATTTAATCATTTAATCGTTTAATCGTTTAATCGTGTAACCGTTTCGATTAAACGATTCAACAAATCCACGATTCAACATCAGCTAGTTGCTTGTCTTTTTTTATCTAAATAAAATGTAATTCCAAAATAAGCCGCTAAAGCCATCAAGAAAAATTTAAAATAAGAATACGGTTGACCATCTCCTCCAACGGTAGTAAACAATCGTTCCCATCTTATTTTATTAAGTCCATTTGAATTACTGTCCAAACTCATCCAAATTAAGACGGGTTTCCCTACAATATGATTCTCCGGAACGTAACCCCAATAGCGACTATCTTCTGAATTGTGACGGTTGTCTCCCATCATCCAATAGTAATTTTGCTGAAAAGTATAGGAATTGACTACATTACCATTGATTCTAATTTCAGTACCATTTACTTTCAAATCATTTCCTTCATATTCTGTGATAAGTCTTTTGTAAAAGGGAAGATTATCAGCAGTTAATGGAATTGTTTTTCCTGCTTCTGGAATGTAAATAGGGCCATAATTGTCTTTATTCCATGTGTTTGATAGTTGTGGAAATACGGATGGCTCTGGATCATGAGAGATATTTCTAACGATACTAACAACAATAGGATTGCTTTTTAATCTACTGGCTGATTCTTCTGTTAAAGCAGAAAAAATGAATGAATTGGCAGCTGTTTGATAAATGCCATCAGTAATGTGTAATTCTTTTAATATATAAGTTTGATCAAAAAGACTTCCATTAGTAGTAACTGTATACGAATATTGAGGTTTGGCTCTTTCAGGAAGAATTAGCTGTTTTCCATTAATAAAAACAACGCCGTCTTTTATTTGTAACATGTCTCCAGGAGTTCCTTGACAACGTTTTACATAATTCGATTTCTTGTCGATTGGTTTGTCTGCTTTTCTGTTCGATTTATCAAAGAATTTATACACAGTATCAACTGGCCAGTTAAAAACGACGATATCATTTTTTTCAATTTTTTCTAATCCTGGAAAACGGAAGTAAGGAAGTTGAGGCCATTTATTGTATGATTTTTTATGAAGTAATGGTATCGTGTCATGAACCATCGGAAGCGCTACAGTAGTCATTGGGACTCTTGCTCCAAAATGAAATTTGCTTACAAAAAGGAAATCTCCTACAAGCAATGATTTCTCTAAAGAGGAAGTTGGAATTTGATACGGTTGCATTACATAAGTGTGAACGATAGTAGCAACAACAATTGCAAACAATAAAGAACTTATGGTATCGGCACCTTTATTTTCTGGAATCAAACTTCGATTCGGGATATGGTTTAAAGGCTGTGTGTAATTTACATAAGCAACATACAATCCTAAAGTTGCAATTCCCAATACGGTATCTGTTGTAGAGTTTTTCCCAAAACTTCGTAAAGTTTCTACCCAAATTACAGGGAACATAATTAAATTAACGATCGGAACAAAAAGTAAAATTGAATACCAAGTTGGACGATTGATAATTTTCATCAATACAATTGCATTATAAATCGGAATGGCAGCTTCCCAACGTTTTCTGTTAGCAGCTTCATAAAATTTCCATGTTCCTATGAAATGAACAACCTGAAGAATCAGGAAAAACACAAACCATTGAAATAGTGTCATAATTTAGATTTTAGATTTTAGATTTCAGATTTCTTTTGAAATACGAATGCTAAAAAGTTGATAGTATTGTTTATTATTTTATCGAATGTTTAGTTATTTTTTTATTCTTACATGAACTTATATGCCCTAAATGGTTGCTATGTATTTTATTTTTAATCATATAAGGCACATAACATCATATAAGGGTTATGACAACGTCATTATTTTAAATTTAAAACGTCTTTCATGCTAAAAATACCTTTCTTTCCAACAATCCATTCAGCAGCAAGTACAGCCCCTAATGCAAATCCTTCTCTATTGTGAGCTGTATGTTTAATTTCGATACTATCTATTTCTGAATTGTAGGTTATTGAATGCGTACCAGGAACATTTTCAATTCTTTTAGCATCGATTTGAATTTCATTATTTGAAGGATTTTCCAAAACCCAATTCGTGTATTCTGAATTTTTAAAAACACCTTCTGCTAGTGAAATTGCAGTGCCACTCGGAATATCTAATTTTTGAGTATGGTGTATTTCTTCAATTTCAACTTTGTATTGATTGAATTTTGACATCATTTTAGCCAAGTACTCATTTAATTCAAAAAACAAATTCACGCCCAAACTGAAATTAGATCCATAGATAAACGCTCCTTTTTTTGCTTCACAAAGAGCCACCATTTCATCGTATTCAGATAACCAACCCGTAGTTCCGCATACAATCGGAATGTTAGTGTCATGACATTTCGAAATGTTACAAACTGCTGCATCAGGAATGCTAAAATCGATTGCGACATCCGCTAACGCTAATCCATCAAAAGAGGTTGAACTCGTTTTCCGAAGCACAATTTCATGTCCGCGAGACAAAGCCACTTTCTCAATAGCTTTCCCCATTTTACCATATCCGAGTAAGGCTATTTTCATTTAAATTTGTAATTTAAAGCCACTCCAAAAGTGGGTTTCATATATCTAACATCTGGATATAAATCGGGTCGAACCGATAAGTTGTCATTGACATTAAATTGCCCTAAATGTGCATCAACATTAGCGTCTATGATGTTTAATGCATAGAAAGCAAAGGTTAATAACAGCGAAAGATCTCGATTTCTTTTGTAAAATCGTTGTGCTTCAATCAAACGGGAATCGTCTAAATAACCGTACTTAGGATTTGAAATTCCGGCCAATCGGTCTTTGTAAGCATCCCGAAACTCATGATATTTTGTATTGTTAGTAGAATAAAAATATAAAGTGGTTCCAATAGCACCGAGAACCAAAGGGATTTTCCAGTATTTTTTATTATAGGCTTGACCTAGTCCAGGAAGTATAGCAGAATAGAAAGCTGCTTTTGCAGGAGAAAGCGGATTGATGTCTTGGGTTTTTAAAGAGTCTTTGCTAATGAGAATAGGTGTAGTGGATTCTTGACCAAAAATCAGTTGATTTCCGCTACACAGCAGCCAAAGAAGTATGAAAATCTTTTTATACACTTAGCCTTTAATCAGTTTTATGATTCTATTAAAATCTTCTTCAGAATGAAAGGGAATGGTGATTTTTCCTTTTCCATTTCCTGCAACTTTGACGTCTACTTTAGTTCCAAAATAGTTAGCAAAAGTCTTTTTCTCATGGTCAGCTATTTCAAAGCCAGTAGTTTTAACAGCTTTTTTTGTACTAGGTTTAATACTTTCCTGATAGGTTTTTACCAAAGCTTCTGTTTCACGAACCGATAAATTTTGGCTTACAATTTTTTGATAAATATCAGTTTGAACGTCTTGATCTTCAATATTGATAATCGCTCGACCATGCCCCATACTGATAAAACCGTCGCGAATTCCTGTTTGAATAATCGGATCTAATTTCAATAAACGCAAATAATTGGCTATCGTAGAACGCTTTTTCCCAACACGTTCGCTCATTTGTTCTTGAGTCAACTGAATTTCATCAATCAATCGTTGGTAGGAAAGAGCAATCTCTATCGGATCTAAATCATGTCTTTGAATGTTTTCCACCAAAGCCATTTCTAACGATTCTTGATCATTAGCAATACGGATATAGGCAGGAATTGTAGTCATTCCGTTTATTTTAGAAGCGCGTAAACGTCGTTCTCCTGAAATAAGTTGATACGTGTTGAAGTCTAATTTACGAACCGTAATTGGCTGAATAACGCCTAATTCGCGTATAGACATCGCTAATTCTTGCAATGATTCTTCGTTAAAATTACTTCGAGGTTGAAAAGGATTGATTTCGATAGTGTCGATATCCAGTTCAATTATGTGACCAACAAGTTTGTCGGCATTCTTATCGTTGACCGATTGAATGTTGTTATCAGGATCTTTCAACAAAGCAGATAATCCTCTTCCTAATGCTTGTTTTTTTACCGCTTGTGACATAAATCTAGTTGCTATTTTTCTTAATAATCTCTTGAGCTAAATGAAGGTAATTCGTTGCTCCTTTGCTTGTTGCGTCATAATTAATGATGCTCTCACCAAAGCTTGGCGCTTCACTTAGTTTGACATTTCGTTGGATAATAGTCGCAAAAACCATATCGTTAAAATGCTTTTGAACTTCTTCCACCACTTGATTGGAAAGGCGCAATCTCGAATCGAACATAGTCAATAACAAACCTTCAATGTCCAAATCTGGATTATGAATTTTCTGAACACTTTTAATCGTATTCAACAATTTTCCCAATCCTTCCAACGCATAATATTCACATTGTATTGGAATTATCACCGAGTCCGAAGCTGTTAAAGCATTCAAAGTTAATAATCCCAACGATGGCGCACAATCAATCAAAATATAATCGTAATCATCTTTAACAGAAGCCAACGCTTGTTTCAACATGTATTCTCTATTCTCTTTATCAACCAATTCAATTTCAATTGCTACCAAATCAATGTGAGCTGGAATCACCCATACATTCGGAGCAGAACATTTGATAATCGCCTCTGCAGGCAAATTACTATGTTCCAAAATTTGATAGGTTCCAACAGTTACTGTGTCTATGTCAATTCCTAAACCTGAACTCGCATTCGCTTGTGGGTCGGCATCTATAAGCAACACTTTTTTTTCTAAAACACCTAAAGATGCTGCTAAATTTACAGAGGTAGTTGTTTTTCCAACACCGCCTTTTTGATTGGCTATCGCAATGATTTTACCCATTTATTTTTTCAGATTTTGAGCCGTAAAAATACAATTAATAATGGGTTTTTCAAGGGTTATTTGTTAACAAAAGTTAATAAGATTAAGTTGTTGGTTGTCAGTTGATGGTTGTCGGTTTTTAGAAGCTGTTTCCGGCTATTCACTAAATCTTTTGCGCCACACGAGCGGAGCGAACTGACGAAGTAAACAACGGCACAAAAGGATATCGTTACTATCCGGGCTAGATAGACCGCTGCGCTGAAAGAGACAAGATTGCTGCGCTGCAAGAAAACGAGCGTCTATAATAATTTTTCTTTCTTCTTGCAGCGAAGCGGTCTTGATTCTATTTATCTTTTTTAGCTTTAATCATCATTTCCAACATATCCCACATTTCTTCTGGAATTGCTTCTAATAAATTGAATTGACCAGCGCCTTTCAACCATTCGCCTCCATCAATAACGACCACTTCCCCATTGATATAGGCTGAAAAATCGGACACTAAGTAAGCCGCTAAATTCGCCAATTCTTGATGGTCTCCAACCCGTTTCAAAGGCACTTTCTTCGCCATATCAAACTTCTCTGCTAAATCACCGGGTAATAATCTGTCCCAGGCTCCCTTGGTAGGAAAAGGTCCAGGCGCAATGGCATTAGAACGGATTCCGTACTTCGCCCATTCGACAGCTAAACTTCGAGTCATGGCTAAAACTCCTGCTTTTGCTGTGGCACTTGGAACCACATAAGCTGAACCCGTAAAGGCGTAGGTCGTCACAATATTCAAAATGGTGGCTGCTTCCTGTTTGCTATCAATCCAATGTTTTCCGAAGGCAAGCGTGCAGTTTTTAGAGCCTTTTAAAACGATATCAATGACCGTGTCGAAGGCGTTGGCAGACAAACGTTCGGTAGGTGAAATGAAGTTGCCAGCAGCATTATTTAACAACACATCCACTTTACCAAAAGTTTTCAGAACTTCTTGCAGCATGGCTTCCACTTGATCATAATGACGAACGTCACAGGCTAATGGCAAACAAGTTCCACTGGTTAATTTTTCTAATTCGGTGGCTGTGTTTTTTAGTTTTTCTAAATCACGAGAAGTAATCGCCACTTGAGCTCCTAATTCTAAAAAGTATTGGGTCATGGCTTTACCTAAGCCACTTCCTCCACCTGTTACTACTATTACTTTGCCTTTTAAAGCGTCATCACGAAGCATTTTTGCTGAGAAATTCATAATTAAAATTTTATAAAAGTAAAAATAGCGAAAAAATCCAGTAACGCTTCATAAAGTTTATAATTGAAAAAATAACGCATAAACTTTTACTGATTTAAGAGGGAACTTTATAGTTTTCGCAGTAAATCAGCTGCTTTCTCTAAGGTTACATTTTCTTTCGCAAAACAAAATCGAATACATTGTAAAGAAGTACCATTTGCGTAAAAAGGAGAGAATGGGATGGCTGCTACACCAAATTCCTTGACAAGTTTTTTTGTAAAATCAAGGTCATTGTCTTTTGAAATTTCATTATAAAAAGCAGTTTGAAAATAAGTGCCTTCACTAGGCAATAATTCAAAACGAGAATCTTGTAATAACGCTCTAAAATAGTCCCTTTTTTCTTGGTAAAAACTTCCGAGAATCGATACATTATCAAAATCTAAGTACTCATTTATGGCATATTGTGCCAAACTGTTGACACTGAAAACTAAGAATTGGTGCACTTTTTTTATTTCATTCATCAGGCTTTCAGAGGCAATTAAATACCCTATTTTCCAACCTGTGATGTGAAAGGATTTTCCAAAAGAGGAAACACAAATGCTTCTTTCTATAAGTTTTGGTCGATGATTTACAGAAATATGTTTGTTTTCAAATGTGATGTATTCGTATACTTCATCCGAAAGTACTAGAACATTTGGATAACTGTCTAAAATTTTTTCTAATTGCAGATAATCGAATTCTGTCCATATTCTCCCAGAAGGATTGTGTGGATTGTTGGTAATTATCATTCTGGTTTTGCTATTCATTGCCACGGCAATCGCTTCCCAATTTGGAGTAAAATCATCCTTCATAGGTACTCGAATAGGATTTGCATTGCATAAAACGATAGGCGTTTCATAACAATCATAACTTGGGTCAAGAATTATGACTTCTTCGTTTTTTTGTACTAAAGCTTGAATGGCAGCAAAAATACCTTCAGTAGCGCCAGCGGTTACTAAAATTTCTGTTGTCGGATTAATAGTTCTTTGGTAAGAGTTGAAAGTCAGTTGAGCAATTTTCACTAACAATTCTGGATGCCCAGCCATTGGTAAATATTGATGGATTTCTTCTTTTGCCCATTTTGAAGTGATGTTTTTCAAAGTTGAATCTACTGGGAAATTCGGAAAACCTTGCGCTAAATTGATGGCGTTATATTGATTTGCCATTTGTGACATTACAGAAAAAATGCTCGTGGAAATAGGAAGGAATTTTGACATAAATAGTAAAATAATTCCTTAAAAATAAGGTTTAGATTATTCGTGTCAAAACAAATTGGAAGATTTAAATGTTTTCTTATGAACAAATAAAATTTACTCGCTTGCTTTTTTTGGTTTAGATGAATTTTGATTCAACTTAAATTGATAATTGAATGTTTTGAGTTTATTTCTTCTTTCCTCAGCTCTTAATTTGAGTTTTAATTCGAAATTCATATCTACAGAATTCAGTTGTTTTATAGCATTTGAAAAAATTGTCTCTTTGTCATCTTTAGCTGGAGATTCTTTTTTATTTACAACAACTTCATTACTAGTTCCTTTTGATTCTTTTATAGATTGAACTTCCTTTTTAGGAGATGGAAAATCAAAAGATAAAGTAATTTGTTCTTCATCCGGATTCATTTTAACTACAAAATTATCTACCACAAAATGATCAGAAAAAATTCTATTTTTTAATAACATCGATTGGTCTAAAACGCCATTTACATTATAAAGTGAACTATGATCGTTTAAATAATGAATGATTTCTTCAATAGCATCAGGAGCACTATTATAATGAAGGTAATTTTCTTTACCCACAAAAACTATAGCACCTTTTGAGCCAACTGTAAATTTTTTTGATAAATACAATTTTTGAATTTCATTTTCTTTGAGATCTGCTAAATTAAATGCTGTGATATTGTGCCTTTTGTCAACTACATGAGTAAATTTAACTCCTTTAGAATCAGCATATACTGGTTCTCTAAATGAATTTTCTTTTTTGTCTTTAGTATATCCAACTAGTTTCATATGAAATTTTTACTGTGCAATAGTAAGAATAAAATAGCGTAGATCTTGTACTATATCCTTTGGGAATCAAAAAAAATAGTAGAACTAAAGTAGAGATTATTTTCTAATAAAAAAAACACCAACGTCATATTGGTGTTTAATTTATAAGAATAGTATTTATTTATTAACTAATAGGAATCACTATTCTTTTATGAATTTTGATGTAAATCCATCACTTTGAATGAAATAAATCCCTTTTACTAACTGACTTACATCTATTGTAAATAGTGAACTTTCAGAAAATGTTGTCGATTGTTGACTAATTAGTTTCCCATCAATACTCAAAATTCTAAAATCATAATCCCCATTAGGTGTGCTTTTCCCTTTAGCAATGTTTATGAATTGATTCGTAACAGTAGGATAAACTGTGAATTTTGAATTTTGAAACGTAGTATTTGCCAATGCACTATTGTTCACTCTAACATTATCAATGATAATTTTGGTTCCAAAAGTAGCATTTTCAATTGTCCCCATAGAAAAGGAAATGTACATCCACAAAGGTGTTTCAGATGAGGTATAAATTACAGGTGTTTCGGCATATTTAAATTGCACATTCCCGTCATAAACATAATCCGGTTCTGCAATTTGAATGGATGCTTTTCCTATTTCACCGCTTTCACCCAATACTACCAGTTCTGCTTCAATTACATCAGTTATGCCAGTTGGAATGTATTTATAATTAAAAGCTAAAAAAGAAACTTCTGTTCCAACTTCAATTGCAACACCTGGATTCCAACCTGGAGAATCTTGTGTTGCATCATGAAATATCATGGCGCCACCAGGAATGACTTGACCTTGGGTTACATTATAAGCATTTCTTATATCCAAAGCTTTTGATCCTGAAAAAGCATCATTAGTTGGTGAACATGAAAAATCTAGATAATTATCAAACTGAATAAAATCAGACGTTGAAATACCAGTTTCAGTATCAATCCATACAGGATAACTAAAATTAATTCCCCAATTACTGACTTTTCCATTGGGTTTGATGATTTCAAAATCGCCATTAACTACTTGCGCTTTTGAAGAAATTGTTATTATCAATAACAATATTGGAATTAAGTAAATTTTTTTCATAATGATTTATTTTGATGATTAGTTTTAGGTCATAGCAATTTTTCCCTAGACCAAAACTACATAATATTCTCATAGGATAGCATACAAAGTTGGTAGACAAAAGGTGTACAGCTTGCGTAACTTATTGATATAAAGCGATTTTAAATAGTTAATATAAAATCGGTTAAGTTTTCTTCCGTTTGTAATTGCAATTTTTTTCGTAATCTGTATCGTGCTGTTTTAACGCTATCTGGAGAAATATTCAAAATGGTAGCCATCTCTTTGGAAGAAAGATTGAGTTTAATTAATGCGCATATTTTCAAATCATTGGTACTAATTTCAGGGTAATTCTGCTTCAATCGAGTATAGAAATTTTTGTTGATTCCTTCAAAATACGTTTCAAAATCATTCCAACTGTTGTCTTGATTCAAATGCTTATTGACCATTTTTAGCAATTGTCTTTCTCCGATTGGTTCGGATTTTTCAATATTGGTTTTAATATCACTCAATAATTCATTTTTTTGAAGCATCTGAAGTGTAATCGCACTCAATTGACTTTCTTTATGTTCGATGTCTTTTTGAAATTGATGCGCTTTGAAAACCTTTTGCTGTTCTAGAATTGCAACCATTTCTTCTTTGGTTTTTAGAAGTATTTTATCACGATTATTGATTTTTTTTAAGAAATAGTAGAGGATTCCAAATATGATAATTAAAACAAAAATGCCTATAAATAATAAAGAATTGGTCAATTGAGTCACTTTTTTCTCTTTAGAAATAAAGGCTAATTGTCTGTTTTTTTCGGCAACATCAAATTGAACTTCCAAACTTTTTACAATCTGAGCTCTTTCGAGGGAGTAAAAATTGTTTTGAATTTTAAGTAATTGACTTTGCATTTCACTAACTTCCCTGAAGTTTCCCTGTTGCTTTTTGATATCAATTAAAGACTCTAAAGCTTTGATTTCAAATATTTTGTCAGATAAGGTTTGAGCAATTTGATACGCTTGCATGTAATAATTTTCTGCTTTGGAATTGTTATGATCCATGTCAGAATACCATTTTCCGATAGCAAGTAAACAGGAAACTTTGGCTTGTTTGTTTTCGGAAATAGTAGCAGTATGGAGACCTTTATTGAAGTTCAATAAACTAATTTCCTTTTGATTTTTATGCTGGGCAATTTTTCCAATTTTAAGATAGGCATTAGGTAAATAAGCAAGGTTTTTATGTTCCTCAAAATCTTTTAAAGCGAGTTGATAATAGATTTCAACGGAATCTTTTCGTTTTTCAATTTCGTTTAAACTACCCAAACTTATATAGGCTAATCCTAAAGTTCCAGAGGAATCGGATTTGTTTTTCAAAATACGAACTACTTCTTGACTCATTTTTATGGCGTCTTTTATTTTATTTTGACGGCTATAAATAGTGCTTATAAGTTGTAAACATTTAGAGCGACCAATTTTGGATTGATTGGGATTACTACTTTCTAGTTTTTTAAATTCATCGAGGGATTTTGTAGCAAATTGCAACCCTTTTTCCAAACTGGAACCAAAGGAACAAATACCTAAATATAATAAAGATTCGGCTTTGTCAGCGGTATTATTTTCTTTATTAGCTTTTTCATTTGCCATCCAAAAATAGCGAAAAGCTTCATTCTCATTGTCTTTAACTAAAGCAGCCCAACCTTTTTGAAGAAGTAGATTATGGGTTGGATCTGCATAGCAATTACTGAAAACAAATAAAATAAAAAAGCAACTATACTTTTGAATACTATTCATAAGAATAAATTAAAATTATAAATAATGGGAAGTAAAAATTGCTAGAAGTTTTCCAAATATGCTATAATCTTTTAGTTGAAACATCAATTATATGTTTCTTAATTTATGGACAAGCAGGAAGTGAATTGATCCATTCCGTGACCAATTGAATTCCTTCCTGATGCGCAATTGTTCTACCTATTCGTGGCATTCTTAAATTAGGCTGATTTGTAGATAATAAGTACAAAATAGTTGATTCACTCGTGTTATTGGGTTTCACAATTAGTCCGCGATCTATTCCTGGTACTTGAATATCTGCTGAAATGCAAACTCCCATATTGGACGAATTGGTTGTTTCATTGAAAGCCATACGAATGGTCTCCATATATTCTGCATTTCCACCAACCTGATGGCAATGGGCACAATTAATATCAAAGTAAGAGCGCACTCTTAAATCTAAACTCTTAGTGGTATCTTTATAATCTACTGTGGAAACAATTGTTGCAGGCAAACTATTTTCTAAATATCCAAATTCTATCCATTTAGAAAGTTGATTTTTTGCCCCTGATGTATAATTATAAGTAGTATTCAAATTTTGAGGTTTTATCCCAATGGGTCTACTTATTCCATTATTATCATGACAAGTTTTACAATCATTTGTAGAAGGAGTTTTATAGTCTATGGTTTGGGTTGCACTATTTTGGTCTATCCATGAAATCGAAACAGTGCTTCCTTGAGTTTGTAATGTTGCCTCCGTTTGAGCTGCATTCCAAATATATTCTGCAAATATCCAACCGTCAGTTTTACGAATCATTACTCTGGTTTCTATGATTTTTGTAGAGTTGGAAGGTTGAACATTGTTGTAATAAAAAGTTTTTATCAATGCTGATCCAACCGGTAAATTTAATACTTCAGCATCCTCACTATAAGTTGCTTTTGTTCCGTTGGGCAACCAAACAAATCTACTTTTTAAGGCGTAATCCGTAAAAAGTTCACTGGCTGGTTTATACGGAATTACACCATAAGACGGTTGTTGGTTTTTGATTTCACCAGAGAAAAATTTATATTCTGATAAATTTGCGTACGGAACGTCTTCTAAATTGAGGACAACAGGTGAAACTTCGATAGGAGTATAATTGCTATCATCTGATGAAGAGCAAGAGTAAAAAAGAATCAAAATGAGGAGTACTGAATATTTTAATGAAATGATTCTGATATTGTTTTTCATTGTTTTGTTAATTTTAATTAATCCAATAATATTTTTAATATAGTAATGGCAGCTTCACTAATTTTTGTTCCAGGGCCAAAAACTGCTACGGCTCCAGCATCAAACAAATACTGATAATCTTGTGCAGGAATGACTCCACCTACAATAACCATAATATCTTGTCTGCCATATTTTTTTAGTTCTTCAATCACTTGCGGCACCAGCGTTTTATGCCCTGCTGCTAAAGAAGAAACTCCGAGTATATGTACATCATTTTCCACCGCTTGTTTAGCAGCTTCTGCTGGCGTTTGAAATAATGGACCGATATCTACATCAAAACCTACATCTGCATAACCCGTCGCCACAACTTTGGCTCCACGATCATGACCATCCTGTCCCATTTTCGCAATCATAATTCGTGGACGTCTGCCTTCTTTTTTGGCAAACTCGTCAGCTAATTGTTTCGCTTTTTCGAAACTTTTGTCGTCTTTTATTTCTTTACTATACACCCCACTAAAGGTTTTTATTTGAGCTTTGTATCTTCCGAAAACGGTTTCAAGGGCATCACTTATTTCGCCTAATGTAGCTCTATTACGAGCAGCATCAACAGCTATTTCGAGTAAATTTCCTTTTCCAGTTTGCGCACAAAGAGTTAATTGAGTCAGTGATTCGTTAACTTTTTCGGTATTTCTAGAAGCTTTAATGCGATCCAATTGCTCCAATTGTTGTTTGCGAACCATTTGATTATCGACGTCTAAGATATGCAATGGATCTTCTTTTTCCAAACGGAATTGATTGACACCTACAATAATATCTTGACTACTATCTATACGTGCTTGTTTTCTAGCAGCAGCTTCTTCGATTCGCAATTTTGGAATTCCTGCTTCTATCGCTTTGGTCATACCGCCTAATTCTTCTACTTCTTCAATGAGTTTCCAAGCGTTTTGTGCGATTTCGTTTGTGAGACTTTCGACATAATAACTGCCTGCCCAAGGATCGACCGTTTTGGTAATTTTGGTTTCTTCTTGTAAATAAATTTGTGTATTTCGAGCAATTCGAGCAGAAAAATCTGTTGGCAAGGCAATGGCTTCATCCAATGCATTAGTATGTAAAGATTGTGTTCCTCCGAATGCGGCAGCCATGGCTTCGACAGTCGTTCGGGCGACATTATTAAAAGGGTCTTGTTCTGTTAAACTCCAACCGGATGTTTGACAATGAGTTCTCAATGCTAATGATTTATCGTCTTTGGGATGGAATTGTTTTACCAATTTCGCCCAAATCATACGTCCCGCTCTCATTTTCGCAATTTCCATAAAATGATTCATTCCAATTGCCCAGAAAAAGGAAAGTCTTGGAGCGAACTCATCGATTTTCATTCCAGTTGATAGTCCAGTTCGTATATATTCTAGTCCATCGGCTAAAGTATACGCCAACTCAATATCGGCTGTTGCTCCGGCCTCTTGCATATGATATCCTGAAATTGAAATCGAATTGAACTTCGGCATTTTCTTGCTTGTATATTCAAAGATGTCCGCAATAATTTTCATCGACGGAGTAGGTGGATAGATGTACGTATTTCTAACCATGAATTCTTTCAAAATATCATTCTGAATAGTTCCTGAAAGTTGCTCAGGAGTTACGCCTTGTTCTTCAGCTGCAACAATATAAAATGCCATAATGGGTAAAACCGCCCCGTTCATTGTCATTGAAACCGACATTTCTTGCAATGGAATTTGATCGAACAAGACTTTCATATCTTCAACGGAATCAATAGCTACTCCAGCTTTTCCAACATCACCTACGACACGTTCATGATCAGAATCGTAGCCTCTGTGTGTGGGTAAATCGAATGCGATAGACAAACCTTTTTGTCCAGCGGCTAAGTTTCTTCTGTAGAAAGCATTACTATCTTCAGCGGTTGAAAACCCTGCGTATTGTCGAATCGTCCAGGGACGTCTTACAAACATAGTCGCATAGGGACCGCGAAGATTGGGAGCGAATCCAGCACCAAATCCAACGTGTTCGAGGTTTTCGATATCGGCTTTGGTATAGGTTGATTTTAGCTCGATACCTTCAGCTGTGAGAAAGTTATCGGTTGTTGCTTGATTGTTGTCCGTTGCCAGTTTCCGGTTTTCAGTTAACGTGATATGTTGGAGGTCTTTTCTCATAATCTTAATTTCCGGGACCAATTTTTATTGGTAATGAATATAACACCCTAACATTTTTTCCATTTTGTGTACCTGGAATCCAATTCTTGCATTTCTGCATAACGCGAATGGCTTCTTCACCTGTTCCAAAACCAATATCTCTTATGACTTTAATTTCATTAATACTACCATCTTTCTCGACGATGAAAGAAATATAAACGGTACCACTCAAATCTTTCATATTGGGTACCCAATAATTTCTCGCTACATAACTGTAAAATTCATTCATTCCACCAGAGAATTCAGGTTTTACTTCAATTCCAGCAGTGTTATAAACTGATAAATCTTCTTGTTCTGCTTTAGTTTCGGTTTCCGTTTTTTGTGCTACTATAAGTTGTGAAAAACCGAGTAAGAGAAATAAAATTAATTTTTTCATGAATAATCGGAGTTATGTTTTTAGTGATTCGTTTTCTAATCTTTCCTCTTCCATTTTTTCCGCCAATCGTTTTTCGATGATTGGTTTAATCAACGTTTTTCTTGGTTTTATTTTGACAAAGGGAAACAACTCTAAATCGTGTTTCATTTTGTCGTTCTTGTTCGGGTATTTATTAGTTCCAAGTAGGACTTCTTTTCCTTCATCAAAAGCTTTTTGCTCTGCATCGGCACTTTCCTGAATTTTTCTTTTGATAGTACCTTCTTTCAATTGTTTTAAGAAACCACCGTTGGCTTCGATATCTTTGAATAACACCAAGGCTTTCTCCGCTAGTTGTTGCGTGATACTTTCAATATAATAACTTCCATCGGCTGGATTATTCACTTTATCGAAATAGCTTTCTTTTTTAAGTATTAAAAGTTGATTGCGTGAAATTCGACTACCAAACTCATTGTCCTTATGGTACAAAACATCATAAGGGAGATTGGTAATGGTATTGGCTCCACCAAAAATGGCGCTCATACATTCGGATGTTGTACGCAACATATTGACATTGTAATCGTAAATGGTTTTGTTTCTTTTGGTTGGAGAAACAGCAATGTGGCAATCTAGAGTGTGTCCAAATTCTTTCGCAATACTAGTAAAAAGCAATCGTAAAGCTCTCAATTTTGCAATTTCAAAGAAGTAATTGCTACCGACTGACACTTGAAAGACAATGGGTTGATTTATAGATGAAATGACATTCAAATATTCTGTAGCATGTCCCAAAGCATAGGCCAATTGTTGCACCATGGTTGCTCCAGCATTTTGATACAAACTCGCATCTATACTTATTATACTGCTAACGCAAGAGGATTTGGATAGTTTCTCTAACGTTTCGAAGTTGTCTTTATCTGGAGTTGCAAACCAATTGCCTTCGCGTGCGAAATGTCCGATGGCATCGAGATTACAAAAGATGGAAGTGTTTTTGGTTTGCGCTATTTTTTCAATTTTTGTTACGAAATCGATAGAGAGAAACTGCAAATGAAAGTGGACTGTTATTTTCTCTAAAGGAAAACTGTTGAGAAGTTTTTCAACATCTATTTTTTCGTTTTCTATAGAAAAGATTAAACTTTCAGCACCACGTTGAATACTATCTAACGCATTGGTTATGGATTTTTCTACATCATGAACAAAAATGGATTGCCCAATTTTAAATTCGGTTGCTTTTGTATTTAGCCCAGAAATAGGGTTGGATTCGTCGTAATGATAAAAAGGTTTTACTTGAATATCTTCAGGAGATTTCCAAACTACAGTATCATTATAATCGGCACCTTTCAAATCAAATTGAATTTGTTGTTTCCATTGTTTGGAGGAAACGGGTTCGAATTCGTCGAAGAGCTTCATGCTGTTGGGTTTTTGGTTCTTGGTTTAAGGTTCTGGGTATTTGGTCTTGTTTCTTTACTCTTTCTTCTATTATTTTTTGATGGTGTCACCTTCATATTCTACGATATAAATATCTTCACTATCGCGTTTCATATAATATTTCTCTCGAGCGAATTTTTCTATTTGATCGGGGTTTTTGAGGAGTTTGATATTTTCCTGATCTTTTTTGATTTCGTCTTGGTAGTATTTTTTGTTGGCTTCGAGTTCTTCGATTTCTTGATCTAAAACTCGGTGATCAAAGTAGGAATAATTGTCTAAAAACAACATCCAAGCACCAAAAAATAACAACACCCAGACGTATTTGTTGCTAACGAATTTGAACCAGGGTTTGTCTTTATACGATTGTTCCATTGGTGATGATTGTTTTAGCCCCGATAGCAGTAGAAATCCTTTTGTGGCGGTTTTCGGCGCAAAAGATTGGAACGGATAGCGGGATTAGCTCCTAAAAAAGCAGCATAAAGGTACAAATATTTTTTAGGATAATCTTTGATTTATGACAGCGCGCACCACATCGATCGCCACCGTGTTATATTTATCGTTTGGAATAATGATATCGGCAAAGGCTTTGGTGGGTTCGATAAATTGTTGGTGCATGGGTTTGAGGGTGGTTTGGTAACGATTGAGCACTTCATCCATATCGCGGCCACGTTCGGCAATATCTCGTTTGAGACGACGTATAAGTCGTTCGTCGGAGTCGGCATGTACGAATATTTTAACATCGAAAAGGTCTCTTAATTCTGGATGGGCGAGGATTAGAATGCCTTCAACAATCATTACTTTTCTAGGATGGGTAAAAACAGTATCATCGGTTCGGTTATGAGTAACAAAGGAATATACGGGTTGATTGATCGTATTTCCTGCTTTCAATTCTTGTAGATGCTGTACCAATAAATCGAAGTCGATGGCACGAGGATGATCAAAATTGATTAACGCCCGTTCGTCAAAACTTAAATTGGAATTGTCTTTATAATAGGAATCTTGGGATATAATGCCCACCTCTGTTTGGGGCAATTCGTTCATAATTTGATGCACCACGGTAGTTTTTCCGCTGCCAGTTCCGCCTGCAATTCCAATAATAAGCATAGAGTAGTTGAGTTATTGTTTTCGAAAACAAAAATAGGAATTTAAATGAAAGTTGATTTGTTTTTTATTGAAATCACTCACAATTAAATTCCTATTTGCAATTTATAAAAATGAATTTAAATTTATCGTACTAAAGAGAAATGGCTTTTAAATTCTTTTGATTGTCCGTTTTCGTTATACTCTACTGTAAACCAATAATCGGTAGAAGGTAATGGCTGATTGTTTAAAGTCCCGTCCCAACCCTCTCCATTAGCACTAATTTGTTTGATATATTTTCCGTATCGATCAAAAATATGAATGATTGCGTTAGGTTGACTTTCTAATCCAATAATTTTCCAGGTATCATTATAGGTGTCGTCATTTGGCGTAAAGAAATTCATATAACCCAATACGGTAACCTCAGTAGTTAAATAGGTACATCCATATTCATCTTTGACATAAATAACATGAGTTCCAGGAGGAACAGAGGAGAAGACATTACTTTGTTGAAAGGAACCGTTATCCAATTGATACAGATAAGGACCAGTTCCAGTACTTACTGATACAATAATGCCAGCATCATTGCTAAATTGGTTTACAACTTGAGTACTAATTCCGAGGCCAGGGAATGAAGCAGTAACAACAGCTGTAGCAACTTGAGAGTCACAACCAGTTGCTATATTGGTTGCAACGACAGTATAGATTCCAGGTTGATTAGCTTCTATTGAACTTCCTGAGGATGGTAGTAATGCATTGTCAAGTTTCCATATAAAACTATGAGTTGCAAGATTTAATCCTGTGTTTAAAATGTGAGTTTGAAAAGGAATTCCAGTTGCTTGATCAACACATATGACACCATCTATTATTGTAGGAGTTAATGTTATTGGTTGAGGATCTATGGTTACTGATGCAACTGATGATATACATCCAAATCCATTTTGTGCTGTAATGGTATAAGTACCTGGTTCAATATTAGGGTAAATTAATTGTGTATTATTATAAGGGTTTCCATCAAAACTATAAGTTTCACCAGCGACATTAAGAATTGTAATTTCTCCTAATGCATCGGTACAATTGGGTTGAGTTGCTACGAAAGTAGGGGTTAATGGAGTTGGAGGTTGAATATTTAAGGTAATTGTACTAGTTGCAGAAATACAACCGGATCCATTTTGAGCTGTTACTATATGAGAAGAGCCTGAAGCCAAACCAAAATAATTTAATGTAGGTGAAAATGGACTGCCATCAAAACTGTAGGTTTCTCCTAAAACATTTGAAATTTGAACCGCTCCAGTTGCTACGGTACACGTTGGTTGAATAGGAATTAGTGCAGGTGCAGCGGGAGTTAGAGGTTGAATATTTAATGTAATGCTAGCAGTAGGAGAAATACAACCTGCTGCATTTTTAGCTTTTACGGTATGTGTTGAACCTGCTATTAAACCAGTATAATTTAATGTGTTTGTAAATGGACCGCCATCAAAACTATAAGTCTCCCCTAGAATTGATGAAATTAAAACACCTCCAGTTGCAATTGTACAAGTCGGCTGAATTGGAATTAAGATTGGAGTGATTGGAGTTGCGGGTTGAGGTAATATTGTAACTGTTGTTGGAAGTAGTGAAAGACATCCGCCAGAATTTTTAGCTCGTATTGTATGATTCGTTCCTGCTGGAAGTAAATCATAAAATGTAGTGTTAGTATAAGGGCCATTATCAAAACTATAGGAAACACCTGCTGGTACTGGAAAAATTGTAATTGAACCTGTTGCAGTAAAACAGTCTGGTTGCGTTAATAAACCTACAACTGGATTAGCGGGTAATTGATTGATGGTTAAAATAACAGGGGTTCTAGATAATGAGGAACAGCTACCATCACTAGATTCAGCAAAATAAATAATAGAAATTGCACTATTTAAACTTGGATTAAAAATAGTATTCCCCGCAGTTGGTGCATCAAACCATGTAATTGTTTGACCTAATGGCACACTAGCTGAAGCAGTTATGGTTTGTATAGGAGTAAGTTCACATTCAAATTGATCTCCGCCAGAAATTGGAGGTGCAGGAGCCGGGTTGATTTTTAATAATACTGCTGTTCTAGTTAATGAAAGACAGTTTCCAACTTTTGTTTCTGCATAGTACGTTATAGCTCCAATTGTATTTAAGGTTGGTAAAAGAACAATATTTCCATTAGAAATGGCATCAAACCAAGTGATTGTTTGCCCAGGAAGTACAGTAATAGCAGTGTTAGCATTTAGAGTTTGTAAAGTCGCTTTTTCACATTCTATTATATCACCAGTAGAAATCGGAGCCGCTGGAGCTCCAGTAATCGTTAGAGTTACCGCAGTTCTGGTGAGTGAATTACAAGTTCCGTCATTCACTTGAGCATAATAAGTAATAGTTCCAACAGTATTGAGTGTTGGAGTAGCAACTAAAGTTCCACCAGTTGCTAACGTATACCAAGTAACTGTTTGTCCAAAAACAGGCGTAATAGCATTAGTGGCATCGAGTGTTTGAATAGGAAGTTGTTCACATTGAGTAATATTACCAGTTGAAATCGGAGCAGCCGGAGCCCCAGTGATAGTTAGTTTGACAGAAGTTCTAGTTAAAGAATTACATGTTCCATCATTCGCTTGAGCATAATAAGTAATTGTTCCAACAGTATTGAGTGTTGGAATAGCAACTAAAGTTCCACCAGTCGCTAAGGTATACCAAGTAACTGTTTGTCCAAAAACAGGCGTAATAGCATTAGTGGCATCGAGTGTTTGAATAGGAAGTTGTTCACATTGGGTAATATCACCAGTAGAAATCGGAGCAGCCGGAGCCCCAGTGATAGTAAGTTTGACAGAAGTTCTAGTTAAAGAATTACAAGTTCCATCATTGGCCTGCGCGAAATACGTAATTGTTCCAACTGTATTGAGTGTTGGACTAAGAACCAAAGTTCCACCACTAGCAAGTGTATACCAAGAAATAGTTTGTCCAGGAATTACTGTAATGGCATTATTCGCATTAAGGATTTGAATTGGAAGCTGCTCACACTCGGTAATATCTCCAGTCGATATTGGAGCGGCAGGAGCACCGGTGATGGTTAATTTGACAGAAGTTCTAGTCAAAGAGTTACAAGTTCCATCATTGGCCTGCGCGTAATACGTAATTGTTCCGACAGTATTGAGTGTTGGACTAAGAACCAAAGTTCCACCACTAGCAAGTGTAAACCAAGAAATCGTTTGTCCAGGAATTACTGTAATGGCATTATTCGCATCAAGGGTTTGAATAGGAAGCTGCTCACATTCTGTAATATCTCCAGTCGATATTGGAGCGGCAGGAGCACCTTTGATGGTTAGTTTTACGGAAGTCCTGGTAGTTGAATTACAAGTTCCGTCATTGGCTTGTGCGAAATAAGTGATTGTTCCAACTGTATTGAGTGTTGGACTAAGAACCAAAGTTCCACCACTAGCAAATGTATACCAAGAAATCGTTTGTCCAGGAATTACTGTAATGGCATT
>JAYVZG010000049.1:0-29581 GCA_043783565.1 Flavobacterium sp. | reverse complement strand
ATTCGTCAACAATTAGGCGATAAAATTGTTGTTCCAATCTCAAAACAAGAACTTTCGGATAACAAACAAATTTTAATCGATACTGATTTTGTGCATTTGCACAATCACACGCAGTTTTCGGTTTTGCAATCCACTATTAACGTGGCTGCGTTAGTAAAAGCGGCAGCAAATCTAAAAATGCCCGCTGTAGCGATTACGGATCATGCCAATTTAATGGGCGCTTTTCACTTTGTTCGAGATGTTTTGTATCACAATAAAGCTGCGGAAGCAAAAAATAAAACCGCCGAAGAAAACGGAGAAATTCCATCGGAAACGATTATAAAACCTATCGTTGGCTGCGAATTTTATGTTTGTGAAGACCACAAAGACAAATCCCGAAAAGACAATGGGTATCAAATTGTATTTTTGGCAAAGACAAAAAAAGGCTACCATAATTTAGCTAAAATGTCCTCGATTGCCCACACCGAAGGCTTTTATTATGTGCCAAGAATAGACCGAAAAATTATTCAACAATACAAAGAAGAGATTATCGTTTTGTCGGGAAATCTCTACGGAGAAATTCCAAGTAAAATTTTAAATCTAGGCGAAAATCAAGCCGAAGAAGCTTTACTTTGGTGGAAAAATGAATTTGGCGACGATTTCTATATAGAAGTGATGCGCCATAATCAAGAGGATGAAAATCGGGTAAACGAAGGGTTAATTTCATTGGCAAGAAAGCACGATGTCAAAATAATCGCGACCAATAACACTTTTTATATAGAAAAAGAAAACGCCAATGCACACGATATTTTATTGTGTGTAAAAGAAGGCGAAAAGCAATCTACACCAATAGGTCGTGGTCGTGGCTACCGTTTTGGCTTGCCCAATCAGGAATATTATTTCAAGTCGGGAGACGAGATGAAGCAGCTTTTCAACAATTTACCAGAAGCGATTTCGAATATTGCCGAAATTGTCGATAAAATTGAAATTTACAATTTGGCGCGTGAAGTTTTGCTTCCAAAATTTGAAATTCCACAAGATTTTTTAGTTCCTGACGACGAAACTGACAGCGGAAAACGAGGCGAAAATGCCTTTTTGCGACACCTGACTTTTATTGGAGCAAACAAACGGTACAAAGAAATCACGCCAGAAATTCAAGAACGCATCGATTTTGAATTACTAACTATTGAGAATTCAGGTTATCCCGGCTATTTCTTGATTGTTCAGGATTTCATTGCTGCGGCACGAAAAATGGACGTTTCTGTTGGTCCTGGTCGTGGTTCTGCAGCAGGTTCTGTTGTGGCCTATTGCCTCTGGATTACGAATATAGATCCGCTATTATATAACTTACTTTTTGAACGTTTCCTGAATCCCGATAGGGTTTCTTTGCCCGATATTGATATTGATTTTGATGATGAAGGACGGAGTAAAGTTATGGATTATGTCATCAATAAGTACGGCTCCAAACAAGTGGCTCAAATTATCACCTACGGAACGATGGCTGCCAAATCAGCGATTCGAGATACGGCTAGAGTTTTAGATTTACCATTATTTGAAGCGGATAAAATTGCCAAATTAATTCCAGGTTTAATTCCATCCAAATGGAATTTAGCTCGTTTCTTAAATGATACGGAAGCCGAAATCAAGAAAGTACTTCGTCAAGAAGATTTTGACAACATTAAAGAATTGATTGAGCTTTCCAAAGAGGAAGATTTGGGTGGAGAAACCATTCAGCAAGCGCAAATTTTAGAAGGAAATCTAAGAAATACAGGGATTCATGCTTGCGGCGTTATCATTACTCCAAGCGACATTACCAATTTTGTTCCCGTCGCTACCGCCAAAGATTCCGATTTGTATGTAACACAATTTGACAACTCGGTTGTTGAAAGTGCTGGCTTGTTGAAAATGGATTTCTTAGGTTTAAAAACATTAACCTTAATTAAAGACACGGTCAAACTAGTCAAATACAGAAGCGGTAAAGATATCGATCCGGATGCTTTTCCGATAGATGATTTAAAAACTTATGAGTTGTTTCAACGAGGCGAAACTGTCGGGATATTTCAGTATGAAAGTGCTGGAATGCAAAAATATATGAAGGAATTGAAACCGACAGTTTTTAATGACTTAATTGCTATGAACGCTTTGTATCGCCCGGGACCAATTGCTTATATTCCAAGTTTTATCAAACGAAAAAACGGTGAAGAACCCATAGAATATGACCTCGAAGCGTGTGAAGAATTGCTAAAAGACACCTACGGAATCACAGTATATCAAGAACAAGTAATGCTTTTATCTCAAAAATTGGCTGATTTTTCTAAAGGTGATGCCGATGTTTTGCGTAAGGCAATGGGAAAAAAACAACGCGACGTTTTGGATAAAATGAAGCCAAAATTTATTAGTCAAGCTGCAGCAAAAGGTCACGCAGAAGATAAGTTAGAAAAAATATGGAAAGACTGGGAGGCATTTGCAGAATACGCTTTTAATAAGTCCCATTCCACTTGTTACGCTTGGATTGCCTATCAAACTGCCTATTTAAAAGCCAATTATCCTGCCGAATACATGGCGGCAGTATTGTCGAATAACATGAGTGATATCAAGCAAGTTTCTTTCTTTATGGAAGAGTGCAAACGAATGGGATTGCAAGTTTTAGGTCCAGACGTGAATGAATCGTTTTATAAGTTTACAGTAAATGAAAATTACGCCGTTCGTTTCGGAATTGGAGCAGTAAAAGGCGTTGGAATGGCAGCTGTTGAAACTATAGTTGAAAATCGAAAAGAAGGTAAATACAAATCGATTTTTGATTTAACGAAACGAGTTGATTTGCGCGCGGCTAATAAAAAAGCTATTGAGAATTTGGCTTTAGCTGGAGGTTTTGATTCCTTTGGAAATACAACAAGAGCGCAATATTTTCATGATGATGGAGATGGAATAACGTTCTATGAAAAAGCAATTCGATATGGAATTAAGTTTCAAGAAAACGAAAATTCCTCTCAAGTAAGTTTGTTTGGTGAAGCTAGTGATGTTCAAATTCCAGAGCCCGTTGTGCCTCCCTGTGAAGATTGGAGTACGATGGAAAAATTAGCGAAAGAAAAAGAAGTAGTTGGGATTTATATTTCAGGTCATCCGTTAGACGATTACAAATTCGAAATGCAATATTTTTGTAATTCTAAATTAGAGGCACTTAAAAATTTAGATCAGTATGTCAATAAAAACCTTTCTTTTGGAGGAATTATTACGAATGTCCAACATAGAATTGCCAAAAATGGAAAAGGCTGGGCTTCTTTTACATTAGAAGGTTATGATGAAAGTTTTGAGTTTCGAATTTTTGGAGAAGAGTATTTAAAATACAGGCATTTTTTAATTCCAAATAATTTTACATTTATAAAAGTGTTGGTAAAAGAAGGCTGGGCAGACAAAGAAACTGGTAAAAAAGGAGAGCCCCGATTGCAGTTTACATTAGTGCAATATTTACAAGATGTATTGCCAAATTTTGCTAAAAAATTGATTATTCATTTGAATATAAAAGAATTAGAAGATGTTATTATCCAGGATTTGAATTCGGTTTTTCAATCTAATAAAGGCGATCATTCAGTCGTTTTTGAAGTGTTGGAGCTAGAAAAGACTAAAAAACAAATTGAAATAATTGTAAGGGATGACGAACTCGAAGAGCTTATTTTAGATGAAAATGGGGATAGTATAGCCACTGAAAACATTCCAATTATTGGAACAACAGAGGTGGAAGAAACCAAAGTCATAACGCGATTATCAATGCCTAGCAGAAAATTGAAGATAAAAATTTCTAATGAATTGTTACAGCAATTAGAAAAAAGACAAATCAATTTTAAACTGAATTAGTAAAGGAAGAAAATCTGATTATGAGATTTACTTTTCAAAAAAATATTCTTCTTTAATAGATATTTTCAAAAGCATTAAGGAATAGATAAAAGCTGGAGCTGCAATCCTTAATCCTGAATGATTAATGGTTAAAAACCAAATTAAAAAAAACACCCCTAAAAAAATATTTTCTTTAGATTTAATAAAAAGGAATACTGGCGTTAAAACTAAAATTAGTATACATAAAAAACCAAATAATCCATGCTCGGCGAGTAATCGTGTTAATTCATCATGTGAATTGACTTTACTTCCTAATTTAATTTCACGTATTTGATTTCCGTTCCCAACCCCAACCCCAACTATGGGATTCTTAACAAATAAATTAATTTCTTCTTTCGCCAATTCTTTACGATCCATTGACTTATCTCTTTTTAATCGACCTAAATGATCTTTGTTAGAATATCTTTTTTCAATAAGTCCGTTTGTTTGAAAGTTGATCAATGATAGAATTGCAATAAAAACAGTTATTAAATAAATAAAACCGTATTTAGCTTTTCGTTTCCCATAGTCTTTAGAATTTATATAAACAAACAACAACAAGGCAATACAAGCCACAAAGCCTGTAATTATGCCACCTCTTGAAAAAGTTAATAATCCTACATAACTTATAAAAGAAAAGATAAGTAGATTAATAACAAAATGAATTCTTGTTTTAGATAGTAATAAAAATCGAAAAAAAAAGACAAACATTCCGATGCCTAAAGCAGTGGCAACTTGATTCGGTCCAAAGCCACCAGAAAAACTTGAATTTGATTCGACGCTTGTTATGATACTAATTTCTGGACTGTACAAAAACACATAAATACTGCATATTAATATTGGAAAACCTATTGAAAGCAAAATACCATTTAATTGAGTAAATGGGATCTTTTTATTAAAAGTGTAAATAGAGATTATCCCTAAAGTGATAGGTCCTAAAAGGTTAAATACAATTTGATTATAGGAACTTCTGGTCATCCTTAATAAATCATTTTCAAGGATAATACTTGGAATTAATAATAAGATATAAACCAAATATAAGATTGATTTTTTAGAGAAACCACTATAGAAACTACCTAATAGTGCAAATAAAATTAGACTGTATTTAGCAAATTCAAAACTAAGAACGCCATCTGTCATTCTCAATAATACCTCACTACCAATAGTATAAGCGGCTACTTGAAGTATTTCATTGTTTTTGTTTTTAGTAAGAATTATGTAGAATAATCCTACTACTAATATTGAGGTTCCGTACATATAGCCTAAACCAGGAAGAAAATAGATGGCACAACCAAAAATAACATGAATAAATAATAATAAAAAGTAATTTTTCTCTATTGAAAAATCAACTAGGAAAGGATGTTTTAAAAAAGAAAGTATATTAAACAAAGCTATAGGCTTTTAGAAGTTTCATAAATTCAAAAAGCAAATGTAAGTTAATTCGGTTGTTTAATAAATTATTAAATTCGGAAACGATTGTTTTTCTATAAAATAACAATGCTATTTAAGTATAAAAGAGATTAATTTATAAAAAACATTTAAAAGCCATAAAGCTCTACTCGAGAAGTAAAAAGTTGATTGTTTAATGAAGCCAAATGTCTCAGTCAGTATCAGGATTATTATTATAAAAAGGCTAAATTATTTTCTTAATTTGTTGAAATATAATTGGATTAAACATCAAACATTTGTTAAACTAAAATTAATTATTCTTACTTTTGAATATCAATCTTGGTCCTATTTCTTCGATTTGAAATTCCGAAATTGATGTTAATTTGTCTAAATGAATATCTATTTGAAATCAAAAATGTTTCTTTTTTTGCTAGTGTTGATTTCAATAAAAATTAGCGCACAAGACATTGAAAACCTTATAAAAGAGGACCCAATAAAATTTTCTGGTTCTTTCACTTTATATAATTCGATATATCATATCAATGGAATGGACCCACGGAGGAAAGATTTTTCTTGGTATATAACAGGAAACCCGACACTTATATTATACGGTATTGACATTCCTTTCAATTTTACGATAAGCGAACAAGAACGCTCGAATCGACAACCATTCAATCAATTTTCAATTACTCCAAGTTATAAATGGGCAAAGTTATATTTGGGTTATACTAATATAACTTGGTCGCCATTTACTTGGGCTGGTCAAACCGCACTTGGCGCTGGAATTGAACTTAATCCTTCTAAATTTCGATTCGGTTTTCTCTATGGTCAATTGAATCGAGCGGTTGATGAAGATGTAACGACTACTCAAACCCAAACTCCTACTTTCAAAAGAATGGGTTATGCCACTAGAATTGGTTATGGAACTGAAGCCAGTCATTTCGATTTGATATTCTTAAAAGGGAAGGATGATGAAAACTCTCTCAATGCAATTCCGCAAAAAACAGTCGTATTGCCAGCAGAGAATGCTGTCTTGGGATTGTCTTCTAAATTAAAATTGTCCGAAAAATTATTTTGGAATTTAGATTTTGCAACAAGTATTTACAATAGAGATGTTCGAGCTGCAGATTTCACAAACGACGACCCATTTATTTCTAAATTTAGTTCATTACTGGATGTTAATACTGCGACTCAAGTGTATAATGCCCTTCAATCTGATGTTAGTTTTGTAACTAAAAGAGTGAAATTGAAAGTAAAATACAAACGTATTGAACCAGATTATACAAGTATGGGCGCTTATTATTTTCAAACCGATGTCGAGAATATTACACTGGAACCTTCTTTTAATTTCCCTAAACAAAAGCTACGATTTAGTTCCAGTTTTGGAAAACAACGGGATAATTTACTTAACAAAAAGTCCTTTACTACCAAACGATTTATAGGCAATCTAGGTATGGATTGGTCTCCAACTAAATTTTTCGGAATCAATACCAATTATTCTAATTATTCAGGCGATCAATCGAAAGGATTGAAAATTCCAAATCAGTTAGTGCAACAATCCTATGTTTCTCAGAATATTTTGATTTCACCTAGATTAACATTTATAAAAGAAAAAGTATCTCATTTGCATGTTTTGGTTTTAAATCGACAATGGTTATTGGACAAAAATTCAAACACATCAAAATTGTCCGAATATGAAGTCAACACCCTAAATTATTCGGGAACTTTAATTTTTAACAAAAGAGCTTTGACATTAGGCGGCTCTTTTATGCATACTACTTTTGATTCATTTTCTAATACAAACCTTCTTAATGGTTTTGCTATCAATGCCAACAAATCGTATTTAGGGAATAAATTACTTACCGGAATATCCATTGGCGAAACCTTTCATCAACTAAATAATGAACCTTTTGCCAACATTATCAATTTTTCTTCGCAGAACAGTTACGCTATAAATCAACATCATGGACTCAATTTTTTAGTCAATTTTATAAGCAACGAAAGCAAAATAAGCACTGTTGATTCATTCACAGAATACAATATCGATTTGGGTTACACTTATACCTTTTAAAAATTTAGAGTATGAAAAATATATTTAAAATAATCAGTTTTCTCTTTTTGATGCAATTGCAATTTGGATTCGCTCAAAATGTGACAGTAACGGTACAAGTTTTACCACCGTATTCGACCTATCTTCCAGATTATCTAAACAATCCTAGTAAAATTTACATTACTTTATTGTCGAATGAAGACGCCACCATTAAGTTAAAAGCCAATATTACCGGTGATAATGGTATTTCATTAAATACAACCAACACTTCAACGGCAACTCCAATTCAATTACTTGCCAATCAAATAAAACTTTTAAATGGAACTGATTTAAAAAAATGCCTTGATATTAATAACGTCACTGTTTCGGGAATTAATAAAAACAATTTGTATCAGGGTTCAGGAATACCAGAAGGAGTTTACACGATTTGTATTCAAGCGTTAGATTTTGAAACCAATGCAGTTTTGAGCGAATCAGAACCTATTGGATGTAGTTTGCCTTTCAAAATACAGCAAATCAATCCGCCTCAATTACTATTCCCTCCCTGCAACGAAACGATAGATGCAAGCTCTCCTCAAAATGTTGTTTTCTCTTGGCTAATGGCTCCGGGAGCTCCTGTAACCACAAAGTATAAATTAAAAATTGTTGAGTTGATTCCAAGCACAAGAAATCCAAATGAAGCGATGAATAGTGCGACAACACCAGCTTTCTTCGAAACGATTACCAACACCTATTCATTTTTATATGGACCTGCCCAACCGAAATTGAAAGAAGGAATGCGCTATGCTTGGCGTGTTACTGCTTTAAGCAATATTGGGAGTGCAGTTCCGAGCGCAGCAGGAAGTTCGAACAGTAATTTTCAAAACAATGGTAATAGTGAAGTGTGTAGTTTCGAATACAAAAAAGGAGAAACGATTCTTCCAGTTGTATCGACTCCCACTACAATAAAGTTAGTTTACCCCATTCAAAAACAAAAAATAAATAACGGAGTAGGTTTTGAATTTTCATGGAAAGCTTCGACGAATCCGCAAGTCAAAGAATACCAAGTTCAAATGACCGATCAGGTTTCGGATAAAGAGAAAATTAAAAATTGGAGTCAAATTTCAGATTTGCTATTTAAATACCAATATTCTTATGGGACGATAGATTCGGGCTTAAATCTTAAAGCTACGATGAATGCTTCTTATGCTGCATCAAATGGGAAGAATGCTTGGCGTGTCGTCGGCTTAGACGAAAACAAAACGGTGATTGATGTAAGTCCAATTGAAACCTATGAAATTGTAGAATTGTCTTCAACAGATCGAATTCAATTAATTTCCCCGATTCAACGCAAAAAAATACCAAATGGTTATGGAATAAAATTAGAATGGCAATCTTCAAAGAAACAAACCGTTGCTAGTTACCAAATACAATTTACGGACAGACTTTCACAAGATAATGTCATTACAGACTGGAATCAGGTCACAGATCAATTATTTGCAGGCGATTATCCGTATTGTGTGACAACAGATAAAACACAAGAATTGTTTTTTACTATTCCGAATCAAATGACTAGCGGCACAGGAAAATTTGCTTGGAGAGTTATTGCCAAAGATGTTAATGGGTTTTTATTAGATCAGAGTGATATTGAAACCTACGAATTGATTCAAGACGAATCTGAAATTGGTTCTCTTCACTGGCTTGAAATGGCTGGATATAACATAAAAATAAATCAAATTTTCGATAAAAATCCAGATAAATTTAGTGGGGCAGGCACTACTCAATTATGGGCTGGAGGTCCTGAAGTGGCTTTTAATTTCAGTGATTTAAAGGTAAAGCCTTATAAATACGATGCTAAATATGAAGCCAATAAGTGGATGGCTATTGACGGCGAAGTCAATATTAAAGTTGGTGAAATAATGGCAAATGAAAGTTGGTTTGATTTAGAAACTCAAGCGGATTGTGACGGAACTTTTCAAGCTAAATTTAATGTATTGCGATTGGTTGCCAAAGTGGAAGGCTCCATGGATTCTAACAATAAATTTTATAAAATAACAAAAGACAACAGCTTTGCTGAAGCCAAAGTTATTGGAAAATGGAGTACCAATTGGTATAAACCAGGAACTCAAGATTTGTATGAATTTACCTCGAATGAAACAGCAATAAAAACGAGTTTTATCGATGGATTTGATGGTACTTTAAATTTGAATCCTCAAGATTTAGATGGATTGGCTAATGGCGAAATATATGTGCTTTTTAGTGCCGTGGGGATTGAAGGAAAAACGGATATGAAAATAAAAGGTTTTCAAGCTGAAACCGATTTGTCAGGAGCAGTTTTAGTAAGTAAATCAAAACCATCCAGCTCAAATAGTTCTAATTTCGAAACCTTACAAATTCCATTTGCAAACCAAAAGAACTTAAATTTTCCTGTAACATTTCAAAACTCTTTAGATTGGAGTTTAGTAAAAGATGGCTCGGTAAGAGCCAAAGTTTCTAAAGCCTATATTCATTTGTCCGATAATGGCGTATTAGAGGCTAAATTTTCAGAATACCCGAACGGTTTAAATGTAGATGAATTTCTATTGGATTTTGATGTAACCTCGTTAAATGTTGGAAGTTTAAAACCAGATGTAAAGAAGAATGGTTTGATGGTAGGAGGATTTGCTACCCAAGAACATATGAGTATCAACCTAGATAAAATGAATTCTAAAGGATTTGGATTTTATTCTTTGGGAACTAGTGAGAATGAAATCAATACTAAAACAAAACTTTCAGGATATGATGCTACACTTTCAAATTCAAAAAAATCAATTGTAAATAACAAAATCAACTTTATGATTATAAAAGGATTTTTGTATGTTCCTTTTATAAACGATTGGTCAAAATTGAATATTGAGATAGATCAGGAGAAATTAAAAGATTTTACCGTTTCATTCGATTATAATAAAAAGTATTATTTGAACAATTCAGCTGAAAATCAAATTTATATAACGTTGTCTAATGGAATATTAAAAAACGGAATCGTCAGAATTTCTCCCAATCTTCATGTTGAAAATGGCAAAAAAGGTTTTGAAACCAAAAATTTATTCTTGTGCGATGTATATGTAAATCCAACAGGAGCCATATCATTTAATACTAATAGCTTCGACAGTAATACAGAAACGGTTTGTGAAGGCAATCAGAAATTGGCATCCTATTATCAATTTGATTATCCTATTGAAACCATTAAACTCAAACAAAAATCTGTAAAAAATGATGTGGAATTTGTTTTTTCAGGCAATGTCATCCTAGCAGAAAATATAACTACTACAAGCAAAAAAGAAACTGGATTTATTTACCATGGAAAAGATCCAAAACCAGATTCGCAAATGTATATCGATCTAAATTCAACACAAACACTTCCTAATAATGGCGGTATGCCTAAAGGAATCAAACCAAAAGGGCCTACTTTTTCAGATGAAAATTTAGAGTATAGTATAGAAAACACAATCGCTATGACCGATGATGGAAAAGAAATTCAAGGTTCTTATGAAGATGGCGCTCAAAAATTTGGAGGTGGATTTAAGTATATTCATAACGACAAATGGGGAGATTGTTTTATGCTCAATGGTTCCTATGAAACCAAAGAGCCCGACTATAAAAAGCTGGAGGCAAAAATGATTTTAGGTAAAAATGTGTACAACACAGGTAAATTTTCTTATTGGTTTTTTAAATTCGAACAAATAGGTGTGGTAACTGTTCCTATTATTCCAGCAGTTGTTGAATTATACGGTTTTGGAGGCACCACTTACTATCACATGAAAGTAGATTATGACAACCAGACAGGAGAAATAACTAATATATTACCTAATGTTTCAAAAGGATTAGGAATAGTAGCTACAGCTTATGTACAAACGGCTTACGACAAAGGAAGAACTATTCATGCTAAATCGATTATTGTAACTCAGTTTAAAGGCTGGAGCATTGATGGTATAGATTATTATATAAATGGTGATGCGATAGCAGAAAACAATCAAAGCACAGGAGTATTTCAGGCTAGAATGCACGGACATCTTAATTTTATAGACAAATACATTGATGGAACTGGTGCTATTTGGGGAGGAATACCTAATGTAATTTGCATTGGAGAGGAGAATCAAGACAATCTAGGGTTTCATTTTGGAGCAGATAATTTTTATATTTATGTGGGAACAAAAGATGCTCCAATTACGGCTGACGTTTTTTGTGGAGGTAAAATCGGATTTTCAGCTGGAACATGGTTAACCTTTAGTAAATCGAATTTTGGTTTTGGAATTAGTAATAAATATGGAACAGGTTGGATTGAAGCTGATTTATTTGGTCTTGCAGGAGCCGCAATTGGCTTAGAAGCAAACTTAAAATCTGATATAACGGTTAATTTTAATCCATTTCAAGTCACAGGGACAGGAAGTTTTAGTGGTAGAGGATTTGGGAAAGCTTATATAAAATATTTTGGTAGTGTAGGTGGTGGTATGGATTTTCCAAGTCTTGGACTTTCTGTTTCAATGCCAAATCCTGTTGTTTTAAAAGGAGGAATAGAGTGCGATGTTAGTGATTGGATTCCAAATTTTACTATTAATGCAGTTTGGTCGTCAACAAATGGTTTTGGTATCTCATTATAAAATATAAATTATGAAAATAAGAATCATTATATCGTTTATATTGTTTTCTATAGTAGTAAAAGCTCAAGAATATAAATTATTTGTCGCTTCAACGGATAAATCTATCCAATTAAAATGGATGTCAAAAACACCAGAAACAAATGCATCGTTTGATATTTATCGGAAAGAAAATACAGGAACTTGGCAAAAAATAAATGACAAATCAATTGTTGCTTCACCTATTATAAAAGAATCGGAACTAAATTCTACTAAAAATTTGTTTCCAAAAGACAGCGCTTATGCGTTTTATATCAAATACAAAAGCAAAAATGAAACCAACGCCAATAAACAAGCTTATTCAAACTACTTAGTCGCCATTGCTGGAGTTTATGATAATAAGTTGGCGCGACATTTAGGTATTTATTTTGAGGATCTAAAGGTTAGTAACGGTAAAAAATACGAGTATAAATTAGTGCAATCTTCTTCGCAAAAAGAAGTATCTATTTCGGATATGATTTCGTTCGGAGATTCTCCTGAAGCACCAAAAGAAGGTAAAGCGATTCAAGAAAAACAAAGTGTAAATTTAACTTGGAAAGTCAACGAGGATTTTATTGGTTACAACATCTATAAAAACAATCAAAAGTTAAATAAAGAACCAGTTTTAGCTAACTCAGAAAATAAAGTATACAAAGTATCCTATAAAGAAGAAAACGTAAATCCTGGAAATCATAAATATACAATTAAAGGAATTACGTTTTTAAACACAGAAAGCAAATCCTCAACAGAAATTGTAATTGATGTAAAAGATGCAACACCAGCTATTGGAATTAAAGCACTAAAGGCTACTCGAAATGAACAGGAAGTTACGTTAACCTGGTTAGCATCTACAGATAAAGAGGCAAAAGGTTATTTTGTGTATAAAAGTGACGACAAAGGCAAAACATTCAAAAGAATTAATAGTGCTATGCTGGTAGTTACATCACTAGAATTCAGTGAAAAATTTACGCCAGATACTTTTGGCACTTTTCAATATTATATAGAAACAATAGATATTGCTGGAAATATCTCAAAATCAATGACAGTTTCTGCTTTTATTCCGGATCATCAAGCACCAGACATGCCAAAATCAGTAACATCAAAATCAGAAAGCGGTAAAATAACTTTGATGTGGATAGCGAATACTGAGAAAGATTTGTTGGGTTATCGCATTTATCGCGGATTAAAAAACGATGATGAAAACAGCATGTTGTTGTTGAATGTAGAACCGATAAAATCAATTTCTTTTATAGATAAATTCCCTGAAAAAGCAAGTGCTAAATTTATTTATAAAGTTTCAGCAATTGACCAATCATTTAATGAAAGTAAAAAAGCTGAAGTATGGGTACAATTGCCCGATGTGGTTCCGCCTAATGCGCCTTTTTTAGATTCGGCAATTTTACGAGATAACAAAGTAGATTTGAAATGGAATTTGATACCAAATGATGCCATAATGAGTTATGATGTGTATCGTGTTTTTGAAAATAAAAAAGAAAAATTGAATCTAAATGCAATTATTCAAGACAGTTTTACCGATGATAAATTAGGCAAAAAAGGGATGTATCAATATTTTATTCAAGCGGTTGATTCGGCGAAATTGGCATCAGCACCTTCCAATAGTTTATACGTTTCTTCGGTTTCTAATAATGCTAAAGATGAAGTAAAATTGCTTGCTAAACAGGATGTCCGAACTAAAAAAGTACAATTAGAGATTGTTGGAATAAAGTCTGATGAAATACAATCCTATAAATTATTTCGAAAATCCGGAAAAACTGGATTCAAAATACTATCCAATCGTTTTACTAATGCAACTTTTATTGACGAGACTTCTGAATCGGGAAAGATCTATCAGTATTATATTGAAGTCGTAGACTTAAATGAAACAAAATTTAAATCAACGATTGTTTCGATTAACAATCCCTAAATATTTTATTTGGTTATCATTGAATAGTAAAAAGTGATTTTCAATTAACATCATCTTAAGGTTTTAATCCCTACTTTTGTCTCTTAATTTAATAGAAAACTTATGGCTTTAGCAATAACCGATGCTACTTTTGACGAAGTAGTATTAAAATCAGATAAACCAGTAATGGTTGACTTTTGGGCAGCATGGTGCGGTCCGTGTAGAATGGTGGGTCCAATCATTGATGAGATCAGTGAAGAATTTGCTGGGAAAGCCGTAATCGGGAAAGTAGATGTAGATGCCAATCAGGAATTTGCAGCAAAATACGGAGTGAGAAATATTCCGACTGTTTTGGTTTTTCAAAACGGAGAAGTGGTGGGAAGACAAGTAGGAGTTGCTCCAAAGCAAACTTACGCTGATAGTTTGAACGCTTTGTTGTAATTGAAAGATTCCTTAAAATAGAAGCTCAACGAAAGTTGGGCTTTTTTTGGAATATACTTTTACAACATCTTGTTTTCTAACGCAAATTTAATAAGCATTGCAGTGTTTTTTACATTCAATTTTGTATGTAAATTTTTTCGATGACTATCAACCGTGTCAATGCTTATAAATAACATTTCAGAAATTTGAGCGTTTGTAAAACCTTCTGATATTTTACGTAAAACTTCCTTTTCGCGTTTAGTTAGTGAAGGCAGTTTACTTTCTTCGTCATTAGTTTGTTTCAATGCTCTTCCTGCTTCAAAACATAAATACGTTCCGCCGGCATGGACTGTTTTAATAGCTTCAATAATTTCTTGTTTAGCAGCGTTTTTAAGCAAATAACCACCGGCGCCATTTTCCATCATTTTTCGTACATAGGATCCTTGGTCAAAGGTACTCAATGCTAAAATTTTTATTTGAGGTTGTTTTTGGGTAATCAATTTACACAATTCAATTCCATCCATATCGGGCAAACTAATATCCATTAAAATGACATTGGCAGTATGTAACTCAAAAAATTGAAGGCACTTTTCCGAAGTCATAGCAAAACCCACAATTTCTATTGTTTTGTCGTTCTGTAAAACCGATTTTACGCCTTCAATAACCACTGAGTGATCATCAACGAGATACACTTTAATCATGATTTATACTTTAAATTCAATATTAACTGCAGTTCCATTATTAGGAGACGAAACCGTATCAATCTTTCCGTTAAGGTAATTAACTCGGTATTCAATATTGGCTAATCCTGAACCTTTTTGATTTTTTATTGTATTGGACTCGTATCCAATTCCATCATCTTCTACAGTAATATGAATGTTTTTTTCATGGGTTGCTAGTTGCACCAAAATTTCTTTTGCTTGAGCATGTTTCAGAGCATTAGTAACTAATTCTTGAATAATCCGATAAATGAAAACCTCAGTTGTATTTTCATATTTTTGATCAGAACCAAGTTTTTGATAAATCACCTTTACCGTCTGTGTCGATTGAATGGATGTACAAAAATCTTTTAAGGCTTCATTCAATCCAAATTTAACTAAAGCTTCAGGCATCAAATTGTGCGCTACTTTTCGCAAATCACTCATTGTAGTGTCTAACATACTTAGTGATTTGTCAAATTGAATTGCGTTTTCGGGTGTTAAAATTAGATTTTCTTTCATAGTGGTAAATGATAATTTAGTTCCTGACAACATGCCTCCAAGTCCATCGTGTAGATCTTTTGCGATACGACTGCGTTCTTCTTCTTGTCCTTTAAGCATAGAATCGATAGCATGTAATTGTTTGTCTTTTTCGAGTTCAGTGATTTTTAAGTTTTGGATTTTTCGTTTGTTTCTAAAGTTTCGATATACAAGAAATCCTAGTACGATTAGTCCAAGAGATGAACCTATTAAAATATTATTTAGTGTAGCCTTTTTTTCGTTTTGGGTTTTTAATTGAAGTACTTCTTTCTGTGATTCTAACTTTGCAATGGCATTTTTATTTTTTTGTGAGAATAGCGAATCGTTAAATTTAAATTTAAATTGTAAATTTTTATAAGCATTTTCGTAGTCGCCTCTATAAGCTTGTAAGCCTGAAATTAGCCCCGAGGTTGTTAAAATCCATTCCGAATTTTTGTTTTTTTTGAAAATAAGTAAAGCCTCTCTGTAATAATTTTCTGCTTCTAAAAGTAATTTTTCTTTCGTTCTAGGAATTTCATGATTCTTTATTTGTTTTATAAGCGAATCGTTTTTTGCAAGTTCAAAATAGCTTTCACCTAGATAAGCAATATTATAGCCTGAACTTGAGGAGTTTGGCTCCGTTTTGTTATAATTTTTTTGTGCTTTTAATTGAAGTTCTATTGCTTTTAATGGGTCAGTTTCATAATACAAGTTAGATCTTTCAACTAATAAACTAGCCATTTCAAAAAGATGGCCTTTTTTACTATAGTAGTCGTATGCTTTTGCGAAATATTTTTCTGCCAAGTTTCGCTTGTTCATGAAAGCATAACAGGTGCCTAATGAAATATAAACTTCAGCTTTGTTAACGGGATTAGGATTTTTTTTTTGAATATCTAAAGCTTTAAAAAAGTATTTTAGAGCTTTGTCATAGTTTCTATTAACCAAATTAATTTGACCTAAACCTAAATAGTTGTTGAATATTGTTGAAGATAAATTTAATTTTACAGCTATATCTGTAGATGCAAAATAATATTTAGCTGCTTCAACATAATTCGTTTTGTGTTCGTTAATTCTACCAAGAAAGCTATAATTTTTGGCAATTCCTGCATCGTTGTTTAATTTTTTATTAATCAACAAGGATTTGTTGCATAGTTTTATTGCTTCATCTTCTTGGTTTTGTAAAAATTTTATATAAGCAATTGTACTAATTGCTTCAGCCATTTTTCTATCAGAATCTTTCGCCAATATCATTAATTTATCACTAAAAATGATTGCGGAATCTGGATAGGACTTTGCCAAATCTTCTGTTTTTTTTATCAGAGTTTCAAATTCATGTTCAGAAAAGTTTACTTTTTGACCATAACTGTAAAAAGAGATTAGTACAATAAGCATCAAAATATTTTTTTTCACTGCTTCATTTTTTTTAAGTTTTCAGGAATAACACTTGTAAAGATTTATCATAAAAATTGAATATTCCTACTATCAAATTAAAAATCACCCTTTTACGGGATACAATAAAAGCCAATTTTTTTTGAAGTTTGTAGTTCAAAAGGAAGCGAGTATGAAAACGTTATATGCAATTTTATTTTTTTTGATTTTATCTATACAAAGCATTGCTCAAATAGGAATAAATACCACAACTCCTTACGCAATGTTGGATATTTCATCAACAACTAATGGATTCTTAATTCCAAGAATTGTCTTAACTGCTAATAATGTAGCTGCTCCGGTTGTAAATCCTCAAGGAGGTGCTTTGCCAACGTCAACATTAATTTACAATACTGCGACAGTTGGTGGAGTAAACGGAGTTATTCCTGGTTATTACTATTGGAGCGGAACGTTGTGGACTCCATTGGCAGGAACTAGTTCTAATGACTGGAAAATTGATGGAAATATAGGAACAAATGATCCAGCACTTCCGGGAACTTATGGAACTTCAACCATTAGCGCAACCGAAAATTTTTTCGGAACTACTGATGCTAATGATGTTGTAATTGGCACTAACAATATAGAACGATTACGAGTAAAACAAACTACTGGAAATGTCGGAATTGGGAGTGCAATTCCGTTGAACAAATTGCATATTGCTAATAATATTTCAGGTGTGGCAACCACTTTTTCAGAAAATATCTTTGTTGGAAATAGCAACGGAATTGGTATCGAAGGTAAATCAACAAACAATCCTGCTTTCGGAATTGGCGGAAAATTTACTGGAAATGCTTACGGGATTCAAGCTATAAATACAGGTTCGATAGGGGCAACAACGTATGGTGGCGATTTTACTTCAACTGGTCCATCATCAACAGGAAATCGCTACGGAATTAATGCCGCAGCTGATGGTGGAACTACAAATACTGGAGGCGCTTTAATCGCAAGTGGAGCTACATCAACGGAGAACTTTGGCGGTTTCTTTACTGCGTTAAACGGACCCAAAAATATAGGTTCGCAATCGCAAGGAACTGGTCCAGCGAATTCTCTCAATGGTGGCGTTTTTGGCACAGCAGGTGGAGGAAATAATTCTACTAATTACGGTGGAAATTTTAACGCACAAACAGCATCCGCAATTGGAACAACCAACTATGGAGGATTTTTTTCAGCAACTGGAGGAAATAAAAATTATGGAATTGTAGTACCCAATGGTGGTGGAACAATTGGTTTTGGCACCATCACCCCAAACGCCATGTTAGATGTTTCATCAGCTACAAATGGCGTTTTATTGCCAAGAATTGCACTAACAGCAAATAATATAGCTGCCCCTGTTGTTAATCCACAAGGTGGTGCTTTGGCAACTTCTACATTAATTTATAATACAGCAACAGTTGCTGGTATAAACGGCGTAAATCCTGGTTATTATTTTTGGAATGGAACATTATGGACACCAATTGGTGTTACAGTTTCTAATGATTGGAAATTAGTAGGAAACACAGCAATTACGGAACCAGCAAATCCTCTAACTTATGGAACGTCAACAATAGGTGTTACTGAAAATTTTGTTGGAACAACAGACAATACGGATTTAGTATTAGGTACAAGATCAATTGAAAGGTTACGTATTAAAAAAGGATCTGGAAATATTGGAATAGGAACTCCAAATCCTACCAATAAACTCCACATTTCAACATCGACTGGAGGATTGGCAACAATGGTGTCTGAAAATACTTTTATAGGAAATTCAAACGGTATTGGTATTGTAGGTTCATCTCTAAATAATCCAGGTTTTGGAATAGGAGGTCAGTTTTCAGGAGGTTTATTTGGTCTTCAAGGCACAGCAAATGCTACCACATTCGTAGGAACTTCCATTGGAGTTAATGGAATTTCATCTGGAAGTGGTGGTGCTATAGCAACAAGAATTGGAGGTCTTTTTGAAAGTACAGGAGTTAATGGAAATAATTATGGAGGCCAATTTTCTGCAACAGGTGCAACTACTAATTATGGTGCTAATTTTCTTTCTAGCGGAATTGCTACAGCAAATTATGGAGGAAATTTTACGGCTTCTGGAGGAACAACTGGAAATTGGGCTGGAGTGTTTAGAGCAACTGGAGGACTAACTGCAACTGGAGCAGATTTTATAGCAAATAACGGAACAACTGTAACAACAGGTGGATATTTTCAAGCAACAGGTACAACAATTAATTATGGAACAAGAGCTGATGTTTATGGAATTGGAGCAACAACAAATTATGCTGGAAGTTTCTATACTAATGGTGGAACAAATAATTATGCTGGATATTTTGAGGCAACTGCTGGAACAAATAATTATGCAATTGTAGTTCCTAACGCAGGTGGAACAGTAGGTATTGGAACAATAACACCTACAAACTTATTACATATTTCCTCACCTACTAGTGGTGCATTAAGAATTGTAGACGGAACACAAGCAAACGGAAGAGTTCTTACTTCAAACGCAACTGGTGTTGCAACTTGGCAAAAAATAGGAATTGATAATGCTATTGCAAATTTGAGTCCTACAGGTGTTGATATTCCTCACAATACATTAAATTATTTACAAACAGGTACGACAATTACATTGCCTCCAGGAAAATATGCTATAAACGTAAATATGATACTTGGTAAATCTTCATTTTTGCTTTCACCAAACAATTCCTTTTTTTGGGTAAGATCTTCATTCGCTGATAATGCGGCAATTAATCCAACTCCATCATCTGATATTATTGGTTCTAATCTTGCAAGTGGAAATTATCCTGGAACTTGCAGGTTTACAATGCTCACTGGAACAATAGTAATAAATAATACTACAGCTGCAAATAAAACCTATTACTATATAGCTGGAAATTGCTATGCCGATTTTACTACAGAAACAATAACAGGATTTGGAGGAGCTTTTTGGGCAGAAAATAATATTATTGCTTATAGATTAAATTAAATTATCGCTTACAGGTTAGAATTTTGTTGGTATATTATTTTAATTCTGTAGTTATTTTTTTATAAAAAAAGGTTTGTTTTTTAACAAACCTTTTTAATTTTTGTTATCCTCATTAATTTTTCTATTTTTTAAATTAAACAGATTGCGGATTTTTTTATGATTTAATGAAAAGTCGAAGTAAAAGTGTTGATTTTTAAGTGTATAACTTTTTGTAAAACCTAAAATCTTCATCAATTCATTATTTAATTGTAATTCCAATTAAGCAAAGAATTAAGCCACAAACTTTAATTAAACCTCCAATTGCCAAAATCATCCCACATTCACTGGAAAAGAATTAATATGTCCGAACCGATAATTATTATTGGTTAAATGACAGAGAAAACCTTGAAGTGATTGGTTATCTTAATAAGGAAAATAATTATTATAATGAATCAACTGCGCATATTAATGACTTTCAAAAGGGTTTGTTTGAAGAAATGAAAGCCATTCAGGACCAGCAAACTATTATAGAAAATCTACAAATAAAAAACAATCAATTAGAACAACGATTAAATGTAATTGAGCAACGATTAGGGAATTAATTGCAGCTGAAAAGTATCAAATCTAATTTGAAGAGATGTATTATCAATTTGGTTTAAAAGGTCTGTTTTGGTTTACAGTCCTTTTTTTATTTCACTTCTTTGGAGGGGTGACCGAAGGTCGAGGTAGCTTTTCTAGAATTTCAAAGCAAAAGTAGTTCCTTCATTCACTTTCGAATAAACACTAATCTCACAATGAATCGCTTTTGCCAAATCGCGAATCAAATGCAAACCCAATCCTGTTTTGATGCTAACTACTTCTTTTTCGTCGTATAAAGCCTTGAATTTTTCTTCCGAGCTGCCCGGACCATTGTCTGAAATCGACAAGTAATGATGTCCGTTTTCCTTCCAGGCTTTCCAAACAATTATTGGGTTTTCAATTTTAGCGAGTGCTTTTATTGCATTTCCAGTTAAATTCCGCATGATAGTTTTTACATAATTCTCGTCGGTATGAATGGAAATGTTGTCGAAATTTTCAAACCGAATTTGAATTTTTTCTTCGCCTGAAAAGTGATTTTGAGTATTTTCGAATAAAGAACTTACCGGTATTCTTTTAGCTTTAGGCTCGAAGTTTTCCATTTGACCTTTGCTCCACAATAAAATGTCTTCCATCGAACTTAAAAGATTTTCGGCGCCGGTTATGGTTTTGTTTTCCATACGGAGTTTACTTTCGGGATCTAATAACTCTGGGTTTTCTTTTTGAAGATGTAAGTAGTGAATGAGGTTCGAAACCGGACTTCGCAAATCGTGGTTCAATATGCTGAAAAAACGTGTTTTGGTTTTGTTCGCCTGATGGAGTTCAGCATTTAAAAGCTGCAGTTTTTCGTTTACTTTTTGACGATTTCGACTTTGATAAAATAATAATCCTCCAATAATTCCAAGGAAAGCTAACGCAGAAATCAAGAGCCATTTTTGTTTTTCTTTGGTTTCAAAAGTCAGCTTGTTGATTTTAATTTCTTTATCTCGAAGTTCTATCGTTCTTTTATCTTCAAGGTTTTTGATGGTTTCTTTATTGTCTGCATTAAAAATGGAGTCTTTGTAGACAGTTCCTTTTATATAACTTTCAAGTGCTAATTTGTAATCTTTTTTTAAGTTGTAATAATCAGATAGTTGAAAATAATCTTTGGATATTCCTTCGTGATTGTTAGCCTCTAAATTAATATCAAGTGCTTCTTTTGTATTTTTGAACCCAAGGTTAAGGTCGTTTAGAGTGTTGTACTTTTCTGCTTTTTGTAAATAACAAAACCCAATGTTAAGCAGTGTACTAGCTGTTAGATCTTTGTCTCCAATTTTGGTTATGATTGTAAGTGCTTTAGTTGAGTTATTAATACTCAAATCATATTCTTTTAGTCCTGAATAAGCAATTCCCATCCAACTATTTACATATGCTAAAGGAACTTGTTCATTAAGTTTAATTAATTTTTTTTCTGCTAACTTATAAATAGCTATTGCTTCACTGTTTTTTTTCTGCTTTTCATAAATAATACCTTTACTAGCCATATTCATTGCCATTGAGACTTGTTCTTGAGGAAACTTACTGTAAATATCAATCGCAAGATTATAATTTTCAATAGCTTTGCTATAATTATCATTTGCATTATAAATATTAGCAATGTTTTGATAGCAATCCGCTTTTGTCAAATTAGGGGTTTTATCATTGCCTTTTTCTAATACAATTATAGCTTGAAAGTACGAACTCAATGCTTCTGGGAAATTACTCAAACTACCTGAAACATTTCCAATATTTAAAAGGACAGAGCCAAGAGAATGATTATCATTTATTTCAATAAATATTTTTTTTGCTTTTGAATAAAAAAAAAGTGCTTTTTTATATTCTCCTTTTGCAAATAAATTTTTTCCTTTGTACAAATTTGATTGTCCAATTCCTTTTTTATAATTTAATTTTGAAGAGAGTTGAAACTCCTTTTCAGCATATTTAATTCCTTCTTCTGGATTTATTGTGTAAAAGCGATTGGATAAATCATTGAGTATTTCACATTTGTGAATGTTATCTTTTTGAAATGATAAGACACCTATCAATGAGTCTATTTTTTTTTCATTATCACTTTGAGAAAAAGATATCAAGGAAAAAAATAGTAAAAGTATAAGCATAAATTTTCTCATGATAGCTCATTTAGATTGTCCTTAAAACTCCTGCCAACTGGAATAATCAGATTAGTGTTTAATTGCACTTCTTGAGCCCCAATTTTTTGAATAAATTGTTTTTGAACTGCAAAGCTCCGATGAATTCGAATAAAAGACTGAAAATTCGGTTCTTTCAAAAGCATTCCAATACTTGACAAAACACAATGTCTTTTTTGAGAAGTTACTAGTAGAGTATAATCTTTTAATGCTTCCAAATATAAGATGTCATGAAGTTTTACCTTGATCTGTTCATGGCCTTCTTTAATGTAAATAGTGTCGCCTCCCAGACTCGCTTCAAAAAGGCTTGCTTTGGTTTTAATTTCCATAAACTCTTGAATGCGATGGATGGTCTGAGAAAAACGATCAAGTTTTAAGGGCTTAACAATAAAATCTAGCGTATCCAATTCGAAACTTTCTACAGCATGTTCTGGATGAGCGGTAATAAAAATACAAACAGGAATATGAAGCGTTTTTTTCCTGAAATCCAAACCATTTTCATTTTCCATATCGATGTCGAGAAAAAGAATATCGATTTTTTCTTTATTAATAAGAGGAATTGCTGAAGTTGTAGAAGGAAAAGAGCCAAGAACATTAAGGATAGGAAATTTTTTAGCAAAAGATAGCACCGTCAATCGATCGATCTCATCATCATCTATAATCACACAGTTAAAAAGGCTCATAGTAAATCGCTATGCTTCAAATGTATGAATTTTAATTTGCCATTACCTATCATTCGTCTATTTAAAAAGGCGTTCGTCTATTTGGCATTCAATACTGTAAAATAGGGCCGCACCTTTGACAACAAATATAATTTTAATGAAAAAGTTAATATTAATGTTCTTATTAGGAAATGTGATGGTCTTTTCACAGGTTGGGATCAACACAACAACACCCAATGCGCAACTGGAAATTAGCTCTAGTAATCAGGTTACTCCAGCCAATACCGATGGAATTATCATTCCAAAAATTGATGCTTTTCCAATAACCAATCCTACGATTGTACAAAATGGGATGATGGTTTTTTTAACCACAACAGTAGGTTTAAATCTTCCGGGCTTTTATTACTGGGATAATACTTCAACGAGTTGGATGAGTATAGGGCCTAAAAACAATTGGGGTTTAGCAGGCAATATTGGAACCAATGCAACTACAAATTTCATTGGTACAACAGATAATATTGATTTTAGTTTTAAAAGAAACAGTATCAGAGCTGGTAAAATTGAAGCTGCCAATACTTCGTTTGGACTTAATGCTTTCAATCCTCTTAATACTGGAGTTTTTAATACCGCAATTGGTGTCAGCGCTTTGACTTTAAACACAACTGGATTCCAAAATACAGCTATCGGTAATGAAACACTTTTTAAAAACACAAATGGTATTAACAATGTGGCTTCGGGAGCTTATGCCTTGCGTGAAAATACTATTGGAAACAACAATACCGCTTTTGGAGTGAGTAGCATGGTGTCAAGTACAATTGGAAATGAAAATACTGCCTTGGGTACAGAAACACTGCATAACAACACTATTGGAAGTTATAACGTTGCGGTAGGAATGCATGGTTTATATAATAATTTATCAGGAATCAACAATGTTGCAGTAGGAAGTTATACGTTAACAAACGGTAGTGTTTCGGGCAACAATAATACTGGAGTTGGTGGCGCTTCTTTATTAAATACTTCAGGTTCAGACAACACGGGTTTAGGATATCATTCCGGAATTAATATTACCACAGGTTCTAATAATATAGCTATAGGTTCTAATGCAACTATTCAAACACCAACAGTTAGTAATCAGCTTTCTATTGCCAATGTAGTTTATGGTACGACACTTTCTACAACGGCACTGGGGAAAATAGGAATTGGTGAGCCAAGCCCGAATGCAAAATTGCAAATAACTTCTTCTAATCAGGCAACACCGGCTAATACGGATGGTATTATTATTCCAAAAATAGATACTTTCCCTCTAACAAATCCAACAATAGTACAAAACGGGATGCTGGTTTTTTTAACTACAACCATCGGATTAAAAACACCAGGCTTTTATTACTGGGACAACGCCTCAATAAGTTGGGTTGGCGTTGGGTCTAAAAACAATTGGGGAACCAATGGCAATTCCGGAACCACCGCAGCAATCAATTTTATAGGAACTACAGATGATAATGATTTTGTATTTAAAAGAAACAATTTTAACGCGGGCAGATTAGAAAGCACGAACACGTCGTTAGGAAGTTTTGCTTCCTATTTAGCCGCTGCAGGAACAAACAATACGGCGATTGGAGTTAATAGTATGAACGCTAATCTCTCCGGTGGCTTTAATACTGCGGTTGGAAGTAATAGTTTGTTTACCAATACCTCAGGAAAATACAATACGGCAATTGGAGGTTTTGCATTATATAAAAACACCATTGGAGAAGAAAATACTGCTATTGGTAATTCGGCACTGTCACAAAATACACAAGGATTCTATAACGTAGCTGTTGGAAGATGGGCTTTGAATTCAAATACACAAGGATCGTCCAATTGCGGTATCGGACCAGCAGCTTTATATAGCAATCAAACCGGTATTTTTAATATTGGAATAGGATCGAATGCCTTATATTCAAATTTGTTGGGCGACCACAATACGGCAATCGGTTCGCATGCTCTTTATAGTAATGTGGTTGATGATAATGTTGCTGTCGGGAATTATGCATTATATGAAAACACATCAGGTTTCGGCAACTCGGCGTTAGGAAGTTTTGTGCTCAATAAAAATGTAATAGGTACTTTTAATACTGCAATGGGTTTTTATGCACTCAATCTTTCTACAGGTTCAAGTAACTCAGCATTCGGAGGCAATGCATTAGCTAAGAACACATTAGGAAACGACAATACGGCTTCTGGAAGTTTTGCAATGTTTAGCACTACAACTGGAAATTCAAATACAGCCAATGGTTCAAAAGCACTATACTCAAACACATTAGGCAGTAATAATACTGCTCTGGGTTATGAAGCTCTCTATACGAATACAATCTCTGCAAATAATACAGCAATAGGATACAATTCCTTACATAATTCTACAGGACAACGAAACACAGCAGTAGGTTGGAGTGCATTATCGGCACTTTCAACTGGAAATTTTAATACGGCCGTAGGAAGTAATGCTTATGCTTCAGGAAATTTCGCAAACTCATCAGCCTTGGGTGATGCAACAGCTATTACAGGCAGCAATCAAGTTCGATTAGGCGACGCAGGAGTATCCAGTATTGGTGGTTTTCAAAACTGGACCAATGTATCTGACAAAAGATTCAAAAAAGACATTCAAAGCAATGTACCAGGATTGGATTTTATCAAAAAGCTAAATCCAGTAACCTATCATTTAGATATGGATGCCATCGCCAGATTAATGAAAACCCCTGAAGAATTAAGAAAAAAAGATAGCGAAGCTTTGAAAGGCGCACTACTTCAAACCGGTTTCATTGCACAAGAAGTGGAACTAGCTGCCAAAGAAACAGGATTTGATTTCAGCGGCGTTGACGTACCAAAAAACGATACTGATTTTTATGGGTTGCGTTATGCAGAGTTTGTAGTGCCTTTAGTAAAAGCAGTGCAAGAACTGCAAGTTATCATAGAGAATGATAAAACCAAAATCGATGCTTTAGAAATCAATAACAAGCAATTAGAACAACGTTTATCAGCAATTGAAGAACGATTAAGCAAGTAGTTTAGTTAGGTTGTAAATGGGCTCGGAGAAAGTCATGCCTTTTTTTACGGAAAAACTAATGTAAATGTAGTTCCGATATTTTCTTTAGAATTGACCTCAATTTTGCAACGGATTGCTTTGGCTAAATCGCGAATCAGATGTAATCCCAAACCAGTCTTGATTCCGACCACTTCATTTTCGTCATATAACGCTTTAAACTGATCTTGTGTTGCTCCTAGACCATTGTCAGTAATCGAAAGTACTATTTGATCGTTTTCTCGCCACGCTTTCCAAATAATGGTTGGATTTTCTACTGTATCAAGTGCTTTGATTGCATTTCCTGTCAAATTTCGGATAATAGTTTTGAGATAATTTTCATCGCAGTAGATTTGAATGCCAATCGAATTTTCGAAAGTAATTTTTACTTTTTCCTCGCTTTCAAAGTGTTTGCGAGTGTCATCAAAAAGTGAATTGATGCTTACATTTTTAGGTTCCGGTTCAAAATTTTCCATCTGACTTTTACTCCACAACAACATGTCTTCCATAGATGTTAATAGGTTTTCTGCCGAAGTCATGGTTTTTTCTTCAATCGAAATTCTCATTTCATCATCTAATAATTCTGGATTCTCTTTTTGCAAATGCAGAAAATGAATCAGATTGTAAACCGGACTTCGTAAATCGTGATTCAAAATACTAAAAAAGCGAGCTTTGATTTTGTTGGCTTGATCTAGTTCGATGTTTTTTTCTTCTAAATTTGTATTTAATAAATAAAGTTTTGTATTAATTTTTCTTCGGTTATTGCTTTGAAAATAAAGTAAACCTCCAATAATCCCTAACAATGCTAAACCAGAAATCAAAAACCATTTTTGTTTTTCTTTGGCGTCGAGTTTTAAATTGTTGATTTTTATTTCTTTGTCCCGAAGTTCAATAGCTCTTTTATCTTCTAGGTTTTTTATAGTTTCTTTATTGTCAAAATTAAATACAGAGTCTTCATAAACCATAGCGGTCTCGTACGAAGCAATTGCGCTTTTAAAATCTCCTTTTAATTTGTTCGCTTGTGTAATACTCGAAAAATCATAAGCTAAATCCCGGTTGCTACGGAGTTGTTGGTGTATTTTGACTGCTTTGTTTAGATTGAAAAGCGCACTGTCTAAGTACATCATTTTATGCCCATTTCCTTTGGCTTTTTCGATATAAGAATCGCCAAGAACACCGTAAGAAAAGCCAATAGTTTGTTTGTCTTCTTTATCTTTCGGGATTGCTTTTAGGGACAAATAACATTTTTCTATAGCTTTGTCATAGTCTTCTGAATTGTAATACACCAAAGAAATATCGGAAAGTATTCGAGCTTGCAAAGCTTTATTTTTTGATTTTTCACATAAAACAGTCGCTTTTTCATAGTATAATAATGCTTTTTCAGGTTGTTTTAAACTGTTATAAACGCCAGCTTTATTTCTGTTTACTATTGCTAAATCAGTGAAATTACCTGCTTCTTCATACATTTTTGCTGCTTTATCGTAGTATTCTAAAGCTTTAGAATAGTTTTGAATTCCATAGTAGACCGAACCCATATTGGCGTAAATTTTTGCAACTCCTTTTTTGTTTCCTATGGCTTCATCAATTTTTAATGATTTAAAACAATAATTCAAAGCTTTAGGAAAATCACCAATTTTGAGGTAAACTTCACCTATATTTTGTAATGACTTACTTCGTCTTTTTGAATCAGAAGTTTTTAAAGATTCATTGAAGTAGGTAAGCGCTTTTTTGTAAACAAGTTTTATATAGTAGAGGCTTCCGAGATGGAAATTGGCTTTCGCTACGCCATTATTCCATGCTAGTTTTTTTGATAATTGAACTGCTTTTTGCCCATAAAAAAGCGCTTTAGCTGTATCAATTTCGGTATAATGTTCCGTAATTTTAAGAAGCTGATTTACTTTTAAAGTGTCCTCTTTCATTCCTTGCAATTGAACCAACAAAGCATCTGCTGTAGCGTGATTCTGCGAAAACACCCATGCAGGAAAAACGAGAAGCAATAATAGCAACTTCTTGGTCATAATAGCAGCTTTACACTTTCTTTATAACTTCTGCCCACCGGAATTAACGTATTGTTGCTAAGCATAATTTCTTGGGCATAAATTTTCTTTACAAATTGTTTTTGAATGGCAAAACTTCGGTGAATTCTAGTAAAAGACTGAAAATGGTCTTGTTTAAGCAAAGATCCAATATTCGACCAAACACAATGTTTCTTTTGAGGTGTTACTAAAAAAGTATAATCTTTCAAAGCCTCTAAATATAAAATGTCATAAAGGTTTACTTTAGATTTTTCAGTTCCTTCTTTGATGAAAATTGAATTTTCTCCAAAACTTAACTCAAATAAGGTTGCTTTTTCTTTAATCTCTAGGAACTGTTCGATGCGATGTATTGCTTTTTCAAATCGGTCGAAACGAAGTGGTTTTACAATAAAATCTAAGGTTTCCAATTCGAAACTTTCTACAGCAAATTCGGCGTGACCTGTTATAAAAATGCATACTGGAACTTCCATGGCTTTTTTTCTCAATTCCACGCCGCTAGAACCCGGCATGTCAATGTCTAAAAAGAGAATGTCTACGGCAGTCTTGCTTATGATTTCTATGGCATCTTCCGCTGATTGATACGCACCAATAATGTTGAGTTGAGGAAATTTTTTAGCAAAAGACACGACCATCAGTCGGTCAACATCCTCATCATCAACTATTATACAATTCCAAGTTTTCATTTCAAATACTTTGAATTTCAAAAGTAAGTGTTTTTTGTTAAAGTAAGTCGCTAGTATAATATAAATGTCGTTCGTATAAAATGCAATTATCACATAGTTTAAATGCCCAATTTTGTTCAAAATAATACAAAATGAAAACGTTTTTAAGATTGACCATTTTACTTTTTTTTGCTCAAAGTCATGCTCAAGTTGGTATTAATACCACTACTCCAGCTGCACAATTGGATATAAAAGCAAGCAATCAAGCAGCACCCACAAACACAGATGGAATTCTGATTCCTCGTGTTGACGCTTTTCCCCTAACAAGCCCAACAGCAGCCCAACAAGGCATGATGGTATATTTGATGGTTACATCGGGAGCAAATTTGCCTGGTTTTTACTATTGGGACAACCTTACAACGAGTTGGGTTGGAATTTCTTCAACTGCCAATGGTGATAAAGATTGGTATAAAGTTGGAACAACTACTGCGCCCACTGCAATTACGGATGATATGTTTCATAGTGGAAAAGTAGGAATTGGAAACAGTAATCCTTTTAGTAAATTACATGTTATGAATAATTCGTCTGGAATGA